>JAJWXI010000018.1:0-3399 GCA_021641225.1 Collinsella aerofaciens | reverse complement strand
CCGTTGTCGGCGCCCAGGGTGGTGCCGTTAGCGGTGAGGACGCCGTCCTTGACGACCAGGTCGATACCGTCGGTCGTAAAGTCGTGCTCGACGGAACCAAGCTTGTCGCACACCATGTCGATATGACCCTGGAGCATCACGGTCGGAGCGTTCTCGGCACCGGCAGAAGCGGGCTTGCGAATGATGACGTTGTAGACCTCGTCCTGATACACATCGAGGCCGCGCTCCTTGGCAAACGCGACCAGGAAATCGCTGATGCCCTTCTCGTTGCCAGACTCGCGGGGAATCGCACTGATCTCCTCAAAGTAATGGAACAGCTGGGCGGGCTCGTAGCCAGTAATCTTGTAGTCCATGGTGCCTCCTTGGCGCAACTGGTTAGACAGTAAGACATGCGACTTGTATATTCCCAGACTTTGCGTGCATAAACCAGTCGAAAACGCCGAGCGCCCTTGCATCATCGGCTAACGGCGAGGAAACGCCACTTTATCAAGATAAAGCAGGCTAGATGGGCTGCACAGAGGGGTCTTTAGCCTCGCCAACCAACCTCAACGCCTGCTCTACGTCAATGCATACGCCATTGGTATGTCTAATGAGGTTTTTATCCTCCGTTACCACGTAATCGGCATCGATACGATTGGCCACGCCCATACATAGAAATAGGGGCGCTTCCCTTTCGGAAACGCCCCCATCTTGCAAGGTTATGTTCAATCCCTACAGCGCGCCGGAGCCGGCTTGCATCATGCCGCCGGGGCCCGAGGTCACGCCGCCGCTCACGGGCGCAGCGTTGCCAGTGTGCGGTGCCGCCGGGGCGGTATCACCACCGAGCGTGCCCGCCGGACGCGGTGCCGGGATCTCGCCCGTGCCGTGGCTAAAGACAAACTTGCCATCGGCCACGTCGCACAGGACGGTATCGCCCTCGCCCCACTCACCGGCCAGAAGCTCCTCGGACAGCGGGTCCTCGATGAGCTTTTGAATAGCACGGCGCAGCGGACGCGCACCGTTGGTGAGGTCGGTGCCCTCGGCCACGATCTTGTCATAGGCCGCATCGGTGAGCTTGATGTTCATGCCGTTGGCAATCAAACGCTGACGCAGGTCGTCCACCAGCAGGTGCGCGATCTTGGTGAGATTCTCGCCCGAGAGCTTCTGGAACACCACGATGTCGTCGATGCGGTTGAGCAGCTCGGGGCGGAACAGGCGCTTGAGCTCGCCCATCGCGCGGCCGCGGATCTCACTCGACGTGAGACCCTGCTCGCCGGTGGTGCCAAAGCCAACGCTTGCATCCTGCGCAATCTCGCGGGCGCCCACGTTGGACGTCATGATGATCACGGTGTTGCGGAAGTCGACCGTCTTGCCCTGGCTATCGGTCAGACGACCCTCCTCTAGCACCTGCAGCAGGATGTTGAAGATATCGGGGTGCGCCTTCTCGATCTCGTCGAACAGCACGACCGAGTACGGGTGGCGACGAACGGCCTTGGTGAGCTGGCCGCCCTCGTCGTGACCGACGTAACCCGGAGGGCTACCGATGAGCTTGGAGACCTCGAACTCGCTACCGAACTCGGACATGTCGAAGCTGATGAGTGCGTCCTTGCTGCCAAAGAGGTACTCGGCGAGCGTCTTGGCGAGCTCGGTCTTACCCGTGCCGGTGGGACCCAGGAAGATAAAGCTGCCGCCGGGGCGACGCGGGTCCTTGAGCGGCGAGCGGCTGCGGCGCACGGCCTTGGCGACGGCCTCGACTGCCTCATCCTGACCGATGATGCGCGTCTTGAGCACGCTTTCGGCCTGCAGCAGGCGACGGCTCTCGCTCTCGGTAAGCGAGGACACCGGCACGCCCGAAGTCACGGACACGATATCGGCGATCTGACTCACATCGATGGTGAGCGGGCTGGCGTCAAGCTCGGCGGTCCAGGCAGCCTTGGCCTCGGCGAGTTCAATCTCGGCAGCCTTCTGCTGCTCGGTGATCTCGGCGGCCTTGTTCATGTCGTCGCTCTCGGTGGCCTCCTGCGCGGCAGCCTTGAGCTCCTCGATGCGATGCTCGGCCTCGCGCACCGGCTCGGGCGCGCGATTCGCGGCGATGCGAGCGCGAGCACCGGCCTCGTCGATGAGGTCGATGGCCTTATCGGGCAGGAAGCGATCCTGGATGTAGCGGTTGGAGAGGTTCGCGGCGGCCTCGATGGCACCCTGTGTATAGCGCACGTGGTGGTGCTCCTCGTAGCGCGGCTTGAGCGCGGTCAGGATCTTGACCGTATCCTCGACGCTCGGCTCCTCGACATCGATGGTCTGGAAGCGGCGCTCGAAGGCCGGGTCCTTGGTGAGGTACTTGCGGAACTCCTCGGCCGTGGTGGCACCGATAATCTGGAAGGCGCCGCGCGCGAGCACCGGCTTGAGCATGGAGCTCGCGTCGATGGAGCCCTCGGCGGAACCGGCACCGATGATGGTGTGCATCTCATCGATAAACAGGATGACGTCGTCGGCCTCGGTTGCCTCCTGGATCACGTTCTTGAGGCGCTCCTCGAACTCACCGCGATACTTGGCGCCCGCAACGAGACCCGGCAGGTCGAGCGTCCAGATATTCTGGTTCATGAGGTTCTCGGGCACGTTGCCGGCAGCGATCTGCTGGGCCAGACCCTCGACAATGGCCGTCTTACCCACGCCAGGGTCGCCCAGGATGAGCGGGTTGTTCTTGGTGCGACGCGAAAGAATTTCCATCATACGCTGGACTTCCTTTTCGCGGCCGATCACCGGATCGAGTTCGCCGTCGCGCGCCTTCTGCGTAAGGTTGGTCGCGAACTGCTTAAGTGTATCGGTACCGCTCCCCTTTTGCTGAGAGGCATCCGAGCCGCTAAAGAACGGCAGGCCCGCACCGGGACGACCAGCGCCAGCGCCAGCGAGCGGACGCTTCTTGTCCTGATCCTTGGCAGTGAGCTTTTCGATGGCCTTTTTAATGGAAGCAGACGACACGCCCAGGCGCATGAGGATGTCCATGGCCATGCCGTTGCCCTCTTCGACGATACCGATGAGCAGGTGCTCGGTCGACACATAGGTCTGGTTGTTCTCGCGTGCCACGCGGAAGGAGCGCTCCATCACGCTTATGACGAGCGGCGTAAAGGCGAGCTTGGCCGCCTCGGTCTCCTCGCTGGGCTCGGGAACGGTAGTCTCGACTTCTTTGAGCGTGTCCATGATGTCGTCGTAGGAGATATCGAGCGAGCGCAGCGCCTCGGCGGCAATGCCCTCGTCCTCCTTGGCAAGCGCGAGCAGCAGATGCTCGGTACCCACCTTATTTGAATGAAGATCGAGCGCCTCTTGCTTGGCCATGGACATGACCTTGCGCGCACGATCGGTAAAACGGTCTAACATGCTAGTTCCTCTTAGACGAGCTAGTTTTTTCAAACGCAAAGCGCC
>JAJWXI010000165.1 GCA_021641225.1 Collinsella aerofaciens | reverse complement strand
CGACCGCGATCTGCGCTTGCGCTTTGCCGACGAGACCCAAGGTCACGACGATGTCGTCGAAGCCGATCCCGACATGATCACACAATGCGTCATCAATCTCATGAGCAACGCCATGCGCTACACCCCCGAGGGCGGTTGGGTCGTGGTGTCGGTGCTCAGTGACCGCAAACACGTCAGCATCGCCGTTTCTGATACCGGCATCGGTATTGCCAAGGATGACTTGTCGCGCATCTTCGGCCGTTTTTGGCGCGCCGATGCCAGCCGTGCCCGTGAGGCGGGCGGTCTGGGCGTGGGCCTCGCCGTGACCAAGCAGATCGTCGAGCGTCATCACGGCTACATATCCGTGGAGTCGGAGCTTGGAAAGGGTACGACTTTTACGATTCATCTGCCTCGCGAGCACACGGCGGACGCGGCATCTACTACAATGGAGCACTAGCTTTTCGCTATTCGGTGAAGGAGGGGTTTCGTCCCTGCCGCTCCGAGTTTGCGAAAACATGCGGGAAAGAACCCGCATTACTGTCGTATTTTGGTAAGGAGTGACTCACGTGACAACGATGGAGCGTCGTCCGGATTCCCGTGGCAAGGTTCGTGATATCTATGATGCCGGTGAAAACCTGCTGATGGTCGCCACCGACCGCATTTCTGCGTTCGACTTCATTCTTCCCGACGAGATTCCGTTTAAGGGAGAGGTGCTCAACCGCATCTCGGCATTCTGGTTCGATAAGTTTGCCGACATCGTTCCCAACCACCTCGTCTCCATCGACCCGGCGGATTTCCCCGAGGAGTTTGCTGAGTACCGTGACTATCTCGCTGGTCGCGCCATGCTGGTCAAGAAGGCGCAGACGATTCCTATCGAGTGCATCGTCCGCGGCTATCTGACCGGTTCGGGCAAGAAGACCTACGACGAGAACGGCACCGTCTGCGGCATCCAACTGCCTGAGGGCCTGACCGAGGCTTCCAAGCTTCCCGAACCGCTGTTCACGCCCTCCACGAAGGCCGAGATCGGTGACCATGACGAGAACATCTCGTTCGAGCGTTGCTGCGAGATCGTTGGCGAGGACATCGCCACGCAGATTCGCGACCTGTCTCTCAAGATCTACAAGGCCGCTGCCGAGTATGCAGCGACCCGTGGCATCATCATTGCCGACACCAAGTTCGAGTTTGGTGTCATCGATGGCAAGGTCACGCTGATCGACGAGTGCCTCACGCCTGACTCCAGCCGTTTCTGGCCTGCTGCCAGCTACGAGGAGGGCAAGATCCAGCCTAGCTACGACAAACAATTCGTCCGCAATTGGCTCAAGGCCAACTGGGATATGACGGGGGAGACCCCGCACCTGCCCGCCGAGGTCATCGATGGCACGTCCGAGCGCTATCGCGAGGCCTTCCAGATCATCACGGGCTCCCAGTTCACAAGCATGAAGGAGAACGCATAAGTGAGTACCCGTAGCGCCACGAACAAGCGCACGCAATCCCACGAGGTTACCGGGGTTGCGCGCAAGTCCGCCGCATCCGCCAAGCCCGCCCGTCAGGCAGCGAGCTCTGTCCGCGTCGTGCCGGCTTCGTCTAAGGCACGCCGCAAAGAGCTCGAGAAGGGCGAGAACCTCGAGGGCCTCTCTAAAGAGGAGAAGCGCGCCCGCAAGGCTAAGCAGCGCGCCAAGGAGGACCGCATCTACACGGTGTCGAATATCCTTCTCAAGCAGGATGAGGACTACACCAAGCGCCGCCGCATCTGGTGGGCCGTGCTCACTATCGGCATGGTGCTCGTCGTGGCCATTTGGGCTTCGCTGTACTTCGCTCCCGCTGGCATGGTGTCCAGCCCCGTCCAGATGGTCGGCATCGTTTTGTCCTACGTCGTCATTTTGGGCGACTTTATCTACGACTTCGTTCGTATTCGTCCCCTGCGCAATATGTACCGCACGCAGGCCGAGGGCATGTCCGAGAACAAGCTCAACGCTCTTATCGAGCGCGCAGCTGCCGAGGAGGACAAAAAGGACTCCAAGAAGAAGTAGCGTTTGCATGCATACTTATCGCTAAGATATAAGGCGCGTCGTTTTTGCGGCGCGCCTTTTTACTGTTCTATAGATAGATGGAGTGGCACATGATTCGAGCTGCCCTGACGGTCGAAGAGGCTCTGGAGGGCATGAAGGCCCTAGAGCCCAAGATTAAAAACTATGCGCGCCTGGTTGTCCGCAAGGGCGTAAACGTCAAGCCCGGCCAGGAGGTTGTCGTTCAGTCTCCGGTCGAGTGCGCGCCGTTTGCGCGCGTGGTGGTTGCGGAGGCTTATGCCGCCGGTGCCGGTCACGTGACGGTTATTTGGGCCGATGATGCCGTGACGAGGCTCACGTACGAGCATGTCGAGAAAAGCTATTTTGAGCAGACGCCCGAGTGGAAGCGCCTGCAGCTTGATTCACTGGCCCAGGATGGTGCCTGCTTTATCTTTATCGAGGGCGCGGACCCTGCGGCTCTGAAGGGCATCGATCCCGCTAAGCCTGCTGCAGCTTCTAAGGCAAGGAACACACAGTGCAAGGTCTTCCGCCGCGGACTGGACTACAACATCAACCCGTGGTGCATCGCCGGCGCGCCGGTCGTTGCCTGGGCGCGTGAGGTGTTCCCGGGAGACGCCGATGAGGTTGCAATCTATAAGCTGTGGAATGCGATTCTGCACACCGCTCGCGCCGATGGCCAGGACCCGGAGAGCGACTGGGAACTTCATGACGCCGCTTTCGAAAAGAACCTGCGTTTCCTGAACGACAATCGTTTCGACTACCTGCATTACACCTCGGCAAATGGAACCGATCTGACGATTGGCATGACGAAAGGTCACGAGTGGGCCGGCGGCAAGGGTAAGACGCCCGATGGGCACCCCTTCTTCCCCAACATTCCCACCGAGGAAGTCTTCACCTCGCCTGACCGTATGCGTGCCGACGGTATCGTGTATTCGGCTATGCCGCTCATTCACCACGGTAACAAGGTTGACGATTTTTGGATTAAGTTCGAGGCGGGCCGCGTAGTGGACTACGATGCCCGCGTGGGTAAGGCGACGCTTGCGAGCATTATTGACACCGATGAAGGTGCCGCTCATCTGGGTGAGGTCGCGCTTATCTCCAAGAACACGCCGATCCGCGAAAGTGGCGTTCTATTCTACGATACGCTCTATGACGAGAATGCTAGCTGCCATCTCGCGCTAGGTGTCGGTTTCCCCGAATGCATCGAGGGTGGGTATGACATGTCCAAGGAGGAGCTCCTGGAGCATGGCGTTAACATCTCGAGCACGCACGTCGATTTTATGATCGGCACGGACGACATCGATATTACGGGCATTACGCCTGATGGACGTGAAGTTGTGATTTTCCAGAACGGCCAATGGAGTTGGGAATAGTCCCAGACCGTGGTACAATGCCACCCACGGGCCGTTAGCTCAGCTGGCAGAGCAGGGGACTTTTAATCCCAAGGTCCAGGGTTCGAACCCCTGACGGCCCACCCAAAGATTGTTGAGACGGTCAACTTCGGTTGGCCGTCTTTTTTGTCGCCTTTTCATGGGTTCGAACCCGTCGGGGCGCGGAGCTGAGTAAACGCGTGAGCGTTTGCCAGCGCAGCGCGCAAGGCGCGAAGCGCCGCAGCGGCCGCCTGCGGAGCAGGCTGGACCCCTGACGGCCCACCATAGACTAAAAAAGCGACTGGCGGATGCCGGCCGCTTTTTTGTTGCCGCGACACGGGTTCGAACCCGAACTTCTCTATATATAAGAACGCTTGGCGAACAAAACCTGCCTTTTACCGACGGGAAACAAATAGCTGATGCTTTTGGAGTAAAGTGGCGCTCCAGAGATGACCGATGCCTTAACACCTATAAACCAGCTGGTCATCGCCAATATCAGAAGCCACTGCTTCAGTTTTAACCTCAGTGATGCGACTGAGGGACCTATTCATTTGTGAACAAAATATGGAGTGCGCGATTCCCGCCCCCGGCGCCCCTCCG
>JAJWXI010000164.1 GCA_021641225.1 Collinsella aerofaciens | reverse complement strand
ACAGGGCCTGCTCGTTACGCCCGCACGCCTGCCGCAAATGCTGCTGCCGGGCTTGGCACTCATGACGTTTATGCTCTTTGCGAGCCGCCCCATCGCCGTCGGTCTGCTGCTGGCGCCCTTTAAGACGAGCCCTCGCCAGGTTGCGCTCGTAAGCTGGGCGGGCTTGCGCGGCGCGGCTTCGGTCGTCTTTAGCCTCTTTGCCGTGGTGGCCGGCGTTCCCGGCGGACACGACCTGTTTGACCTAGTCTTCGTGATTGCCGTGTCGAGCATTGTGGTGCAGGGTTCGCTGCTGCCGGCGGTGGCGAAGAAACTCGATATGATCGATGCGGCCGGCGACGTGCGCCGCACCTTTAACGACTATCGCGACGAAGACGGCATGTCGTTCGTCAAGCTCAAGGTGGGCGCTGGCCATCCGTTTGCCGGGCGCTCGCTCGCCGATATTGGCAGCGCGACGGACATGCTCGTGGTCCTGGTGCTGCGCGACGGGGCGCATCCGGTACTGCCCAATGGCGACACCGTGATCCAGGAAGGCGATCTGCTGGTGATGGCAGCCCCAACGTTCGAAGAGCGTGCCGAGGTTACGCTGCGCGAGGTCACCGTGACGCCCCACGGTCGCCTGGCCGGTCAGCGCCTGCGCGACGTGCCGCAGGGCAAGCACCCCTTTATCGTCGTGATGCTCAAGCGCGACGGCCAAACCATCATCCCCGACGGCGACACCCTAATATACGCCGGCGACGAAGCCGTCATCGCCACACTGGCGTCGTAGCGGCCAGGGGCAACTAATTTGCGACGAAGAGATCAAGCGCCTGGAAAGCCTGATGCGGTCGCTCGCAGACCTAGACCTGCCGGAGGAGTAAGGCCCCTCCCCCATGTAACCATCCTGTAAATCATAGCGGCGTACTCGAGTTTTACCGTGATGCGGTCGCACCTGGCGCTGCACTGTGCTAAAGTATCCCGAACGTTCGAACAACTACGAGGGGGACCTAGAAGATGGCACGTGTGCACAACTTCTCAGCTGGCCCGGCCGCGCTGCCCACCAGCGTGCTCGCCGAGATCGCCGACGAGATGATGGACTACCGCGGTTGCGGCATGTCCGTGCTCGAGATGAGCCATCGATCTAGTATGTACCAGCAGATCATCGACGACGCCGAGACAACCCTGCGCCGCCTGCTGAGCATCCCTGACAACTACCGTGTCCTGTTTTTGCAGGGCGGCGCCACGCTGCAGTTTGCGGGCATCCCCATGAACCTCATGCGCCGCGGCCGCGCCGGCTACGTCGTGACCGGCAACTTTGCCAACAAGGCGTACAAGGAGGCCGCCAAGTACGGCGAGGCCGTGCTGCTCGCGAGCTCCGAGGACACCAATTTCGACCGCATACCCACCATAGTCGACATCAACGCGCGCATTGCCGCCGAGGCCGCGGGCGGCGGGCTCGACTACGTCTACATCTGCCAGAACAACACCATCTTTGGCACCATGTACCACGAGCTGCCCGCTTGCGACGACGTGCCGCTGGTCGCCGATGTCTCGAGCTGCTTTCTGTCGCAGCCGCTCGACGTTGAGCGCTACGGGCTCATCTACGCCGGTGCGCAGAAAAACGCCGGCGCCGCGGGCGTGACCGTGGTCATCGTGCGCGACGACCTCATCGCAGATGGCCCCGCTTTTGCGCAGACGCCGCAGTACCTGGACCTTAAGACCCAGGCCGCCAAGGGCTCCATGCTCAACACGCCCAACACCTTTGGTATCTACGTGTGCGGCAAGGTATTCCGCTGGGTTGAGCAGACCGGCGGACTTGCCGCCATGGCCGAGCGCAACCGGGCCAAGGCCAACCTGCTCTATAACCTGCTCGAGCACAGCGTGCTGTTCCATGGCACCACACAGGCCGACAGCCGCTCCATCGCCAACGTCACGTTCCGTACCGGCGATGCCGACCTCGACGCCGCCTTTGTCGCAGGCGCGGCCGAGCACCAGATTCAAAACGTCAAGGGTCATCGCCTGGTGGGTGGCATGCGCGCCAGCGTCTACAACGCCGTAACCATGGAAGACGCGCAGGCACTGGCCTCGTACATGAAGGACTTCGAAGCGCAGCATAGTTTGAGTCCGCGATCTAACTAGCCCGCAACGCGCGGGCTGACCAGCCACCTCAGACCACTTGTTATAAACAAATCCGCTAAGGAGTTTTTCATGCGCAAGATCAAGACCATCGACGACATCACCAAAGACGGCAAAGTCGAGTTTGGCGAGGGCTACGAGTTTGTGGGCACCGCCGAGGAGGCCGATGCCATCCTGATGCGCTCCACCGACCTGCACGGCTACGAGCTGCCCGAGGGCATCCGCGCCATCGCCCGCTGCGGCGCCGGCGTCAACAACATCCCCGTCGAGGAGTACGCCAAAAAGGGCGTCGTCGTCTTTAACTCCCCCGGCGCCAACAGCAACGCCGTCAAGGAGCTCGTCCTGGGCATGCTGGTGCTCTCGAGCCGCGGCGTGGTGCAGTCGATGAACTGGGTGCGCGACAACGCCGACGACCCCGAGATCCAGGTCGATGCCGAAAAAGCCAAGAAGGCCTTTGTGGGCCGCGAGCTCAAGGGCAAGCGCATCGGCGTCATCGGCCTGGGCAACGTAGGCTCCAAGGTCGCCAACGCCTGTGTCGACCTGGGCATGGACGTTTACGGCTACGATCCGTTCATCTCCGTCGAGCACGCGTGGGTGCTGAGCCGCGAGGTGCAGCGCGTGGGCACGCTCGAGGATCTGTGCCGCGGCTGCGACTACCTCACCGTGCACGTGCCCAGCAAGGCCGATACCATCGGCATGATCAGCACCGAGCAGATCGACCTGCTGGCCCCGGACGCCGTGCTCATCAACTACGCGCGCGAGACCATCATTGACGAGGACGCCGTCGACGCCGCCCTGCGCGCGGGCAAGCTCAGCTGGTTTAGCTGCGACTTTGCCACGCCCAAGACCGTCAAGATGCCCAACACGTTTATCACCACGCATTCGGGCGCCGGCACCGGCGAAGCCGAAGCCAACTGCGCCGACATGGCCATCAGCGAGCTCAAGGATTACCTGGAAAACGGCAACATCGCGCACAGCGTCAACTACCCCGCCTGCAGCATGGGCAAGGCGCGCGCCGCGAGCCGCATCGCCTGTCTGCACGCCAACGTGCCCAACATGATCGGCCAGATCACGGCGATCCTGGCCAAGGACAACGCCAACGTGCAGCGCATGACCAACGAGTCTGCCGGCGAGAACGCCTACACCATGTTCGACACCGACGAGCACCTGGACAGCAGCACGATTGAGGCGCTTAAGCAGATTCCGTCGATGTATCGCGTGCGCGTGATCAAGTAGCGTCGGCGCCAAGCCTGCCAGACAGGCCATGAAGCCCATTCGGCCCCCGTTTTCACGAAACGGGGGCCGATTTCGTTGCTCCGGACGACTTTAGAAATGATACCCAGAACAAGTTTTTTCGGATAATCGACAGTAAGACCCAAATCACCAAGCGCACCCCTTTTGATAAACAACTTTATCAGGGACTTTAGTGGGTAATAATCGATTTCTATATGCCGAATGTAAGTTGACTGTCCATTTTCCGAAACAACTTATGCTAGATAGCATTTTTAATGCCCTTCCAAGGCGAAACTGAAGCCTTTTTGCGACC
Organism: Collinsella aerofaciens; assembly: GCA_021641225.1. Classification (GTDB taxonomy): domain Bacteria; phylum Actinomycetota; class Coriobacteriia; order Coriobacteriales; family Coriobacteriaceae; genus Collinsella; species Collinsella aerofaciens_AJ. The sequence goes on along the minus strand of JAJWXI010000164.1, from coordinate 320 downwards.
AGAACTCTAGCTCGCGCTACCGTTTACCCACCGCGCGACTACATTCCCGCCCAATCGATAAAAATCTCCTCACGAAGCCGCCGTTCGAGCTCCTGCTGCCGAGGCGTCTTGTCTTTCAGTGGCGCATCGAGATAGGACATAATGAGCTCCATCACCACGCGGAAGGCATCGGAGTCGGCCAGCTGACCATAGGTCATCAGAACGACGGGATATCCCATGGCTTGCAGCGCCGTCGTTCGATCGGAGTCCGAGATCTTGGATTCAATGGATCCGTGAATGGCTTTACCTTGGCATTCAACCAGGCACTCTCGGCTACCGTC
>JAJWXI010000163.1 GCA_021641225.1 Collinsella aerofaciens | reverse complement strand
TGGACGCCGGTGGTCAAGCTCTCTGAGCAGCCATACAAGCGCACGATCCCGGGTGTGCAATGCGTGCGCCGTTATTACGACGGCTTTGGCGGCCCGGTCTGCGACATGATCTACGACGAGGACCATCTGGCGGGGGAGGGCGCCGCGCGCGGCAATACCCTTGTGGCCGTGAACGATGCCGCCCTGGTGACCGACGTGTCCGAACTCGAGTATCGCGAGCTGCTGGTGCCGATCGTGCGCGATGGCAGTGCGGTGGCTCCGCGTGAGAGCATCCAGGACGCGCGCGAGCGCTGTGCTTGGGCGCTCGACCATCTGGACGCAGCTTTCAAGCGCTTCCTGTACCCGCAGACCTATGTGGTGGGTATGGAGCAGGGCCTGGCTCAGGTGCGCGACGAGCTCGTGCGTAAGAACATGGCCGCGGCCTCTGCCTTTCCCTGGGCTCACTAATTCCTTGGGCGGTAGGGGCGAGTCACGCTTCCCTGGCCGCCGGCTCGGCCGTTCGCTGAACAGTTGATTGGTTTGACGTATGACGACTTCTTATAAAACGATGGTGGTAAAGATCGGTTCGTCCACGGTGGTGGGCGCCGACGGCAAGGTCAACCGCGCCTTTATCGGCGGGCTTGCCGACCAGGCCGCAGCGCTGCGCGAGCTTGGCTGGCGCCTGATCGTGGTGAGCTCGGGCGCTATCGCCTGTGGCTATCCCGTGCTGGGCTTCGACCGTAAGCCGGTCGGTGACCTGCCGAGCCTGCAGGCCTGCGCCTCGGCTGGTCAGTGCATCATCTCGTCGGCCTATGACGAGGAGTTCCATGCGCGCGACCTGCTCACCTCGCTCGTGCTGCTCACACGCCACGACACGGCGCGCCGCACGTCCTACCTGCACGCGCGCGACGCCCTGCTGCGCCTTGTGGAGCTGGGTGTGGTGCCGGTCGTCAACGAGAACGATACCGTCACCGTCGATGAGATCAAGTTTGGCGACAACGACACGCTGGCGGCGCTTGTGAGCTGTCTGGTTTCCGCCGATCTGTGCGTGACGCTCTCGGACATCGATGGCCTCTATACCGCCAATCCGCACGAGGACCCCACGGCCGAGTTCGTCCCGGTCGTGCATAAGATCGACGCCAAGATCATCGCCTCGGCGGGCGATTCTTCCACATCGGTGGGCACGGGCGGCATGATCACCAAGATCCGTGCAAGCCGCATTCTCATGACGGCCGGCATTCAGAGCGTGATTTGCTCGGGCGAGGAGCCCGATGCGCTCGTGCGTTTGGCCCGCGGCGAGAGCGTGGGCACGCTGTTCGATCCGCCGGCGGAGCGCCTGGACATTGCACCCCGCAAGCTGTGGATTGCACTGGGCGACAAGGCGCACGGCTCGGTGACGGTTGATGACGGCGCCGCGAAGGCGCTGGTCAGCCGCGGATCGTCGCTGCTCGCGGTGGGTATTCGCGAGGTCGATGGCCAGTTTGCCGAGGGCGATGTGCTCGACGTGTGCGACCCGAGCGGCATGGTTGTCGCCCGCGGTATCGCCGAGGCCGATTCGGACGTGCTGGAGCTTGCCGCCGGCCGCCGCCAGGACCAGATTGCCAGCAACCGCCTGCTCGCAGACCTGGCCGAGAAGCCCGCAATCCATAGGGACAACTTGATAGTGTTTGCATAAAGAGAGGCAGCGCTGCGGCTCGTTTTGCCAGCAGTGCTGCCTCTCCTTTTCCGGCACTTGGGGACGTTCCTATTGTGCCGGCAGGTGGGGACACTCCTTTGCTAGAAGATTCGGCGCAGGTCTCCGCGGTTGAGGGACTCGTCGAAGAGGTGCTTGAATACCACACTGCCGTGCAGGCCGTCGTGCTCGAACTCGTTGGTTACCCAGGCGTGCGAGTTGCCCACGCGGCTGAGCGTGTCGAGCTGCAGACTCGAATCGACGTACATGTCATCGAAGTACACCGCGGCCTGGAGCGGCACCTCGTTGCAGGCCAGGCGCTGCGGGTCATAGATCTTGTCCCAGCTGGTGTCTTCCATCAGCAGGTCCATGGCGGGCTTGAAGGGCTTGAGCTCGGGCATCTGCTCGAACATCCACGGGAATATGGCCTCGCCGGTAAACATGAGCGGGCGCGCGAGGGTGTCGAACTCGGCGTGGTGTGCCTTCTCTTCAGCTGCGGCCCAGCCAATGGGCATAGTGTCACCGTCGGCGTATATGAACTCCTGCAGCGTCCAGTACAGCGGATTCGTGCGCGTGTTGGTGCGCTCGAAGGCGCGCATCAAAAAGCTGTCGGATACCGAGGAGCCGCAGCTCAGCGTACCGTCGCCTGTAACAAACGCGTGATCGATAATCCAATGCATGCGCTCAAAGCTCGGCTTCATGCCAAAGTCGCTGCCCATGAGCTGTAGGCGCTCGACCGTCATTGGCGAGCCGTCGGGCAGCACGGGCTTCTGAGCCTCGAGCGCATCGGCCAGGGCTGCCACGCGCTCGACGTCAGCGGGGTAGCGATCGTAATACTGCTGCGTCTTGGCGGCCATGCGCGGGAAGGTGTGCGCGTAGACCTCGCTGGCGCTCGCCGGCACGTGCGGAATGCCACCACAGGTAAAGCTTGCCGCCACGCCCTCGGGGAAGAGCGACAGATAGCTCAGCGTCAAAAAGCCGCCGTAGCTCTGCCCGAGCGTGACCCACGGCTTGCCGCCAAAGCCCACCAGGCGCAGGTACTCAAAATCGCGCACGATGGAGCTGGCGAGGTGACGCTTGAGGAAGTCCGCCTGCGAGCGTGCTGTATCGGCGCCGGCGGCCGTTGCGCGATCACCCAGTGCCTTGATCGTGCGTCCGTCCACGCAGCTACTGCGTCCGGTGCCGCGCTGGTCGGGAAGGACCACGCGGAAGTGCTTGACGGCCTCCTCGATCCAGCCGTCGCTTGTGGGCGACAGCGGACGCGGGCTCTCGCCGCCGGGGCCGCCCTGCAAAAACAGGAGCAGCGGCAGATCGTCGTTGATGCGGTCGGGCGCGCAAACCACGCGGTAGAAGAGCTTGATGCTCTCGGGCGCGCCGGCGATTGGTGCCGGCATGGCGCCGCGGCGCATGGTGCTGCCGACGGCCAGGAGCATCGGCTCCAGGCCGCGCCAGTCGAGGGGGACGTCGATGCTGTGGTCCTCGACATACAGGCCGGGGACGTGGTACGAAGTGATGAGGGCCATGTGAGTCTTCCGTTCGTTGCGGTGTTTCGGGTTGACCAATTCTACCGCCGCGGGCGAGGCCATGCGCAAATCGGCTACCATGGTTGCAAACTTCTAGGAGAAAGGGCCGCCCATGTCGGTCGATATAGCCACGTATGTCCACGATCTTGCCGTTGCCGCTAAGGCAGCGTCGGCCTCGCTTGCCACGGCGAGCGACGAGCAGCGCCAGGAGGCCGTGCGCGCCATGGCCGCAGCACTGCGCAACGGTGTCGACTCCATCGTCGCCGCCAACGAGCTCGATATGTCCGCCGCGCGCGATGCGGGGACCTCGGCGGGGCTCCTCGACCGTCTGCTGCTGACGCCCGAGCGCGTCGAGGGTATGGCCGCCGGCCTGGAGAAGCTCGCCGAGCTGCCCGATCCTGTCGGCCGCGTGCTCGACCACCGCGTGCTCGCAAGCGGCGTGGACCTCACCCGCGTGAGCGTGCCGTTGGGCCTAGTCGCCATGGTGTACGAGGCGCGCCCCAACGTGACGGCCGACGCCGCGGGCATCTGCATCCGCACCGGCAACGCCTGCATTCTGCGCGGCGGCTCGCTGGCCTATCACTCGTGTGCCATGATTGCCGAACTGCTGGCCGATGCGCTCGAGGCCAAGGGCTTCCCGCGCGAGGCCGTGTCGATGATCGAGTCTACCGACCGCGAGGCCACCGGCGAGCTCATGAAGCTCCGCGGCGTCGTCGATGTGCTCATTCCGCGTGGCGGTGCGGGCCTGATCCAGCGCTGCGTGCGCGAGTCGCTCGTTCCGGTGATCGAGACGGGCACGGGTAACTGCCACATCTACGTGCATGAATCCGCCGACTTCGATAAAGC
>JAJWXI010000162.1 GCA_021641225.1 Collinsella aerofaciens | reverse complement strand
AAGGTATAGGGCTCGTTCACGGCATTGACCGCCACGAGCACCGTCGCGTCGTCGCAGACGCGCTCGAACAGCAGCTGCTTGTTCTGGATCACCACGTTGCGATAGGCACCATAGTTGAGGGCACGGGACGCCGCGTCGTCTGCCGAGCGCAGGTGCGTGAGCTGCTTGATGAAGGCCGTCAGCTCGTTGGGCACAGGCTCATCGAGGGCAGGGCGCAGCGCCCAGTCGCCATCGGGGCCGCCCTTTTCGCCGGCAATCCCCCACTCGCTGCCATAGTAAACGCACGGGATGCCCGGCATACCAAACAGCATGCCATAGGCGGGGCGCAGGCAGAACTTGTCGGTCAGGATGCTCGCCAGGCGCGGCACATCGTGGTTGTCGACAAACGACAGCAGATGCTTGCCGCGATAAATGCACCACGGGTCACCGCCAAACTGGCGATGCAGCGAGTGGGCAATCTCGAACATGTTGACCGAATTAAAGCTGGAGTACAGGCCCTTGTAGCACTCGTAGTTGGTGCAGGAGTCGAGCATCTCGTCGTTAACGATCTGGTTGTAGTCGCCGTGGAGCGTCTCGCCGATCAGCACAAAGTCGGGCTTGAGCTCACGGGTAAAAGTATGCAGGTGGCGCATAAAATCGCGATCGAGCATATAGGCGACGTCCAGGCGCAGACCGTCGACGCCAAAGACCTCGGCCCAGCGGCGCACGGACTCGAGCAGGTAATCGACCACGGCGGGATTTTGCAGGTTGAGCTTCACAAGCTCAAAATGGCCTTCCCAGCCCTCGTACCAAAAGCCGTCGCCATAGCACGAGTCGCCGTCAAAGCTGATGTGGAACCAGTCCTTGTACGGCGAGTCCCACTTACGCTCCTGCACATCGCGGAAGGCCCAGAAGCCGCGGCCCACATGGTTAAAGACGGCATCGAGCACCACGCGAATACCATGGGCATGCAGCGTCTCGCATACGGCGGCAAAATCGGCATCCCCGCCCAGGCGGCGGTCGATATGGCGCAGGCTGCGCGTATCGTAGCCGTGGCTATCAGACTCGAGCGGCGGGTTGATCAACACAGCGCCAACGCCGAGCTCCTGCAGGTAGTCGGCCCATTGGGCGATCTTCATGATGGGGGCATCGGGATTGGCAGCGGCATCGGCAGCCTGGGCGAGCTCATCCTCGGCAACGGGCGCGGCGTTTTCGCGCGGAGCTCCGCAAAAGCCCAGCGGATAGATCTGATAGAACGTCGTCTCGTATGCCCACATAGCAACCTCCCGGTAAGCTCAACACAACGACATCCATTGTATGCCCAGCAGGGTAGCTAATTTGGGACAGGGCTCTTTTAGCTACCCCAGCCCCTTTCTAAGTTGCGGTGAAATACGGACTGTTTGCCGGGTTTATTGGGCCCAGCAGTCCGTATTTCACCGCAACTGATGAGGGGGCGTGATTAGGCGACGAGCTTTGCGCGGCGTATGGCCGGAAATAGCACCGTGATGGCGAGGATGACGCCCACGACGGTAATCGCCCCGCCCACGAAGCCAATCCAAGCGATACCGGGACCCGAAACCACGGCGCCACCGATTGCGGTGCCCGTGCCGATACCCAGATTGAACAGGCCCGAGAAGATCGACATGGCGACGGCCGACGAATCCGCCGGCGTGTACTTGATGAGCTCGGCCTGAAACGCCACGTTAAAGGCCGTAGAGCAGCAGCCCCATAGCGCGCAGACGGCAAGCACCGCCGCGAGCGACGATGCGGCCGGACCCATGAGCAGCAGAGCCACCGGCACGCCGGAAAGCGTGATCGCGAGAAACGGGAACCGGTGCCCGTCGAACAGGCGACCAAACAGCCAGCTGCCCACCAGGCCGGAACAGCCAAACGCCGTCAACGTCATGGTAATAGCGCTTGCGTCGACGTGCGCGACCTGTGCCAGGAACGGCTCGATATAGCTGTAACCCGCGTAGTAGCCGGTCGCCATAAAAACCGTGACCGCGTAGAGCGCGATCAGGAACGGGTTCTTGAGCAGCTCGGGCAGCTGTTTGACGGTAAAGCGCTCGCCCGCCGGCATGGCCGGGAACACGGCGGCCTGGTACACCACCGCGACGGCAGAAAAAGCCCCGACCACGGCAAACGTCATGCGCCAGCCCACGGCCAGGCCGATGGCGCGGCCGATCGGCAGGCCAAAGATCTGTGCGATGGACGAGCCCGTGGCGATCATGCTGATGGCGAGCGCCCCGTGACGGGTGTCGACCAGGCGCGAGGCCATAATCGAGGCGACTGACCAGAACACGGCATGCGCGCAGGCGACCACCAGGCGCGCACAGACCAGGATGGGATATGTCGGTGCCACAGCGGACAGGAACTGGCCCAAGGAGAACACGGCGAGCACGCCGAGCAGCATCCGCTTGAATTCAAAACGCGAGGCAAACACCATAAGCGGCAGTGACAGCAGCATGACGCCCCAGGCGTAGACCGAAATCATGATGCCTGCCTGGGCCTCGGTGAGCGAGAACGACGCGGCAATATCAGTCAGAAGGCCGATGGGCATAAACTCCGACGTGTTGAACACGAACGCGCAACAGGCGAGCCCGATAAGCGGGAGCCACTGCTTGAGCGCGATACCGTCTTGCCTTGCCTGACTCATATATAACGTCTCCAATCATTTTGAGCGGAGGCGATTATATAGCAACGGCCCCGCATCCGTCAGCAACAGATGCGGGGCCGAAAACAATTCGGTACATAGAGGTTGCGCCGTCAATAAATAACTAAGCCAGCCCCAGCAATATACCAGCCGAATGCACGACAAACGCGACAATCCAGGCGACTGCCACCTGAAACGCGAACACGGCAACGGCATAGCGCGCGCCTAGCTCGCTCTTAACGGCACCGATGGCAGCCACGCAGGGCGGGTACAGCAGCGTAAAGACCAGGAACACATAGGCGGTGAACGGCGAAAACATGGTCGACAGTGCCGCGGGCGAGGTTGCACCCAAAAGCACGGTGAGGGTCGAGATGACACTCTCCTTGGCAATAAGTCCGGTGACGAGCGCCGTGGATGCACGCCAGTCGCCAAAGCCGAGCGGCGCCAGCAGCGGAGCGATAATGCTGCCCAGACCGGCAAGCAGACTCTGCGACTGATCGGCGACCACATTAAAGCGGATATCGAACGTCTGGAGGAACCAGATGACCACGGTAGCGGCAAAGATAATGGTAAAGGCCTTGGTAATAAAGTCCTTGGCCTTATCCCATGCCAGCATCACCGTCGTCTTGACGCTCGGCAGGCGGTAATTGGGAAGCTCCATGATAAACGGCACCGGGTCGCCCTTAAATGCCGTGCGATTGAGCACCAAAGCCGCGATGCAACCGACCGCAATGCCAATCAGATAGAGCGAGACCATGGCGGGGACCGTCGCCTGCGGGAAAAACGCCCCGCACAGCAGACCGTAGACCGGCAACTTGGCCGAACAGCTCATGAACGGCGTGAGCATGACCGTCATCTTGCGGTCGTGCTCGGATGGGAGCGTACGGGTCGACATGATAGCCGGCACGGTGCAGCCAAAACCGACGAGCATGGGCACGAAGCTGCGGCCCGACAGGCCAAAGCGACGCAGCACTTTATCCATGACAAAGGCCACGCGCGCCATGTAGCCGGAGTCTTCCAGAATGGAGAGGAACAAAAAGAGCACGACGATAATCGGCAGGAAGGTCAGCACGCTGCCCACGCCCGTAAGCACGCCGTCGACAGCCAGCGAGCGCACCACGTCGTTGGTGCCGAACGCCTTGAGACCCGCATCGGCCGAGGCGATGATGGCAGCGATGCCGTCCTCCATAAGTCCCTGCAACGCCGCGCCGATCACGCCAAACGTCAGCCAAAAGACGAGGCCCATGATCACCAGGAACGCCGGAATGGCCGTGTAGCGACCCGTCAGGATGCGGTCGATCTTGACGGAGCGCACGTGCTCGCGGCTCTCGTGCGGCTTGACGACGCAGCGCCCACACACGTCGCCGATAAAGCTAAAGCGCATATCGGCCAGCGCGGACAGGCGGTCAGTGTCGGCCTCGCCCTCCATCTGGGTAATGATGTGCTCGATAGCGT
>JAJWXI010000161.1 GCA_021641225.1 Collinsella aerofaciens | reverse complement strand
ATCCTGGTAGCGATTGGCCGCAGTGTACCACCCTTTATCCTGCACAAACGTATCGTCGGCGCGCAGGTTCATCGTAAGCGGGGCGCCACAGTGAGGGCAATGGGGTACAAGCGCAGATGGAATGCGCAGGTCCTGTTGAGCGGCGACCATATGGCGTACGAGCTCTTCGTTATCCCATGTTTCCTGACAGCAAGGCTTGCTACATTGGAGCAGGCCGTAGTCTCCCTGCGTGTAAAAGAGCCGCTGTTTGTCAAAGCCGGCACGTTGGAAGCAATGGTCTACATTCGTGGTCAGCACAAAGTAATCGCGCCCGCGCACTATGCTCAAGAGCTGTTCGTAGAGCGGCGTCGGTACGGGATCGTATCGGTTGCACATGATGTAGCGGCTCCAAAACGCCCAGTACTCCTCGAGCGAATCATAGGGATAGAAGCCGCCGGAATACATATCGGTAAAGCCGTAGCGTGCGGCAAAGTCGCCAAAGAGCTCGTCGAATCGCTCGCCCGAATAGGTGTATCCGGCGGCGGTCGAGAGTCCTGCTCCCGCACCGATTACCACGGCATCAGATGCATCGAGTGCGACTCGGAGCTTATCGATTTGTTTGGAGAAGGCTGCGGTAGATTGCCTCGTCAGACGCGAGAAAAACATTGAAGATCACCTTAAGGTTGGGGTCGTTATGGTCTAGATGATGACGAACGGTATCGATGGCCACACGCGCGGCAGCTTCCTGGGGATAGCCAAACACGCCGGTAGAGATGCAACAGAACGCGAGGGTGTCGAGTCCTCGACGCGTCGCTTCTTCCAGGCAGCTGGTGTAGCAGCGACGTAGCAGCAATTCCTCGCGCGGGCCAGGCTTATGGCTGGGTACGACGGGGCCGACGGTGTGGAAAACGTAGCTGCTGGGCAGATTGAACGCCGGTGTGACCTTGACACGCGCCGTTGGTTCCTCGTGCCCCTGCTCGTCCATGAGATTGGCGCACGCCAGACGTAGCTGCATGCCGGCGTAGGTGTGGATAGCGTTGTCGATGCAGCGATGTCCTGGCACAAAGCAGCCGAGCATCTGACTGTTGGCGGCATTGACGATGGCGTCGGCCCTAAGCAGCGTAATGTCGCCGCGCCAGATGGCAACGCGATCGCGGTAGGGGAGGGTGCCGGCGTCGGTTGCCCCGCCGCGCTCAAGAAGGCGTTGCTGCAAGTAGGCGTCTTGTATGTCGAGCGTCTCGGCCGCAAGCGCCTCGGGCGGGCGTATGTTCATAAGGGCTCTGAGCAAATCGCGTTGTTCGTTGGCTCCGGCAGGTACGGCAACGCTGCGCCCGTCTGGCCGCTCATCGAGCAATGCCTTGATAAGCCAAACGCGGCGTTCGGCCTGATTCATGGCCTTCCTCCTGTTCGATTGAGATGGTTTCGCTCGACAGTAGTGTGCGGCCCAACGCGCCTCTGTAAAAGAAGGCACAAAAAGGTAAGCGCCGTGGAGCGGTATGCCCCACGGCGCTCAATGTGCGAAAGTTTGTGGTCGTTAGGAGTTTCGCACGAGCTGCTGATAGTCGGTGCCCCATTCCACTAGGGAATCGATGATGGGCATGAGGCTGTGGCCCAGCTCGCTAAGCGCATATTCGGTGCGGATGGGCGTCTCGGGGATGACGGTGCGCGTAATGAGGCCCGCGGCATCCATTTCCTTGAGGTTGGACGAGAGTACCTTTTGGCTAATGCCCGGGATAGCGCGATGCAGCGCGTTAAAGCCCATGGGACGGTTAATGAGCTGCTGGATGATATAGATCTTCCACTTGTTGCCAAAGAGTTGAAAACACGTGGCAACAGGGCAGGGAGGCAGTTCTTCTTTGGTAAGCATGGGGACTCCTCAATCGTGTGGACAGCTTTCATTATCGCAGCCGCTGTCGTTTGCGGCTACTACTTACCTTTTGGTAACTGGCTAATAGATTGGTGCCTTCTTTTGGTCGTTGCGCGCTTTTTGCATGATGCATATAGACGCAAAGAGCGTCAAAAACTGGATGGCTTCGCCCAGCTATCCTCGACCGAAAGGAAATACCATGTCCGAGAATCTCGAGAACGTCGCCGCTTTCGCCTCCTGCGGTACCGCCGATCCTGCGCCCGCTTGCGGCTCCGCCGACCCCAAGGCCGCTCCCGCTTGCGGTTCTGCCGATCCGGCGGCCGCTCCTGCCTGCGGCTCTGCTGACCCGGCTGCTGCCCCTGCCTGCGGCTCCGCTGATCCGGCTGCTGCTCCGGCCTGCGGCACCGCTTGCGGCGCTGCCGACGCTCAGTAAGCAATCGCTAGGAAGGGACTCGTAATGGATGCTCAGACTTGCCTCAAAAAGATGCAGCTTGCCGGGACGCTCTCCCTGGCAACCGTGGACGAAAGTGGCGCACCGCAAATTCGCTGCGTGAGCGCTGTCCATTACGAGCCCCGTGCTATCTACTTTCTCACGGCACGTGGCAAGGAGATGGCTCGTCAGCTTATGGCCGACGGGCGTGTCCAAACGCTCGTCCATACGCGGTTTAACGAAATGATTCGCATGTCCGGCGTTGCCGCTCCTGTCGCGGAGTCCGAGCAAGTTCATTGGCGCGATATTATTTATGCCGAGCAGCCGTATCTTGCGAACGTGTATCCCGGCGATACGCGCGAGATCAACATCATCTTTAAGGTTAAGAACATAGTGCTCGACTACTTTAACCTGGGAGTTCATCCCATCGAGCGCGCGGTCTTTACCTTGGACGAGAGCATGGCGCCTGCGCCCGTCAGGGGCTTCTGCATCGATGCCGATGCATGTATCGGTTGCGGCACCTGCCTTGAGCACTGCCCGCAGAAGTGCATCGAGCCGGGAGACGCCTATCGTATAGAGCCCGAGCACTGCCTGCATTGCGGCGCCTGTGCCGAGAATTGCCCCGTCGGCGCCGTTACGCGCCTGTAGCCCAAATACCGTCATCAGTTTCAACATCGACCAAGGGAGTCCCACGATGCAAAAGCCTGCGTTTGCCTTCCAATGGCATATTACGGATGAATGCGATCAGCGCTGCAAACACTGCTATATCTTTGCCAACGGTGCCTGTGCCGGTTTCAAGCGCATGCCGTGGGAACAAATGGTCCAGGTCGTCGACCAGGCCCAGGCGCTCTGCGAGCGTATCGGTCGTCAGCCGTACTTTTACGTTACGGGCGGCGACCCCATTCTTCATCCCGATTTTTGGCGCCTTGCCGAGCTCTTGCACGAGCGCGGTTTTATGTGGTGCGTGATGGGCAATCCGTTCCATCTGACCGACGAGGTCTGTACCCGCATGAAAGAGCTGGGGTGCCGCAAATATCAGCTCTCGCTCGACGGACTCGAGGCAACGCACGATTACTTCCGTAAACCCGGCTCGTTTGTCGAGACCATGCGTGCTATCGGTTGTCTTAAGCGCGCGGGTATCTGGGTTGCCGTCATGAACACGGTATCGAGCATGAACGCCGCCGAGTTGCCGCAGCTCATCGACCTTGTGGCAAGTCTCGAGGTCGACGTGTTCGCCTTTGGTCGGTACTGCCCCACGTCGGGCCAAAAGCGTGACGAGTTCCATTTGGAACCGCTGGAGTATCGCGATGTGCTGCTGGCCGCGCAGGAGCGCATGGAGTTCCATCAGGCGGCGGGCTGCAAGACGTTCTTCCAGCTCAAGGATCACCTGTGGACGCTGCTTTTGTGGGAGCAGGGTAAGTTCACCATTCCCGAGGACGCCAAGCCCGGCATGATCTATGACGGCTGCCACTGCGGTACGGGTCATATGACGGTGCTGCCTACGGGTGATGTCTATGCGTGTCGCCGCATGGAGAGCAAGGTGGGTAACGTTGCCGAAAACTCGCTGGAGGAGCTCTTCTCCTCTCCGCAAATGGAAGCAAAGCGCGACTTTAAGAAGTTCAAGAAGTGCTCTAAGTGCGAGCTCTTCGGTTGGTGCCGCGGGTGCCCTGCGGTGACGTACGGCTATACGGGCGATATGTACGATGCCGATCCCCAGTGCTGGAAAGAGATTGAGGAATAGGATTGTCGTGTCATCGGGTAGTCGTTGGGTGTTCCTATAGTTTTGTCAACCGTCGGGGCTACTCCCGGTAGGGCACCCG
>JAJWXI010000160.1 GCA_021641225.1 Collinsella aerofaciens | reverse complement strand
CAGGCTTTGAGTGCGGTATCGTGCACTGCGCCAACACGCCGTCCTCGATGCTCGATCCCTCGATGCATTTCGATATGATTCGCGCCGGCGTTGGCCTGTATGGCATGCAGCCGTGCGAGCTGAGCGGCCGCGTGATGCAGCTCGACCCCGTTATGAGCGTTCATGCGCGTGTGACGCGCGTGGCACATCCTGCGATGGGCGAGGGCGTGGGTTATGGCTTTACCTATCGCGTACCGCGTACGCGTGTTCAGATCTGCACCCTTCCGATCGGATACGCCGACGGCCTTTCGCGCACGCTTTCCAATCGCATGGACGTGCTTTATCGCGGCGAGCGCGTGCGTCAGGTTGGCAATATCTGCATGGATCAGTTTATGGTCGCCATCCAGTCCAACCCGGCGCATGAGATTCCCGAGGCCGAGCACGGCGACGAGATGATTATTGTCGGTCGTGACGGCGATGCCGAGATCACCATGGATGAGATGGCACGCCTGCGTGGCACAATTAACTACGAGGTCGCCTGCGGCTTTGGCATGCGTCTCGACAAGGTCTACGTGTAGGAGCCGCTATGGGCGTCATGCACATTCCCGGCCATAGCCATCAGGCGCCGCGTGAGGTCGCACTCGAGGAGATCGAGGCCGTCCTGGGCGATTGCCATCTTTGCCAGCTTTATCAGTCGCGCCACAACATTGTGTTTGGCGTGGGAAACCCCCGCGCTCGCGTGATGTTTATTGGTGAGGCGCCGGGCCGCAATGAGGATTTGCAGGGCGAGCCCTTTGTGGGGGCGGCAGGCGAGGACCTCAACGGCATTCTGTCCCTGGCAGGCCTTAAGCGCGAGGATGTCTATATCGCCAACGTGCTTAAGTGTCGCCCGCCGGGAAACCGCAATCCGCGTCCCGAGGAAGTGCTGGCCTGCTCGCCGTTTTTGCGCGAGCAGATTCGAAGCATCTGGCCCGATATCATCGTGACGCTCGGCAACCCCGCGACGCACTTTGTGCTTAAGACCGAGATCGGCATTACCAAGCTGCGTGGCAGGTTCCATCAGATGGGGCATTTTGTGGTGATGCCGACGTTTCATCCCGCGGCGGCGCTGCGCAATCCGGCGTGGCAGGAGTTGCTGGAAGAAGACTTTAAGATGCTGGGCGACTATTTGGAGCGGCACCCCGCACCGGAGGCCGCCTCGGAATAATAAGGAGTGTATATGTCCCTGGAGCGCCTGGGGGTAGGTACTTTTAAGACAACCTGTGCTGCCGATACGGAGCATTTTGGCGAGCTGGTCGCACCCTGCCTGGAGGACGGCGATGTGCTCATCCTGACCGGTGGCCTGGGAGTGGGCAAAACTCACTTTACCAAGGGCGTCTCGCGCGGGCTGGGCGATGGGCATATGGTTACGAGCCCTACGTTTGCGCTCATGGCCGTTCACGATCAAGGTCGTATTCCGCTGTTTCACTTTGATCTATACCGCCTGGAGCATGCCTACGAGCTCGAGGATACGGGCATTTTCGATGTGCTGGGCTATGAGGGTGCTTGCCTGCTGGAATGGGGCGAACAATTCCAGGACGAGCTGACGGATGAGTATCTTTCGGTGACGCTCAGGCGTGATGAGGGCGACAGCGATGTGCGAACGATAACGCTCGAGGCGCACGGTGACCGCGCAATGGAGCTTTCCCATTTGATTGATAAGGCTGTACAAGATGAGCTTGCATAACGACAACGCGCTGGTGGTGGCGCTCGATACCTCGACCGACATGCTTGCCTGCGCGGCAAGCTGGATTGATGGGCAGACGGGCGAGACGAAGCTCGTGAGTGGCGACCACATGTGTCGCCGTCACGCCAACGTTGAGCTCGTGAATACCGTCGATGGCGTGCTGACTCAAGCCGGTCTGGATCGCAGCGATGTTGGTTGCTACGTGGTCGGCCGCGGCCCGGGGTCGTTTACGGGTGTGCGCATCGGCATCTCCACTGCCAAGGGCCTCGCGCGTGGTGCCAATGTTCCGCTGCTGGGCGTGTCGACGCTCGACGCTTGCGCTTGGACGGCGTGGAAGGCTGGCGTGCGCGGCAAGCTTGGTATCTTGGCCGATGCTATGCGCGGTGAGGTATATCCGGCGCTGTATATGCTGGTCGATGAGGGTCCCGAGCGTCAATTTGAGCGCGAGCACGTGGTCAAGGCCGCCGTGGCGCTCGATGAGTGGCGCCAAGCAGCGGACTGGGACCAGGTTCAGCTGACCGGTGACGGTCTCGTGCGCTATGGCAAGCTGCTGGGTGAGGACGAGGCCGCCCGCTGCGTGGAGCGCGACCTGTGGTGGCCTTCGGGCGAGGGCTTGCTGCTCGCGCACGCTGCGGGTGACGGCGATCCGGCCCGCGTCCTGCCGATTTACACGCGCCTTTCGGATGCCGAGGAAAACGAGCGCAAGCGTCTTGGTCTTGCCGAGAGTGCGCAGAGCGAAATTACGGGCGTTGCCGATGAGCTCGCCGGTCGTCATCTGCAGTTCCGTCCCATGGGCGCGGCGGATGCCGAGGGCGCGAGCGCGCTGGAGGCTACTTGCTTTGAAGGTGCCGGACACGAGGCGTGGACGCCGGGCATGTTCCTGTCCGAACTAGGCGAGGACGTCGCTGCGCCGCGTAGTTGGTGGGTGGCACACGACGACGGCAAGCTGCTGGGCCTTGCCGGCGGTATGGTCGTGGACGGTGATGTGCAGATTCTGGATGTCGCCGTCGACCCGGCACATCGCCGTGAGGGCATTGCCCGCAAGCTGCTGTCGCACGTGAGCTATGATGCCCAGATGCTCGGCTGCACTACGGCTTCGCTCGAGGTCGAGGACGGTAACGAGGGAGCGACCGCGCTTTATAACGCTCTGGGCTTTACCGAGGCTGGCCGTCGCCGCGGCTACTATGGTGCCGGCAAGGACGCCATCGTCATGACGGCTCCGCTGCCCCTGGTGCTTCCGGTCGACAATGCTTCGCCCGAGCCGACGGCGGCAGAGCAGCGCGTATGGCCGTTGCCTGCGCCTGGGCGCTCCGAGGGGGAGCGTACCGAAATTGAGCGCCGCCGCCTAGTGCTCGCTATTGAGAGCTCCTGCGACGAGACGGCCGTGGCGATTATCGATGCGGATGGCAATATGCTGGCCAACCAGGTGTCGACACAGATTGATTTTCACGCCCGCTTTGGCGGCGTGGTGCCCGAGATCGCCTCGCGCAAACACGTTGAGGTGATTGTGAGTGTCGTGGATGCGGCGCTCGAGGATGCCGCAGCATCGCTGGGCCTTACGGGCGGAGCCATTGCACCAAGTGAGCTTGCCGCCGTGGGCGTGACACAGGGTCCGGGCCTGGTGGGCGCCCTGGTGGTAGGCGTCGCCTTTGCCAAGGGCTTTGCGTATGCTGCCGGCAAGCCGCTCGTGTGCGTCAATCATCTGGAGGGCCACCTGTTTGCCAACCTGTTGGCGCAGCCCGACCTCAAGCCCCCGTTTATCTTTACGCTTGTCTCGGGCGGGCACACCATGCTCGTGCACGTGAAGGCATGGGGCGACTACGAGGTACTTGGTGAGACACTCGACGATGCTGTGGGCGAGGCCTTCGACAAGGTAGCCAAGGCGTTGGGTCTGGGCTATCCCGGTGGCCCCATCATCTCCAAGCTGGCCGAGACGGGTAATCCCCGCGCGATCGATTTTCCTCGCGCGCTTAACAGCAGGGGAGACTATCGTTTCTCGCTTTCGGGTCTTAAAACGGCCGTGACGCTCTACATCGAGCAGGAGACCAAGGCCGGGCGCACGATTCACCTGCCCGATCTGGCGGCTTCGTTTGAGGCAGCCGTCTTTGACGTTCAGTACAAGAAGGCCAAGAACGCGCTGCATGCCACCGGATGCAAGGAATACTGCATCGGCGGCGGCGTCTCGGCTAATCCGCATCTGCGCGAGATGATGATCAAGAAGCTTGGGCGTCAGGGGATCCGCGTAACGGTGCCACCGCTTTCGGCGTGCACCGATAACGCAGCCATGATCGCGGAGGTCGCCCGCCGTAAATTCGACCGAGGAGAAATCTCGCCGTTCGACGTCGACGCCGATCCGAACATGACGCTGTAGCTGGTACGGCGCGGTCCCCGGCCGGAGGGGC
>JAJWXI010000159.1 GCA_021641225.1 Collinsella aerofaciens | reverse complement strand
GAGCCGTACGCTTGAACTGAGAAGGGGGAGGCCTCGCGGCCTCCCCCTTTTTTGCCTTTATTGGGCTCAAATGGACACAATTACACGAGTCGCTCTCGTTGCCTTTTGGACGCTGTTCTTTTACTTAAAGACTATGAATCGAATTACAACAGCAATTGCTATGGCCGTAATGATCAATAGCAGAATTGTCAGTCGATGCTGCTTGCGTCGTTTGCTTGACGAAACGAAGATCGACTTTCCTTTTTTTGGCGTTTCGAGATAGCGAGCCGAATGCGTTAATGTTTGCTTGGGCCGAGGTCCTCGTTGTTGATGAGCGTGGGATTCTCTTATCGGCTCATCCCTATCTGCACTGTTTTTAGAGAGCGGCGCATCTTTCAGATATGCAGGGTCTCCCGAGGCCACGCTCATATTTTTGCGCCCCGTTTGTGCGTCCTCGAGTGTTTGATATCGATTTCTCGTCACATACTCGGGCTCTGGATCATTAATGGGCTCTTGCGAGATGTGAGGGCGACGGAACCGTGGCGGCTGCGTGGAAGTATCTTCCCCCCGCGTCGGCATAAACATATTGTTCTGTTTTTGGTCGTCCATGATGCCCTTTAGTTCGTTACCAACAACGTGTACGCGCTCATTGTAAGCCCCTTGTTATTTGTAGCTGTGGACATACTCGTTATTTAAGCTCTGGTTCAAAGAACCTTTACCTACCTAAAACCTGAGTCAAACACACTTAGATATGCTTATAGTAACGGACTCAAAAAACTTTATAGCCGATGTATATATGAGCACCGGGTGGGCATATATAAGAGTGTCAAAAGAAGTCCCAGTCACCTAGAAGATGACTCGGCAGTCCTATAAAGGAGTGGTAAACATGGCAAGCATGGTTCCTTATCGTTCGGTTTTTGGCGTTCGTCCCTCTGCGAGCTCGCTGTTCGATCTGTTTGATGATATGAGTGATCTGGCGAACAGCTCGATTGCCTCTAAGGCGTTCCCCGTTGATGTTGAGGATAAGGGCGATGGCTATGAGGTCAAGGCTTATCTGACCGGCGTCGCCAAGGACGATATCGATGTCGAGCTTAACGAGGGCCGTCTGTCCATTAGCGTAAATGTTGAGGAAGACGAGGAGAATGAGGGCAAGAACTTCCTGCAGAAGGAGTTCAGCTCGTACAGCGCAACGCGTGGCGTGTATCTAAAGGACGCTTCGAGCGAGGGTCTCTCGGCTAAGTACGCTGACGGCATCCTGACCGTTACGGTTCCCAAGATCGTCGAGAAGAAGAACGTTACGAAGATCTCCATCGACTAACTTCGTTGGCGTTCTGTGCTATTAAGAGATAACAAAAGGGGCTGGGAAGCGATTCCCGGCCCCTTTTGCTGTCTAGGACAGTCTATTGAATGGTTGCTGGCCTATGCTGGCTTGCGGGGCGTATCGAGAGTTTTCGCGATCCTTGGAGAAGGGTGGCGGAGCTGCCGATCTCGTCATCCAGGGTTGCGGCTAGAGCTTTGGCATAGCTTTTGACGGTAAGGCTCGGGCGATTGTTATCTTGGCTGATATGCATGGCAATGAGCTGTTCGGTGCGATCGGTAACAAGTTCGCGCGCGGCTTCGGCGGCTTGGTCGTTGGAGAGGTGTCCCCTTGCAGACAGGATGCGCTCTTGAAGAAAGCGGGGATATTCTCCCTCGCGCAGCATGGTCACATCGTGGTTGCTTTCGAGCGCGAGGACTCGACAATCTTTGAGGGTGTTCATGGCTTGGCTCGATAGCTCCCCGGTGTCGGTGGCAAAGCCGATGGAATCATCGAGGGCGTCGAATCGATAGCCGACTGGATTGATGACATCGTGCGATGTTGAGTAGGTTTGCACGTGGATGCCGGCAATGGATAGGGTGTCACCGGGATCGAATTCCTCGACAGGCAGATGCGAAAGAATTTCTTTGCTCGAAAGTGTGCCCCTGCTGGCATAGAGGGGGCCGTGCCAGTGCTTGCACCAGACATCGAGACCCTTGATGTGGTCGCTGTGCTCATGCGTAATGAGAAGAGCCGAGACGTTGTCTGCCGAGAGCCCCAGTTCTGCCATGCGCTTTAATGTCTCGCGGCGAGAAAGACCGTCGTCAATCATGATGAGCCCCCGGGGGCCTTCGATGAGCGCGCAGTTGCCTTTTGAGCCGCTGCCAAGGATATGAAGGTGCAGACGAGACATAAGATTCCAAAGGATACAATGGGTGCGGACGAATAGAGGAGGAAGCAAATGCCAACGGTATCTCAGCATTATGGACACCATGCTGCATCGTGGGCCGATGATAAAGCCCTGGCAACGCGGCAGACGGCTGCCCCCGTGGTGCTCATGGTATCAGGTGGTGCGGACTCGACGGCTTTGCTCCTTATGGCATGCACATCAAAGTTGGATATTCTGGATGGGCGTGGTGTAGCCCCCATCGCGCGCGAGCGACTGCACGTGCTGCATGTGAACCATCATCTGCGCGGCGAGGCATCCGATGGCGACGAGGCCTTCGTGCGCGGCCTATGCGCACAATATGGCTTGCCGCTGTATGTTGAGCATGCCTATTTTGATGATGAATCGGGCAATATCGAGGCGGCCGCCCGCGAGGTGCGCTATGCCGCGGCACGGAGATATGTTCGCGAGCTCTGCGCCCAGACGGGGGCACCGCGAACGGCGGCTCGCATCTGCACTGCGCACACGTCTTCGGATCGCGCGGAAACGTTTTTGATGAACGCGATTAAGGGTTCGGGGCCCGCTGGCCTATCGAGCATTCCTCGCCGGAGGAATATCGTGGTGCGTCCCTTGCTCGACATGACTCATGATGAGCTCGTTGGCTATCTGCAGGTGCATGGTCAGCCGTGGCGAGAGGACGAGAGCAACGAGGACGTGTCGTACTTGCGTAACTACGTGCGCCATCGAGTAATGCCGGTGGTAGCGCAGCGCAACGCGAGCGTCTGCAAGACGATTGGCGCCGCCTGCGAGATCTTAGGCGATGAGGACGCCTTTCTTTCCCAGCTGTCGGCACAGGCGTTTCGAAGCTGTTTGCGTAAAGAGACGGCGGGCGCACTGGTGCTCGATGCCAGGCGCCTTGCTGCGGCCGAGGTGGTAATCGCGCGGCGCATCGTGCGACTGGCGATCAAGCGCATCGATCCGGACGCTCGTCCCGAGATGCGGCATGTGGAGCGCGTGCTCGCTTGTGTCGCCGAAGGCTCGGGTTCGGTCACACTGCCGGCGGGAATTGACGCGCGCGTTGAGTTTGGCATGCTGGCGTTTAAGGCGCCGGCGGCGCGCGAGGGGTTAGTTGCCGATTGGGTCACCATTCCCGGTCGATTGCCGCTGGGGGCGGGCCGTATCCTGGTGGCAGAGCCGATGGCCGTCGAGCCGGGGTGTGATATTGTGCGCCGTGCCCGCGAACTCGCGGGTGCCGGAGGGGTGACCGCTATGGTGGATGCCGCGACGCTGGGCTTTGCCGATCGCGATAGCGAACGGATGCTCGCCGGCTCACGCGGGGAGATTCCCGCCGAGGCGCGTTTGGCGCGACTGTGGGTAGACGGTCCCGCGCCGGGGGATGTGATGTGTCCGTTGGGCATGAGTGGCCGAAGTAAGAAGGTATCCGACCTGCTCAACGAGGCTCGTATTCCCGTTTCTGAGCGCGCAGGCGTTCCCGTGGTGAGAACGGCTCCGGGAGGTGCCGTGGTATGGGTCGCAGGCGTTCGCACGGACGAGCGATTTAAATGCACGGCCGCAACGCGCGTGGCGTATCTGCTTCGTGTGGTCGATGCGGAATAGTGTCTTGCGCCTACTATTCTGTGCGACGTTGACGGTATTCCCGCGCTGATGGCGCACGGGCTGGTAAATATACCCCGTGCGCTGCTAGAATGTGTAGTTCGCGTCCATACGGCGGTGTGTGGGCGATAAGCACAAGAAAGGGTTGTCATGGCTTCTCAACATCCGGATATCGAGAAGGTTCTGTTTACGCAGGAGGATATCGACGGTATCGTCTCTCGCCTGGGCGAGCAGATTACTCGCGACTACGCGGGTAAGGATCTGGTGCTGATTGCGGTCCTGCGCGGCGCCGTGGTCTTTATGGGCGACCTGATGCGCAAGATCGAGCTGCCGACCAACATCGATTTCATGGCTGTTTCGAGCTACGGCGACGGCGTGAAGTCCTCCGGTATCGTGCGTATCATTAAAGACCTGGATATCGACATTCGCGGTCGCGACGTGCTG
>JAJWXI010000017.1 GCA_021641225.1 Collinsella aerofaciens | reverse complement strand
GGCCTCGTAGATGCTCAGCATCTCGTGACGGGCCTCGACGAGCTGACGGGAAAACAGTTTGCGCATGGTTCACTCCAATCAGTTGGGTGCGGTCATGCAGCCCGCACAGTGAATACGCACCGGACCAGGTCCGATCGGCTTGGGACTAGTCGCACCGATCAGCCAAAGCGGCCGGTGATATAGTCTTCCGTCCGCGAGTCCACCGGGCTGGTGAAGATCGCGTCGGTTTGACCATACTCGATGAGCGTGGCGGGCTCACCGGCAACTTCCTGCAAGAAGAATGCGGTGTAGTCGCTAATGCGAGCTGCCTGCTGCATTGAATGCGTGACGATGATGATCGTCATCTCGGGCGCCAGCTCGGCCATCAGATCCTCAACCTTAGAGACGGACGTGGGGTCGATGGCGGAGCATGGCTCGTCCATCAGAAGGACATCGGGCTGCACCGCAAGCACGCGCGCGATGCACAGACGCTGCTGCTGACCGCCCGAGAGCGCCAAACCATCCTTGTTGAGCTGATTGGATACCTCTTTCCAGAGGTTGGCGCGTTTGAGCGATTCTTCCACGATGTCATCGAGGTCGCTTTTGCTAGTCACGCCCTGCAGACGAGGGCCAAAGGCGACATTCTCGTAGATGGATTTGGGAAACGGGTTGGGCTGCTGAAAGATCATGCCCACACGACGACGGAGGTCGACCGGGTCGACACCCTCGGCATAGATATCATTGCCGTCGAGCGTCATGGTGCCCGCGACGCGCGTACCCTCGATTAGATCATTCATGCGGTTGATGCAGCGCAAAAACGTCGACTTGCCGCAGCCCGAAGGGCCAATGAAGGAGGTGATGGCGTTTTTGGCGATGTTGAGGTCAAGCCCCGTCAGCGCATGAAAGTCACCGTACCAAAAGTTGAAATCCTTGGCCGTAATGGCCGCTTGCTCCAGCGTGGGAGCGGACTGATAAACGGACATGGGACTCCTTAACTAGCGACGCTTGCGCGACAGGAAGCGCGCAAACAGGTTGAAGGCCAGAATGATCACCATCAGCAAGAGCGCGGTGCCATAGGCTGCGTTCATGTTGATGCCGTCGTTGGCAAGCAGGTACAGGTGAACCGTCATGGGGCGGCCGGAATCGAGCGGCGAAATAGGTAGATTGATGGCCTGGCCCATGGTGTAGAGCACCACCGCGGTCTCGCCAATGGCACGGCCGATGGCGAGGACGATACCCGTGGCAATACGGCCAAAGGCAGAAGGAAGCACGATCTTGGAGACGACCTGCCACTTGGTGGCGCCCAGGCCGTACGCACCCCACCGGATATAGCGCGGAACGGCGCGAATGGCCTCTTCGGTGGTGCGCATGACGATGGGAAGCATCAAGAGCGCGAGTGCCAGAGCGGCCGAGACCATCGAAAGGCCCAGACCCATGGCCTCGACAAACAAGGCGTAGCCAAACAGGCCCATAACGATGGAGGGCACCGAGGCCAAAGCGTCAGCAGCGTAGCGAATGAGCTCGACGACCTTGCCCTGCTTGGCGTACTCGGCCAGATAGACGGCTGCCAGCACAGCAATCGGCGTGCAGATAAGCATGGCGAGCGCCGTCACATAGACGGTCGAGACGATTGTGGGCCAAATTCCGCCCTCGGCGTTGACGCCCTGGGGCCAACCGAAGATAAAGTCGAGTGAGATATGCGGCAGGCCGTTAATGACCACGTAGGCGATGATAGCGACCAGCACCAGCGTGGTGATGTATGCCGCGGCACGGAACACGCCAAGCATGATCTTGTTGGACAGGTCCTTGTTGATGCGGCCCTTCTTGCCGTGGGAAAGGGCACGCTTGATGCGCTCGCGCGACGAGGTCGTATCGACCGTCGTGTCAACGGAATCGGACATAGCCTACCCCCTCTTCTTCTTGGAAATCAGACGGACGATGCCCACCAGCGTGG
Organism: Collinsella aerofaciens; assembly: GCA_021641225.1. Lineage (GTDB taxonomy): Bacteria > Actinomycetota > Coriobacteriia > Coriobacteriales > Coriobacteriaceae > Collinsella > Collinsella aerofaciens_AJ. Next base: position 18,293 of record JAJWXI010000017.1, on the reverse strand, counting down.
CGGAGATGATAAACAGGACCACGCCCATGCCGAACAGCGCCGAGCGGTGCAGACCCGAGGAATAGCTCATGTCGAGTGCGATCTGGCTCGTGAGCGTCGAGATAGGGCTCGCAATGCTGTCGGGAATAACCGGGGCATTACCCACGACCATGAGCACGGCCATGGTCTCTCCGATGGCACGGCCCATACCCAGCACGATCGCATCCACGATACCCAGCTTGGCGGCAGGTAGCACGACCTTATAGATGGTCTGCCACTTAGTAGCACCCATGGCATACGATGCCTCGCGAATACCCATGGGAATGGAATTGAGGGCATCGATGGTGAGCGTGGTGATGGTAGGGACAATCATGATGGCAAGCACGAACCACGCCGTCAGCGCACCAAAACCAAGACCACCGGTCACCTGCGCGATAAACGGACGGATGATGATCATGCCAAAGAAGCCATAGATGATAGAAGGGATGCCGGCCAACAGGTCAACGGCAGGGCTGATGAGCTTGCGTACGCGCTTGCCGGCGATCTCGACCAGATACACAGCCGTGCCCACGCCCAGGGGCACACCCATGGCGAGCGCACCGACGGTCACCAGACCCGAGCCGGCAAGCAGCGACACGATGCCGTAGTGGCCCTCAGAGGGCGCCCACGTAAAGCTAAAGAAATCCGCCAGACCGATGTCGGTAAAGACGGGCAGCGCCGAGTACGTGGTAAAGACAAAAATCAGGATGACGGTAACAACCGCCAAGAACGCGCAGGCAAAGAAGATCCACTGCAGCGCCTTCTCCTTGATATAGGTGCTGCGCGAAACGAGCGCCAGCTCGCGCTTCTTGGGCGCCTGAGCATTCCGCTCAGTCTGGGAGTTTTCCCGTGCTTCCATGCTACTCACTCCCCTTCTCGTCGTTGGTGACGGGAATAAAGCCCGCCTCGCGAATCTGCTTGTCCATCTTTTCGGACGTCACGTAGTCGATGTAATCTTGCGCCTGCTGCGAAGGCGCCCCCTTCACAAAGAAGTAAAGGTCGCGCGAGATGGGATAGCCGCCGCTCGCGACCGTCTTCTCGGACGCCTCAACATGATTGACCGAGACGGCCTTGACCGAGGTCTTGGCGTTGAGGCTATCGACGAAGCCCAGCGAAATGTAGCCGATGGCACCGCGCGAACGAGATACCACGTCGCGCACCTGGCCCGTGCCCGAAAGAACGGCCGAGCGGCGATCGAACGGGGTGCCGTCCATCACGATGGTGCGGAAGGCCTCACGCGTGCCGGACGCCTCGTCTCGGTTGATGACCTGAATCTTCAGGTCCTCGCCACCGACCTCTTTCCAATTAGTAATCTTGCCGGCATAGATATCGCGGAGCTGCTCGGTCGAGAGGTTATCGACGGGGTTGCCTTCGTTCACGATGACCGCGATACCGTCGTGGGCAATGACGATGGGAGTCAGGCCCAGATCCTGTTCGTCGGCATTGAGTCCACGGGAGGAGCTAGCGATATCGGCCGTGCCAGCGCTGACGGCTTCGATGCCAGCGGAAGAACCCAAACCGGAAACGAGCACGTCGATGCCGGTCTCCTCCTTAAAGCCCTCTGCCGCAATCTCGGCGATAGGAAGGCAGGTCGTGGAGCCGGCCACGGTAATGGAAGAGGTAGAAGATCCCGAAGAACAGGCGCACAGCGTAAGCGTAAGCACAGCGGCGCTCAGGACCGATACGATCTTTCTCATAGCATCACGCCGATCGCAGCATGGCGCCCACAGGTGCCGTCCTCGTTACGGTAGGAATAAAAGCGGTCGTTCTGACGCACAGTCGAAAGCTGGGTATCCACGATATTATCCGCGTCCACACCGGCATCTACCAGCGCCTCGCAAATGGTAGCGGAAAGATCGAGCATGCGAGGGGCACTCGCATCGATGCAAGAGAACTCGACGGCAAAGCGATCCATGAGTTCCTGGGATACCTCATATTCGTCAGCCAAGATATGGGGGCCGATATAGGCGGAAACGTCGCTCGCATCGCAGCCGGCAGCATCGCAAAGCGCCTGGCACGCCTTGGCAGAAATACGTGCAATCGTGCCCTTCCAACCGGAGTGCACCACGGCAAATCCGCCGGGGGCCACCAGCACCACGGGAACGCAGTCGGCAAAGCAGAGCAGCACGGGCACGTCATGGGCCGTACAGACGATGGCATCGCAGCCCTCGGCAATCTGCTCGCGAACAGCCTCAAGATCGTCGGCGCCGTTCGAAGTCACCGTAACGATATGGTCACCATGTACCTGATTGGGCACGAGCAGATTATGCTCGCACTCAGTGGCGCCCATAGCTTCGAGCGCTCGACGACGATTTTCTTGAACAGCAAAGGGGTCATCGCCTACATGCGAGCCCAGGTTGAGCGAGGAGTACGCATCTTCAGAAACGCCACCGGTGCGCTCGGTAAAGGCAAAGCGGACATCGGATGTCGCGCCCTCCACCAACGTAACTCCATCATGGTCGACACGCGAAACGTTGTCCGCACGTGCTGCCATACTAAAGCCTCCTAATAACACAAGTACCGCGGCGTCGCCGCGCAGTCCGCGTTTATACGGCTGTCATACTTCCTTAAAAGGATACCCGCAGCGGTAGGGACCAAACGTAAAGGGAACGTAAGGAGATTGGAGGCTTTCGTTTACAAACGAGAAACAAAACGGGGTGCATCCAAATGGACACACCCCGTGCAGGTCGTTGAGAAAAACGAACTAGAAGCTACCGCGCTTCAGGAAGTCGGGAAGCTCGAACTGGTCGTTGCCAAAGTTGGGCAGCTCGGTACCACCGACGTTGCGGGTCGGAGCGGCCTGAGCCGGGCTGGCAGCCGGAGCGGTGCGCTGCGGCTCAGCGGAGGCAGCGGCCTTGCTCTGAGACTGCTGAGCAGCAAAGAGCTCGTCCTGACGGTTGACGTTGGAATCGGAGAAGCCCGTAGCGATGACGGTGATACGCACCTGATCGCCCAGGGACTCGTCGACAACGGTACCGAAGATGATGTTGGCCTCGGGGTCGACGGCGTTGGCGACAACGTCGGCGGCGTCGCTGATCTCCTGGATGCCCAGGTCCTTGGAACCAGCGATGGAGAGCAGCACGCGCGTGGCACCATCGATGGAGCTCTCGAGCAGCGGGCTGGAGATGGCCTGCTGGGCAGCGTCGACGGCACGAGTATCCCCAGAGGAGGTACCGATGCCCATCATGGCGGTACCGGCCTGCTTCATGATGGTCTTAACATCGGCGAAGTCCAGGTTGATGATACCGGGGACGGTGATGAGGTCGGTGATGCCCTGGGTGCCCTGGGAGAGGACGCCATCGGCAATCGCGAATGCCTCGAGCATGGTGGTCTTCTTCTCGGCGATGTCGAGCAGCTTGTCGTTAGGGATAACGATCATGGTGTCGACGCAATCAGAGAGGGTCTTGATGCCCTCCTCGGCGCTCTTCTTGCGCTTGCGGCCCTCGAAGGTGAAGGGCTTGGTCACGACGGCGACGGTCAGCGCGCCGACCTCGTTCATCGCGATATCGGCAACGATGGGAGCGGCGCCGGTACCGGTGCCACCGCCCTCGCCACAGGTGATGAACACCATGTCGGCGCCAGCGAGCGCCTCGGCGATGTCGTCGCGGGACTCATCGGCAGCCTTGCGGCCAACCTCGGGGTTGGCGCCGGCACCCAGGCCGCGGGTAAGATCGGTGCCGATGTGCACCTTGATATCGGCATCAGAGATCGCGAGTGCCTGAGCATCGGTGTTGATGGCGACAAACTCGACGCCGCGGATGCCCTCTTCGATCATTCGATTGACCGCGTTGGTACCGCCGCCGCCGACGCCGACCACCTTAATGACGGCAAGGTAGTTGTTGATCTCTGTCTCGTGCATGTCGGTCCTCCGAACAAAGGTTATAGCCATAGCATGGGTCGACCCCTGCGCACATTAACCTTCAGGTTGAAAGTAAATGCAAAGGTAAACCGTATTATGTTTGCACATTATGAACGTATCAGTCAAATAATTGACCGTGAAAACCAAACAAACCAGATAAACGGCGTGGTATGGCCCCTCAACAAAGCATCAACCAGCGCTACGAGGTCGGAGCATTCCTAAATGTGTAGTTGCCCGGAGAGCGCACATTGATATACGTTACGCCCTCTACCTGCGAAAGCAGCTTGGTGACTACGCGCTCCTTCTTGACGATATCGTTCGAATCGCCCAGCGACACCTCAATGCCGTTATTGAGGTTTGCCGAGATGGCTTCGACCGAAGGCGTGGAAATATCCTTGACTTGTCCCAAGAACTCGCTCGAAAAACCACGCACATAATCCAGGCCGGCCTTAACGGCCTTGGAGCTCACCGCTTGGCCGGAAACCGGAGCGACATCCGCCGAGACATCAGTCAACAGCACCGCGCCATAATGCTTAGCGAGCGCCAGCGCGGCATCGATTCCGGTCAAGGTATTTGAGCCCTGACCCGTCGTGATGACGTTGCCCTGGTCGTCCACTTCGACCGACGTCGACAGCGGGGCGATCCAGGTGTCATCATCCCCGATGGCCCAGGCAAGGTCATCGGAGCTGATATAGGCAATTGCGATGACCTTGCGCTCCATGGGCGTAATGATGAGCGTATGCGGGAACTGACGCTGGACATCCACGCCCGAGACCCACGGGTTCAGCTTGAGGTCCTCGGTAATCTGGTCGGGATCGACATTAAAAAGCGACGTTCCCTCGGGCAAATCGATCAGCTGGATAGCATCGTGCTTCGTCACATGCTCGCTGCCTTGAATCTGAATATCAGTGGCGGTAAACAATCCAGAGTTGATCACCACGACGGCAACGACGACGAGCACGGCCAAGACGGCCAGAACGCCGCCCACGATTTTGCCTTTGCCTGTAACGACAGAAGCGGCGTCTGATGTTTTACTTGCCATCGCCCCAAGTGAAGACAACGGGTTGACGCCTTTTTTACCCGAAGGCTTCTTGGCGGTAGCCGGCACCGATGTCAGCGAGCGCGGTTTCGATGCGCCCAGCGTGCGACCCTGACGCGCCGCCTTAGTTCCCGTCGAGGGCTTAGGAGTTGCCATGGGACGGGCAGGCTTGGCGCCCATAACAGGCTTTGACGTCACCGAGGGACGCAAGGACTTTTTTGCGGCCGGACGATTACCGAGCTGAGAGCCGACGACCGGACGACCGGCCTGTCGAGCATGCCCGACAGACTTAGAGTGCGCGACGGTATTGCGTTGAGGTTTGGCAGGCGCGCCGGAACGCCCTCCGGCGCGGCGGAAGGTGGGTTTCGATGCTCTAGAAGCCGAGGAATTTAACTTCCGGTCTGAGCTCGATGCCATACGCCTCCCTCACCTTTCCGTGCACATGTCTGATAACCGCGGCAACGTCATCGGCCGAGGCAGTTCCGTTATTAACGATAAAATTAGCGTGAACGGGCGAAACTTCCGCGCCGCCAATCGAAAAACCCTTTAATCCACAATCCTCGATAAGCTTGCCCACACTCGCATCGGGCGGGTTGCGAAAGACCGACCCGCAGGATGCGCGACCCATGGGCTGCGTACGCTTGCGCCTCGTCAGGTACCGCTCCATGCGCTCGCGAATGTCGGCCTTGGGCGCCGGTTTAAGCTTGAGCACGCACTCGAGGATGATCTCATTGCGGGGAAGGCTACATTCGCGGTAGCCCCAAGTGATCTCGGACCCCGCATAATGCTTGATACCGGATGCCGGGTCAAACGTTACGACATCCTCAACCAGCGAGCCAATCCACTCGGTCCGTGTGCCGGCATTCATAGATATCGCACCGCCGACCGAACCAGGGATGCCAACGGCAAACTCAAGGCCCGAGAGGCTACGCGACAGGGCATCGTTGACCAGGCGCGCAAACATCACGCCCGCACCGACCGTCAGCGTACAACCGTCATCGGCAACAACCGTGCGCTGAAACTCACGTCCGAGCGAAATGACGGCACCGCGATAACCGCCATCGGCAACCAGCAGATTGGAGCCCTTGCCGATGATGACCCACGGCACCTGCTCGCGATCGAGCACCGCCACGGCGCGGCGGAGGGCATGATAGCTATGGCACGTCACAAAGAGGTCGGCCTTGCCGCCGATACGATAGCTCGTATGACGCGCAAGGCGCTCGTCCTCGATCACATCCGTGTCGATCATGCCCGAGAGCGCCATGACGGCGTTAAACAGACCCATTAGACTTAAGCGTCTTTCTTGGCAGTCAAATACTCAATGAACTCGGGACCGACGGTCGTAACGTCACCGGCACCCATAGTGAGCAGCAGGTCGCCCTCGCCCACCATCTGCTCGAGCTCCTGATTGAGCTCAAGACGGCTGGAGCAGTACACGACCTCCTTGCCAGGATGCTTGGCGCGCACGGTATCGGCGAGCATCTTAGAGGTGACACCCGGAATGGGCATCTCGCCAGCCGAGAACACATCAATCAGCAGCAGTTTATCGGCATTGGCAAATGCATCGGCAAAGTCGTCGCACAGGGCCTGCAGGCGCGAATAACGGTGCGGCTGGAACACGACGTCGACATGCTTGTAGCCCAGCGACGAAGCGGCAGCAAGCGTCGCCTTGATCTCGGTGGGGTGATGGCCGTAATCATCGACCACGGTGATGCCATCGATATCGCCCACGTGGGTAAAGCGACGGCGGACGCCCTCAAAGCTCGAGAGCGCCTTGGCGGCGGCGTCGATGTCAAGGCCCAGGACATGGGCGACGGTGAGCACCGCCGTGGCGTTGAGCATGTTGTGGCGACCGGGATTGCTCTTGATCTCCACGGCATGCTCAGTGCCGTCCTCAAAGCGAACGATAAAGTCACTCTGGATGCCCTTGACATCCGGGTGCATGCAGACGATGTCGTTGCTCTCGGCAAAGCCGTAGGAAAGCACGTGACGGCCCGTCGACTTGGCGAGCTCGACCAGATGCGGGTCCTCACCGCAGACGATGACGGTGCCGTCCTCGCCCACCAGGCTCATGAATTTGGCGAAAGTCGCTTCGATCTCCTCGATACCCGAGTAGTGATCGAGGTGGTCGGCCTCGACGTTGGTCACAATGACCACGTTGGGGTTCAGGAACAGGAAGGAGCTGTCGGACTCGTCGGCCTCGGCGACAAAGTAGTCGCCCGAGCCGTTCTTGCCGTTCGTGTCATAGCCCTCGACGATGCCACCGATCAGGAAGCTCGGATCCAGACCCATGCGGTCGAGCATGGTGGCGCACATCGAAGACGTGGTGGTCTTGCCGTGCGTGCCGGCAACAGCGACGGTAGTGTAGCCGTGGCCCAAGGCAGAGAGCATCTTGGCACGGGGCCACACGGGAATACCAAGCTCGCGAGCGCGCACGAGTTCAGGGTTGGACTCCGGAATAGCGGTGGAGACAACAACCACGTCGGGCTTGACCTCGTCGATCGTGGCGGCCTCATGGCCCACATGTACCTTCACACCAGCGCGGGTAAGCTGGCGGATATAACGTGACGTCTTAAGGTCGGAGCCGGTAACGGCATAACCGCGCTCGTGCAGAACGAGGGCGATGCCGCTCATGCCGGCGCCGCCGATACCGATAAAGTGGGCGCTCTTAAACTCGGGCGCGGAGGTTGCAGTCTGGGAATCAGCCATGTGCTCGTGTACTCCTTGCGTAAACACTGCCTGTAACCCGTTAACTGTACCGCACCTACCGCATCAGCGCGAGGGCGACCGACGATATCCCGTCTAACTAACGCAAACCCTCTACCGCATCCGCCAGAAGAGCGGCGGCCCTATCCTGAGCCAGACCACGCGCCGCCTGACGCATGGCGTCGCGCGCCGCCGCGTCATCGACCAGGTGCAGCAGTTCATCGGCAAAGGCAGAGCCGTCGATATCGGCATCGGCGCAGAGCACGCCGGCCCCGGCGTCGACCAGATACCGGGCATTGGTGGTTTGGTGGTCGGCCGTCGCATGCGGATACGGCACGAGCACCGAGGGCACGGCGAGCGCAGCGATCTCGGCCACGCTCGATGCGCCCGAACGCGAGAGCACCAAATCGGCAGCAGCCAGCATATCGCCCATGTTGTCGATGTAAGGCTGGACGCGGTAACGCTTCGCCTCCTCGGGCGTCAGTGCCAAAGCGCGCTCGGTCTCCTCAAAGCCGTCGGCACCCGTCGAATGCAACACATAGAGGTTCTTGCGCGAAAGCAGCTCGTTTTTGAGCGAAACCACGCGCTCGTTGAGGTGCTGGGCGCCAAGTGAACCGCCAAAGACGAGCAGCAGCGTCGCGTCCTCGGGAACGCCAAGTGCCTTGCGGCCGCGAGCGCGATCGCCCTCGATCACCGAGCGACGTACGGGGTTGCCGGTCATGAGCACGTGGTCAGGGTCACCTTCGCGCTCAAAGACCGAACGCGCTGCCGGCACCGAGATGCACACGCGGGCGGCGTGGGAGTTCATCATCTTGTTGGCCAGGCCCGGAACAGAGTTCTGCTCATGTAGCAGATACGGAACGCCTGCGCCCTTGCACCACCCCAGCAGCGGAACCTCGACATAGGCACCAAAACCGATGGCAGCATCGGGCTTGCCGACCTTTGAGAAATGGCTGGCGAGCGCACGCTTGGCCTTGTTGACACGCCACAGCGAGGTCAGCGCCGTCCAAGGACGGGAGCGGTCGAAGCCAGTGACCGTAATGGGCACAAAATCAAACCCAGCCTCGGGGACCAGACGACCCTCGAGCTTGCGCGACTGGCCCACGAACACAACGTGGTGGCCACGATCACGCAGCTCTTCGGCCAAGGCGAGCGCGGGGTTGATGTGTCCTGCCGTGCCGCCGGCTGCAATAGCAACGGTCATCTTATCGGTCATGGTAGTCCCTTCGTACACGCGGTCCCTGGTCGTCGGTGCGCAAACGCGCCGACGGGTCCGAGTTCAAATCGATTCGATTATATCCGCCGCCCGTATTGCGAGGAGTTGGGCGCTGCGGACGACCTTGCGGCGCCGTTCGCTGACGCGGACGGGCTGCCGGCTCGGTCGCAGAGCCATCCAGAACGGTAAAGCCGCTACGCGAAGGTCGTTCACCGCGCACATGGGCTACGCCGGCGGTACTCTCATCCATAACGGCAAAGCTCTCGCGGCGACGGTCGTACTCATCGCGACGGGCGCTCTCGTACGAAACGCGCAGGATCAATCCGGCAAGCATAAGCGACACAATAATCGACGAACCGCCGTAGCTAATAAACGGCAACGGTTTGCCCGTCATGGGAAACACGTTGAGGATGCCCAACGCGTTAATCAAAAACTGCACCGCGAGAATGACCGCGGAGCCAGACGCCATAAGCGCGCCCCGACGATCGGTCGCCTGCTCGGCAATGCGAAACGCCGAATAGATCAGCATCGCAAACACCAAGAAGAACAGCACGGTTCCGACAAAACCGACTTCCTCGCCAATGATGGCCAGGATGTAGTCATTGTGCGCCTCGGGCAGATACGAGTACTTCATGGTTGAGTTGCCGATGCCACGGCCGAACAGACCGCCCGAGGCAAAGGCCATGATGGCAAGCGTGGCCTGATAGCCGTCACCATACTCGTCGGCCCAAGGGTTCAAGGCAACCTGAATACGCACCATACGGTACGGCTCTGCAACAAGCGCAATCACAATCACGAGAATGCCGAAGATTAGCACGCCGATGATAAATCTGGGGTCGAGACCCGCAAACAACGCCATGCACATGAGGGTCAACAGGATGATCAGGACAGTACCGAAATCGGGCTGGATAAAGATCAGAAAGAGCGAAATGCCCAAGTAGATGCCCATCTTGCGAAGGAATTCGTTGATGTTGCCACCGGGCGAAAAGAAACGATCAAGCATGATGGCCGAATACGCAATGGCAAATGGCTTTAAAAACTCGGAAGGCTGGAACTGAATGCCGGCAATGTTGAGCCAGCGCGTGGCGCCACGGCTGCCGCTGCCCACCAAGAACACCAGAAACAGTAGCCCTATCATGCCTATGAGGAAGATCCTGAGCACGTCTTCCCCAAACCAACTGTCCGGCAAGATGCGCACGATGGCAACCATAGCCAGCACGCCAACTCCGGCAAACGCGGCTTGTCGAAACAGAAAAAACGTCGCCGAGCCATTCTCGTGCAGCGCCTCGACCGAAGACGCCGAGTACACCATCAGCAGGCCAAAGCACACCAAGGTAAACAGGCAGGCCATGAATATCAAACGGGGGCGCATGATACGGGCGGGAACGCCGGCAATATAGCGTTCGCTAAACGTCTGCCCGCCGCGACCGGAACGCGGTGTGCTGCGCCGCGAGGAAGCACGGTCCGAGTCGGGCCTCCTCATACCTTGTCGGGGGCTCTCCTCTCTCACCGGCAACCCCTATTCCATTTGCGATTTCGCCGCAGCGGCAAGCTGGGCCACATAGTCCTTAAACACGCGGCCGCGCTCCTCATAGCCCGAGAACTCATCGAACGAAGAGCAGGCAGGAGAAAGTAAGATCACGTCGCCACGGCTCGACAGCGAACGGGCGACGTCCACGGCATCGCGCAGGTCATCCGCCTGGGCGATATCCACATCGCCATCGACATCGGCCTCGTCCATAGCGGCGGTGAAGCGCTCACGCGCATCGCCAAAGCAGACGACCGAGCGCACGTTGTCCATAACGACGCGCGCGAAGTCCGTGAGCGGCGTGCCCTTATCGTGGCCGCCGAGCAGCAAAATCACGTCGTCATCGGGAAACGCCGTCAGTGCCTTCTCGACCGCGTCGGTGTTGGTCGCCTTGGAATCGTTGACGTAGCGCACTCCGTCAATCTCGCCGCACGGCTCCACGCGGTGCTCGAGCGGCTGGAACGAGGCCAGACCGCGGCAAATGCCCTCGGGATCGGCACCGACGGCCAGGGCAGCCGTGGCAGCGCACAGAGCATTGATAACATTGTGATGGCCCGAGATCTTGAGCTCGGATGTAGCGATGAGCGGGGTCTCGACGCCCTTCAGGCGCACGATCATCTTGCCATCGCGCACAAAGGCGACATCCTCACCCTCTGGCTCGTCAAAGGCAACCTTGCAGATGCGACGACCCGGCGTGTAGATGTACTCATCGAACTCGTGAATGCCGGCGTCTTCGACGTCGACGACCACCAGATCGTCATCGACCATATTGTCAAACAGTTTGATCTTGGCAAGCGCATAGTTCTTATGGCTCTTATGCCAGCCCAAGTGGTCGGGAGTGATGTTGAGCAGCACCGCCACGCGAGGGTGGAGCTCGGTGGTCGTAGCAATCTGATAGCTCGAGAGCTCAGCCACAAACCACTCGTTGTGGGCTCGGCCGTCAATCTCGTTGACCGGCGGCTCGCCGATGTTGCCGACAGCTACGCTGGCCTCGCCGGCAGCCTTGAGCAGATAATCGGTCAGCGACGTGGTGGTCGTCTTGCCGTTGGTGCCCGTGATGGCAATCCAGTTATCGGGCGACAGGCGATAGGCAAACTCGGGCTCACCCATAATCTGGGCGGCATGCTCGAGCCCGGCCTTAAAGAAGCCCGAGAACTCCGAGATGCCCGGGCATGTCACGCATACGTCATAGGCGCCCTCGACCTGTTCGGTCCCATAGACAAACGACACACCAGCAGCCTCGAGCGCACGCGTGGCATCATTGGGCTCAGAGGTGCCGCCGCCATACACGGTAACGGCGCTTACGCGCTCGGGATGTGCCAGCGCCCAGCGGGCGACATCGAGACCGGATTTGCCCTGACCCAAAACGAGCAGGCTAAAGACATCAGCAAGAGGCATGAAAGACCACTATCCCAACTGGAAGAACAGAGCAAGGCCAACGGCACCAAATGCCGCAGCGATAATCCAAAAACGGATGACGACCTTGGTCTCGGCCCAACCCTTCTTTTCGAAATGATGATGGATGGGCGCCATAAGGAAGACGCGCTTGTGCGTAAAGTGGAAGTAGACAACCTGAATCATGACCGACAGGGTCTCAACGATAAACAGGCCGCCGATGATGAGGGAGACGACCTCGGTGTTGGTCATGATGGACGTGCAGGCAAACGCGGCGCCCAGGGCAAGCGAGCCGGTATCGCCCATAAAGATGCTCGCCGGATAGCAGTTGAACCACAGAAAGCCCAAGCAGGCACCGGCACACGCGGTGCAGAAGATGGACAGGTTCACGTCTCCATGCAAAAACGCCATGGCAGCCATGGCGAGCATGGCGATCATGGAGGTGCCGCCAGCAAGACCGTCAAGGCCATCGGTCAGGTTCACGGCATTAGAAAGACCGGCAATCATCAGCCAGCAAAAGACAATATAGAGCCACGGGAACGAATAGCCGCAGATGGTAGTCGAAAGCACGCCAAGGTCAATCGTCAACCCACCGGGAAAACGAATCTCGGGGGCGACGCCGCACCAGTTGACGGCAAGTACCGTAAAGGTGACACAGATAATGGTTAGGCCGATCATCTTGGCATGGGGCGTCAGACCGAGCGAGCGCCCATGCGTAACGGAAGTCAGATCGTCGATCAGGCCCAGCACGCCGGTCGCCAGCGTGGCGAGCAGCACGAGCACGAGCTCGGTGGTGAGCTTGCCCATCAGCAGGCAGGTCAGCGAGATCGCGACGAGGATGACAACGCCACCCATGGTGGGCGTTCCCTGCTTAACCAAATGACGCTTGGGGCCGTCGGCACGAACCTGTTGGCCGATACCCTCGACCTTAAGCAGCTTGATCCACCACGGCATGAGCAGCAGCGCAATGGCTGCGGCGATGCCAAGCCCCAAAAAAGCCTGATACGTTGGATACGAGGGATTGCCGAACATGGGCTAGCACACACCTTCCACAAAGCGGTCGAGCTCAACAAAGCGGGAACCCTTGACCAGTACAACATCATGTTTTTCAAGCGCGCCGCCCATGCGGTCGAGCACCTGCTGATAATCGGAGAACACCTGGATGCGGTCCTCGTCCATGCCCATCATGCGTGCGGCATCGGCCATAAGCTGGGCCAGCTCGCCACCCACGCACGCCAGCATGTCGAGCTTCTTGGCGGCGGCATAGGCGCCCACGAGCTCATGCATGCGAGGAGCCTCATCGCCCATCTCGCCCATCTCGCCCAGGATCGCCATGCGAGACCCCGTGCACGAAAGCGAGCACAGCAGATCAAGACCGGCTGCCATCGATTCGGCGCTGGCGTTATAGGAATCGTCGATGATGCGTGCACCGCTCTTGGCGCGCTTGATCTCCTGGCGGTGCCCGGTGATCGTGAGGCCCCTAAAGGCAGCATCGATCTGCTCGGGCGTCACGCCCAGGCGATAGGCAACCGCGGCGGCCTTAACGGCATTAGGAACGGACTGCACGCCGGGGATGGCAAGCATGGTATCGATTGTCTCGCCCTGACCAAAATCGAGCGTAAAGACCGGACGGCCCTCGTCATCAACGCGAACGTCGCGGGCGCGGACCTCATCATCGTCAGAGACACCGGCCAGCATCACGTCGATACCAGCAGGCTGGGCGAACGTATCGCGAATGAACGGCGTAAAATCGTCCTCGCCGCCCAAAACCAGCAGCGGCAAATAGTCGCCAGCGGCGCACATGCCCTGAACGATCTCGGCCTTAGCGCGGGCGATGTTCTCGCGGCTGCCCAAAATGCCGATATGAGAGGTGCCGATCTTGCTCACGATGGCAAGGTTGGGATTGGCAGACTGAGACAGGCGCTCGATCTCGTGGAAATGGTTCATGCCCATCTCGAGCACCAGGACCTCGGTATCGGCCGGAGCGGAAAGCACCGTGAGCGGCATGCCGATCAGGTTATTGAAATTGCCCTTGGTGGCCCAGACACGATAGCGCTTGGCGAGCACAGCGGCGAGCACGTCCTTGGTCGTCGTCTTGCCGATGGAACCGGTAATGCCAACGACCAGGCAGCCAAGCTCCAGGCGATACGCATGCGCCAAACGCAGCAGAAACTCCTCGGGATCATCGGTCAGCAAGATGGCACAGCCCTTGTCCTGCGCCAGCGAGACCAGCTCGGCCTCGGGCTCACGCGTCATCACGACGGCGCCGGCACCCGACTGGACGGCACGGGAAGCAAAATCATTGCCGTCGACGTTTTCACCGGGAAAGGCGACGAAAATCGTCCCTTCCTCGACCTGGCGCGAGTCGATAACGCACCCGCGGCATACCCGATCGGCTTCTCCCGTCACGGTTCGGGCCCCTGTTGCGGCCGCGAGGTTGTTGACGGCGATCTCTATCATTGCAGCTCCCCTGTAAACCTAATAATGCTATCGGCGTATTGTATCCCAGCGCCGCGTATGCGTGGTGCAGGGCATGTGAACACCCCTCATATGGGACAACAAACCACGCCCCAAAGATTGTAACCCCCTACTTCGTGTGCGGAATACCCAGCACGTCGAGCGCGTTGGCCATAATGAACTGGAACGGAACCGCAGCGGCATCTGAGCCGCTCGGCGTTCCGTCGAGCGTGATATAGCACAGCACCTTGGGCGATTGTGCCGGTGCAAAGCCCATAAAGGACGACATGTAGTTCTCCTTGAGGTAGCCGCCGTTCTCGTCGGCACGTTCGGCCGTACCGGTCTTACCCGCCACGTCATAGCCGTCAACCGCGCCGCCAACGCCCGTTCCCTCCGACACGACCGTCTGCATGCACGATGTCACCTGGGATGCGGCATCCTCCGAAATCGCGCGCTCGCCTTCGCCCCAGTCCTTCTCGTCACCTTTGCTGGACTTATAGAAGTGCGGGGTCATCATCACGCCGCCGTTGGCGATGCCGCCCACGGCACGTGCGATCTCAATCGGCGAGACAGACAGCGCCTGTCCAAAGCTCATCGAGCCCAGCGTGGCGCCGTCATACTGGTCACGCTCCTTGACGATGCCCAGGCTCTCGCCCGGAAAATCGACACCAGAGCTGTGACCGATGCCCCACTTGTCCACATAGGCGGCAAAGTCGTCGGCACCGATCTTGCGCCCCACCAGGACAAAGCCTACGTTGGACGAACGGCGCATCATCTCGCGCACATCCATGGTCATGGCATAGTCGCGCTTGTCGGCATCGGTGACGGTATCGTCGCCCACCTTGATGCTCGCCGGCACCTCAAACGACGTACTCGACCGCACGACACCCAAGTCGAAGCCGGCGCCCGCCACGAGCGTCTTAAAGACCGAGCCGGGCTCGTAGGCGTCGGTGACCAGGCGCAGGTTCATATCCTCGGTCTTGGCGTTTTCCAAATTGGTCTGGTCGTAAGTCGGATACGAGCAGGCTGCCAAGATCTCGCCTGTCGTAGGATCGGTGACCAGCGCCGAGCCGTTCTTGGCCTTTGTCTTCTCGACAGCCTCTGCCAGGGCATCCTCGGCCGCACGCTGGATATTGACGTCGAGCGTCGTCACGATATCAACGCCGTCGACCGCAGCCACCTTTTTATAGGCACCGCCCGCGATATAGCTGCCGTCCCTCGCGCGCTCGCGTACGAGAGAGCCGTTCGTGCCGGTCAGAAGCTTGTTGTATTGCTTTTCGAGACCCGTCAAGCCGTCGTTGTCTACATTCACTACACCCAGCACCTGCGATGCCAGATTGTCGTATGGATATACGCGCTTCATGGCCTGCTCAAAAAGCACGCCGGGCAGGTTCTTCTTCTCCAGCGCCGCAGCGTCGTCTTCGTCCACCTGGCGCTTGATATACACCCAGGTTCCATCGGACTCAACGAGCTTGCGGCAGGTCTTTTTATCGATTCCCGTTGCCTTGACCAGCGCCGACACCGTCTTGTCAACATCCTCGACAAGCTGGGGGTTCACGGCGATGTTGCGACATTCGACCGACGACGCTAGCACGTTACCGTTGCGGTCGTAGATGGTGCCACGTTTGGCATAGAGGGTCTGCGCAAGCAGGCGGCGCGCATCGGCACGCTCGCGCAGTTTATCGGCTTCGACAATTTGATAGTCGGCAAGGCGAAAGACGCCCAAGCCCAAGCCAAGCCCAATGAAGCCCATGACGGCTTTGCGGCGAGGCAGAGGCGTGCCTGTGAGCCATTCGGTCGACGAACTCTTGCGCGACCTGGTGTTATGCACTTGAGGGCCGCCCGAGCCGCGAAGTCGCGACGCCGGGTCGTTGCCACGGGACTGCCCGGCGTTGTAAGATTGCCGACCCGTTCCTTGATAACCAGAACGTCCCCGCGACGAGGGACGTCCAGAACCGCGGCCCCCATCGGAACCGCGGCGATAGTCATTTGTCATACTCAGCTACCGTCTTGCTACTGAGCGGTCGCGGTCGCGTTGGCGCCCGCGGCTGCATCCTGCGAAAAGTCAAGTGTAACGCTCTCGCTGGGCTCCACCATGCCATAAGCGCCCGCAAGGTCGCGAATGCGCGTGTCGGCGCCATAGACCGAATGCATGACCTCCAGGTCGGAGCTCTCATCGGTCGCCTTTTCGAGCGTGTTGGTAAGCTCGGCGTTGCTGTTGAGCACCTGGGCCGTAACGCCGGCGAGCGCCACGCGGGCGACGCCGATCGTCATGAAGATAGCCGCAATGATGCAAAACGTTTTAAGAACGCTCATGAAAACCGGGCTTACCGCCTGGTTTGCCTGACGGCCCGCGCCCGTGTAGACATCAAAGCGCGGCGTGCGCTGCTCACGGGGAGCAACGGGGGCCTGCGGCGTCTCACGATAGGCGGGCATGGCGTTCATATCATAGGCGAGTGCTGCGCTTGAAGTGTTGTAGCCCATGATATGCCGCCTCCCATCCCGAGTACGTTGGTAGTGTGTTTAAGCTTCGTTTATGGTGCGAGCGGGAGGTCCAATATCGCGCGGTCGCGCCTACAGACGCTGCGCCACGCGGATTTTGGCTGATCTCGCCCGAGGGTTGCGCTCAACCTCATCAGGCTGGGCAACCAAGGGTTTGCGAGTGATGACCTTGAGTATCGGCACGTTGCCGCACACGCACACCGGAATCTCCGGCGGACACGTGCACCCCTGGCTCATCTCCTTAAAGTGATTCTTTACGATACGGTCCTCGAGCGAGTGATACGAGATGACGCAGATACGTCCGCCCGGGTTGAGCCACCTGGTGGCGGCATCAAGCCCTCGTTCGAGCACATCGAGCTCGTGATTGACCTCGATGCGAATGGCCTGGAAACTTTTCTTGGCCGGGTGTCCGCCATGCCGACGAGCGGCAGCCGGGATACCCGCCTTGATGATCTCGACAAATTGGCCGGTGGTCTCGATCGGTTCTTGCTCGCGGCGGCGCACGATCTCGCGCGCGATCTGCGAGGCGAACTTCTCTTCGCCGTAGACGCGTAGAATCCGGGCGAGGTCGTGTTCGTTATAGGTGTTGATGACCTCAGCTGCGTTTAAGGTGTTATTACCCGGATCCATCCGCATGTCCAATGGGGCGTCCTCGTTATACGAAAAGCCCCTGCCAGGGATATCGAGTTGCGGTGACGAAACGCCCAAATCGAACAGGAAGCCATCGACCCCGGGCACCTCGGCCGAGCAAAGCAGCTCGTCCAAGTCGCCGAAGTTGCCCTTCAGCAGCTGGTGCGGAACGCCGGGAACCTCGCGGTCCAGACGAGCGCCAGCGGCCTCGAGGGCCATGTCGTCCTGATCGACGCCGAGCAAAAGGCCCGTCTCCCCCACCTGCGCGGCCATCTTTACCGAATGGCCGGCACCGCCAAGGGTGCAATCGCAGACAATGGAGCCGCTCTTTAGCCGCAGCGACTCAAGCACTTCGCCGAGCATGACAGGTTCATGCCGATATTCTTGTGTCAAGATCCCACGCTCCATCCGTTACCCGTGCCTTGCCCTTACGAGAAGAAGAGGTCCAGCAGAGCCTCATCGTCATCGTCCTCATCGGCCGCGGCGCGATCCCAAACCTCAAGGTGGTCGTAGTTGCCCACAACCGTGACCTCGCGGTCGAGGTTCGCCTGCTTGCGGAGAGACTCGGAAAGACCGATACGACCGGCGCTGTCCACGTCCATCGACGTAGTGCGCTTGTTGATCGCCCTCATGAGCTTCTGGTCGTTGATGTCACGCGGGTTAAAACCCTCGTGGCCCTCACGACCCGCGAAGAGTCCTTCGACCCACTTATCGAAGGCCTCGGCAGAGAACACGTACAGAGCATCGACATCCAGGGCTTTGAACACGCGAACGTGCTCTCCAAGCTCCTCGCGAAGGGGTGCAGGCAGGGACAGACGACCTTTTGCATCGAGATTGCGCTCGTATGCACCCGTCATTCCCATGTGCGCCCTCCCCTCGGTTACTCAGATGGCACGTACGCGGGGAACCACCCCGCCTGTCGACGTCATCAATAATATGGGGA
>JAJWXI010000158.1 GCA_021641225.1 Collinsella aerofaciens | reverse complement strand
ACGAAGGTCGGGCGCTTAAAGTGCTCCTCGGTCAGGAAGCGCTCGTGCTCGGTCTGCAGGTCGATACCCCAGCTGACGGGATAGTCAAACTTGTGGCCGGCGGCGACAGCTTGTTCCAAGATCTCGACGGCCTCGGTGTAGGTGATGCGGGCAAAGTCGGAGTTCGCCACGTGGTTCAGGCGCTCGATGAGACCCTTGTCCACAAACTTGTTGAGCATGTTGAGCTCGTCGGGGCAGGTGGCCATAACGTCCTTAAGGACGTACTTGAGCATGGCCTCGGCGTTATCCATGTAGTCGTTAAGGTCGGCAAAGGCCATCTCGGGCTCGATCATCCAAAACTCGGCGGCGTGGCGCGTGGTGTTGGAGTTTTCGGCGCGGAAGGTGGGGCCAAAGGTGTACACGTCGCCAAAGGCCATGGCAAAGTTCTCGGCATTGAGCTGGCCGGATACGGTAAGGCTCGCGTGCTTTCCAAAGAAGTCCTGGCTCCAGTCAACCTCGCCGGACTCGGTGAGGGGCGGATTTTTGGGGTCGAGCGTGGTCACGCGGAACATCTCGCCGGCGCCCTCGCAGTCACTCGTGGTGATGATAGGGGTGTTGACGTAGACAAAGCCCTGTTCCTGGAAGAAGCGGTGGATGGCGGCAGCCGCGACAGAACGGATGCGGAACACGGCGCGGAACAGGTTGGTGCGCGGGCGCAGGTGCTGCTGGGTGCGCAGGAACTCGACGGTTGCGCGCTTCTTCTGCAGCGGGTAATCCGGGGCGCTGACGCCCTCGACCTCAATGGAGGTGGCAGAAAGCTCGAAAGGCTGGGGCGCATCGGGGGTCAGCTTGACGGTGCCGGTGCAAATGAGTGCGGCCGAGACGTTTTGATGGGCGATCTCGTCGTAGTTGTCGAGTGCCTCGCGGTTCATGACGACCTGCAAGTCGCGGAAGCAGCTGCCGTCGTTGAGCGTGACAAAGCCAAAGTTCTTCATGTCGCGGATGGACTTGACCCAGCCGGCGACGGTGACGGTCTGGCCGCCGAGCGACTCGGCATCGGCATAGAGCTGCGCGATTTTGGTGCGGTTCACGTATCCTCCCATAACGGTTGAATGATAGTTATCCATACAGTTCGATATTCTAGCAGCTCGGCTCATTTGGGCTATACAAATAAGGCATTGGCGGGATGGTTTTTCAAACGAAAAGCGCCCGCGGCCAAATGGTCGCGGGCGCTTGACGAGGTGCCTTTTCGCTGTGTGGCGCGGGGCCTGGCTACTTGGTCTTGGCAACCAGCAGCGGGTCGCCAAGCTTGACGAGCGGGTTGCCGCCGATAAGCGTTCCAGACTCGCCGACATGGTCGATGCTCTTAAGACGATCGAGCTCGGAGACGATGACGGTCACGATGTCCTCGTGGCCGGCGGCCTTGATGGCCTCGCGATCGAAGCTGATGAGCGGCTGGCCGGCCTTGACCACATCGCCCATCTCGACAAAGCGGGCAAAACCCTTGCCGTTCATTTCCACGGTGCCCAGGCCAACATGGATGAATACGCGCAGACCGTCCTCGGTAATCATGCCGATGGAGTGGTTGGTGACAGTGGTGGCGCCGATGCGGCCGTTGGCGGGCGCATAGATGGTGCCGGTAATGGGCTCGATGCCATAGCCCTGGCCAAGCATGCCCGAGGCGATCGTCTCGTCGGGAACCTCGTCCAGGCTGACGAGCACGCCGTTGACGGGGGCATAGATGACGCCTTCGCGGGTGGCGAAGCTTGCTGCGGGCGGAACGGACGCCTCGCCGGTCGAGGTGAAGGTGGACTTAAGCGAATCGAGCAGACCCATAGTTGCCTCCAACTTAAATAGGCGCATATCGCGCGTTTGGTTTGCCGGAAACGTTTCATATGTGTTTCGCGGCTTGGTCAACACCCCCTATTCTACGCTGCTCAGCGATACCTCTGAGCTGGGATTATGTGATATATCAGTTGAAGGGAAACTTATTGCTGGCGTGTTTCTGCGTCACGGGTTCAAGTGGGGTACGCTTGAAGGCGAAAAACAAGGGCGCTTAATTTGCGCGAAGGGAGCACATATGATTGTCGAGAACCATGCACTGTGGGGCGAGGAACCGACCGAGGAATATCCGGCGACGTTTACGTATTTGGGTGCCGAGCCGCTGCCCGATAAACCGAATGGCCGCCGCCCTGCCGTGATTATCTGCGGCGGAGGTGCGTTTACGCATATCGCTCCGCATGAGCAGGATCCCGTGGCGTTTGCGTTTTTGGATCACGGTTACCAGGCCTTTGTGCTCAACTATGTCACGAGTTCTACGGGTGACGTGAGCTTTCCGCACCCCCAGGCAGATCTCGCCAAGATGGTCGCCACGGTGCGTGCGAATGCCGACGAGTGGCATGTCGATCCCAAGCGCGTGTGCGTCGTGGGCTTTTCTGCTGGCGGCATGATTTGCGCCTCGCTGGCAACACAGTGGAAGACCGGCCCCTTTGCGGCACTTGCCGGGGCGCGTCCGGACGACATTCGTCCTGATGCCGTGGTGCTGGGCTATCCATTGCTCGACTTTGCCTATGTGCGCGACATGCAGACGCGCGATCCGCGCATCGACTTGCGTGTGCCCAAGACGGGCGGCAAGACGGGGCGCGATTTGCTCAACGACTACCTGTCGATGGTGACGGGCGGCGAGGCAACTGACGAGCACCTGACCGACATTTGCCCTGCCACGCATGTTTCGCGCCAGATGCCGCCGACCTTTGTGTGGGGCGTGTCCGACGACAAGACAGCGCCGATCGCACAGGTCTATCCGTTTGCGCAGCGCATGGCCGAGGAGGGCGTCGCTTGCGAGATGCACGTCTTTGACCAGGGCGGCCACGGCCTTTCGCTCGGCAACGCCAACACCGCGGTCGACAACGAGGACAAGCAGGTGGCAGTCCGTCCTTGGATCCGTCTGGCCTTCCGTTTCCTGGAGCGCCACGGGTTTTAGTTACGGCGTTTTACCAAACGCCGTAACCACTTGACGCTGCAAGCCCGCCAGGGCGGCAATCTGTCGATTGAACATCGTTGCATGTTCGCGCTATCATGCGTGGTTAAATGGTTAGCCATGGCAAACGATTAGCCAAGGTAAACAAAATGCAACGCCCTGTGGGCGCCGGGGGAGGAACACGGACGTGAAGCTCGATACACTCGAGATCGGAAAGGACGCCGTTGTCGCATCGGTGACATCGGACGATCAGGCACTCCGACAGCATATTTTGGACATGGGTCTAACGCCGGGCACCGAAGTCACCATGATGAAGTACGCCCCCATGGGCGACCCGCTCGAGATTCGCCTGCGCGGCTATGAGCTGACGCTACGTAAGGACGATGCCGCCCGCATTGAGCTCGTGGGCATTCACGATACCGATATGGGTCCGCGCGCTAACGCCGCAATCGGCACGACGGAGCATCCGGCACTCGGCGAGGGGACGTATTCGCCCCGTGCGGCAAAGACGGCCGTGCCCGAGGGCGCGCCGCTGCACTTTGCCCTCGCCGGCAACCAAAACTGCGGCAAGACCACGTTATTCAACCAGCTGACGGGCTCCAACCAGCATGTCGGTAACTTTCCCGGCGTGACGGTCGACCGCAAAGATGGCACCATCCGCAACCACCCCGAGGCGGGCGTTACCGACCTGCCCGGTATTTATTCGCTGTCGCCGTACACAGGCGAAGAGGTCGTGAGCCGTCAGTTCATCCTCGACGAGCGCCCGGATGCCATCATCGACATTATCGACGCCACCAACATCGAACGTAACCTGTACCTGACGCTGCAGCTCATGGAACTCGACCGCCCCATGGTCATCGCGCTCAACATGATGGACGAGGTGACGGCCAACGGTGGCGCCGTGGACGTCAACCTGCTCGAGAGCCTGTTGGGCGTGCCTGTTGTTCCCATTAGCGCTGCCCGCAACGAGGGTATTGGCGAGTTGGTGGATCATGCCTTGCACGTGGCGCGGTTCCGCGAGCGCCCCGGTCGCCTGGACTTCTGCGCGCCCGATGGCCCAGACGGCGGCGCGCTGCATCGCTGCATTCACGGCA
This sequence comes from Collinsella aerofaciens, assembly GCA_021641225.1. Lineage (GTDB taxonomy): Bacteria > Actinomycetota > Coriobacteriia > Coriobacteriales > Coriobacteriaceae > Collinsella > Collinsella aerofaciens_AJ. The sequence goes on along the minus strand of JAJWXI010000158.1, from coordinate 169 downwards.
TCGCCAACCTTATCGAGGACCATGCCGCGACGGCGCATATCCCGGTGCGTTTTGCGGCGACCAAGCTGGTTGAGGGCGACGAGCTGGTGACCGAGGCGCTTCATCTGGACCGTAACGAACTTGACGCCATCGAGCACATCATTACCCAGATGGAGGGTGAGGCCGGTAC
>JAJWXI010000157.1:2069-4253 GCA_021641225.1 Collinsella aerofaciens | reverse complement strand
GCGTGATCGGCGAGTGGGTCGAGCAGGGCAAGTATCCGGCCGACATGGAGCTGCTGGGAGCCATCGTGCGCGACATTAGCTACAACAACGCGGTTCGCTACTTTGGCTTTGACCTGGATACCGTCGAGGCCTAAACCCGCATCGAATCACACCGAACTCGGGAGCGCCGTTGCCACACGCGGCGCCCCCGTTTTGCCTGCACGCTAACAGCAATCTAAGGAGAGACATCGATGGAGAACATCAGCTACGAGACGCTCGAGAAGATCGGCTACAAGGGCTACCTGCTGCCCAAGGACGCGCCCGAGAAGGTTCTGCAGTTTGGCGAGGGCAATTTCCTGCGCGCTTTTGTTGACCGCTTCTTCGATATGGGCAACGAGGCAACCGGCTGGAACGGCAAGGTTGTCATGGTACAGCCCATCAGTGGCGCCTTTGGCTTTGCCGATGGCATCAATGCCCAGGACGACCTGTACACCGTGCTGGTGCGCGGCAAGGAGAACGGCAACACGGTCGACGAGTCCCGTGTGATCAGCGCCTGCAGCCGCTGTCTCAATCCGTATCGCGAGGACGACTACCGCGCCATGATGGAGGTTGCCGTCTCCGACGACCTAGAGATTATCGTCTCCAACACCACCGAGGCCGGCATTGCCTACGATCCGTCCTGCAAGGCCGACGACATGCCGCCCGCGAGCTTCCCCGCCAAGCTTGTCCAGGTCCTTCACACTCGCTGGGCTGCCGGTAAGCCGGGCGTCATCGTGCTCGCCTGCGAGCTCATCGACCATAATGGCGAGGAGCTGCTGCGCATCATGAACCAGTACGTGAGCGACTGGGGCTGGGAGGACGAGTTTGCGCAGTGGATGGCCAACGACTGCACCGTCTGTACCACGCTCGTCGACACTATCGTCCCCGGCCGCATCCGCGACCCCAAGGAGGCCGCTGCCGTGGCCGAGCGCCTGGGCTACGAGGATCCCTTCCTGGCCGTGCGCGAGCCCTTCCAGATGTGGGGTATCCAGGGCGATGAGTTGCTCAAGGAGCGTCTGCCCTTCGTGAAGGCCGGCCTGCCGGGCGTCTTTGTGACCCCCGATGTCACCCCGTACAAGAAGCGCAAGGTCCGCATTCTCAACGGCGCCCACACTGCCTTTGTTCCGGGCTCCTGGGTTGCCGGCTTTGATATCGTGCGCGATTGCATGCACGACGAGACCGTCCGCGGCTTCATGAATACCATGCTCTACGACGAGGTCATCCCGACGCTTGCCGCCGATCTGGATGTCGAGGACTGCAAGGCCTTTGCCGCCGCCGTCGAGAACCGCTTCGACAACCCGTTTATCGACCACGCGCTGCTCTCCATTTGCCTCAACTCCACGACCAAGTGGCGCGCTCGCGACCTGCCCACGCTCAAGGACTATGTTGCCGAGACCGGCAACCTGCCCAAGTGCCTGGCGACGAGCCTCGCTACGCTCATTGCCTTCTATACGCAGGAGCTCGTTGCTCGCGAGGGTGACGGCCTGCACCTGCACCGCGCCGACGGCACCGAGTACACCGCTCAGGACGACGCCTTCGTGCTCGACTTCTACGCCGCCCACGCCGGCGCAGACGATGTCGAGCTGGTGCACGACGTGCTCACCAACGAGCAGATGTGGGGCGAGGACCTTACGCAGATTGCCGGCCTTGAGGAGTTTGTCGTCAACGCGCTTGCCGTCGTGCGCGTCGAGGGCGCCAAGCAGGCCTTCGCCAACGCCCAGGCCTAAATCCTTCTGTGTGCCCGCCGGGCAACTGGCGGGCGCCCGCTGACTTCTGCTCAACCTGTAGGGTTAGGACTCTTTGTAATGAATACTATCCAGATCAATCCGGCCGACAACGTGATCGTTGCGCTGTCGCCGCTTGCCAAGGGCACCGCCGTCGCGGTTCCCGGGGTGGGCGAGGTCGTGGCCGCGGAGGATATTCCGCAGGGCCACAAGATGGCCGTGCGCGCCATTGCGGCGGGGGAGGACGTCGTCAAGTACGGTCTTCCTATCGGCCACGTGACGGGCAACATCCAGCCCGGTCAGTGGCTTCATACGCATAACGTCAAGACCAACCTTTCAGGCGAGGTCGAGTACGCTTACAACCCGACGCATCCGGTCGTTGAGCCGGTTGAGCCCGAGACCTTTATGGGCTTCCGCCGCGCTGACGGCCGCGCCGCCACGC
>JAJWXI010000157.1:0-1969 GCA_021641225.1 Collinsella aerofaciens | reverse complement strand
GTTGAGCCCGAGACCTTTATGGGCTTCCGCCGCGCTGACGGCCGCGCCGCCACGCGCAACGAGCTGTGGATCATCCCCACGGTCGGCTGCGTCAACGAGGTCGCACGTGCCATGTGCGAGCAGGCTCAGGATCTGGTCGAGGGCTCGCTGGAGGGCGTTTACTACTTCCCGCATCCCTTTGGCTGCTCGCAGACCGGTGCCGACCATGCCCAGACGCGCCGTCTGCTGGTGGCGCTCTCGCGTCACGCAAACGCTGCGGGTGTGCTGTTCCTGTCCCTCGGTTGCGAAAACTGCACGCACCAGCAGGTACTCGACGAGCTCGGTGACTTCGATCACGAGCGCGTTCGATTCCTCGCCTGCCAGGATGTAGCCGACGAGCAGGTCGAGGGTCACAAGATCCTGTCCGAGCTTGCCGACCTGGCCAAGCAGGCCAAGCGTGAGCCCATTCCTGCCTCCGAGCTGGTCATTGGCCTTAAGTGCGGCGGCTCTGATGGTCTTTCGGGCATTACCGCCAACCCCACGATCGGTCGCGTGAGCGATATGGTTGTCGCCCGCGGCGGCACGTCGGTGCTTACCGAAGTTCCCGAGATGTTTGGCGCGGAGAGCATTCTGCTCGATCGCTGTGAGAGCCAAGACGTCTTTAACGCAGCTGCCGACATGCTCAACGGCTTTAAGGACTACTTTATCAGCCACGGCGAGGTCGTCTATGAGAACCCGAGCCCCGGCAACAAGGACGGCGGCATTACCACGCTCGAGGACAAGAGCTGCGGTTGCGTGCAAAAGGGCGGGTCTGCCCCCATCGTCGATGTGCTGCCGTATGCCGGCCAGGCTACCAAGCATGGCCTGAACATGCTCTGCGGTCCGGGCAACGACATGGTATCCACTACGGCCCTGACGGCTGCTGGCTGTCACGTGATTCTATTCTCGACCGGCCGCGGCACGCCGTTTGGCGCACCGGCGCCTACGCTCAAGGTGTTCACCAATCAGCGTCTGTGCGACCACAAGGCCAACTGGATGGACTTTAACGCCGGCGTGGTGGCTACGGGCGAGCGCACGCTCGATGAGGCTGCCGGCGACCTGTATCAGATGGTGCTGGACACGGCGAGCGGCAAGCTTACGAGTGCCGAGCGTCGCGGCTGCCACGAGATCAGCATCTGGAAGGATGGCGTCTGCCTGTAGCGGTAAATGGGTTCGCATAGGGCACTATTGACCATGGCCCCGTCGGGAGTGTTCCCGGCGGGGCCATGTTTGTTCTGTCTGTTCGGGCGTGTCTTTCTGAGGGTACGGGAGCGGCGAAAACAATAAACGTTCACCTAATCGACCTCAAATTTAAACCCACTCAATACCTATGTAATCGTGATTTTTTTCAAGTCAGATGTCCGTTTAACGGCAAAAAACGACCGTTCAAGGATAATATACAAGTGAACGTTCACCTATCATAAGCAATCGCGCATAATCTAGCTAAACGTTCACCCTACGAGTGGGCGACATGCAGACAGACATCGGTATGGACTCCAATGTCTTGTTACAAGACAATCGAGAAAAGAGAGGGAGCTCGATGACTAACAAGATCGGTAAAAAGCGCAAGATCACATTCTGGACGCGCTTGGGCTTTGGTATGGGCGGCATGCTCAACTCCGGTGCCCTGAGCTTTACGCACAGCTACATGGTGCTGTTCCTGTCCACGGAGTGCGGTCTGTCCGCAGGCGAGGCTGCGCTGATCAGCTCGTTCGCCATCTATCTCAACGCCATTCTGTGCCCGCTCATGGGCTTTGTGGCCGATAACTTCTACGCTACCAAGATCGGCCGCATCTTTGGCCGCCGCCGTTTCTGGATCTTGCTGGCTATCCCGATGATGGTCGCCGAGCCGCTCATCTTTGTGGCTACGCCGTTTGGTTTCCCGTACTACTTTGTGCTGTACCTGATCTACAACGTCGCGTATACGTTCTGCACCGCCAACCTGTCGCCG
>JAJWXI010000156.1 GCA_021641225.1 Collinsella aerofaciens | reverse complement strand
GGGGAGGAAGGGCCGCCACGAAATCGGCCCATCTACTACGTTTATCCCCTTACCCCCAACCATGCCAAAAAACGCGAAAACAAAACCGCAGGTAGAACGCCTGCGATTTTCTGGAAAACGGGGGTATGGTTGGGGGTATCGAGTCAAACGTAGTAGATGGGCCGATTTCGTGGTTGGCGCCGCCAAATGATCCCCCGGGGACGGAGGAAAACGGATCATTTTTGGCCCCACGCGGCTGGTGGGTGCGTTCGCGCAGGACCGTTCAAACAAAACTATGCCGGTTTACGGGGCTAAACTCAGGACTCCCATCCATACCCGCGTTTTCTGCAAAATGACGGCTCGTCTACCTGCGGTTTTATTTTCACGAATATCGGCATGGTTGGGGACTCGTGACTCAGCCCCGGAAACCGGCATAGTTTTGAAATGGCATTAAATCGATGGCAGCCATTTTGCTATGCCGGAGCGGTCGGCCGTTGGGTAATTACCCTCGCAGGTAGGCGATGGCGATTTGGGTGCGGTTGCGCAGGCCCATTTTGGCCAGGATCGAGCTGATGTGGTTGCGCACCGTGCCTTCTCCCATATAAGCCGTGGCGGCAATCTCCTTGTTATCGAGACCGCGGGCGATGAGCTCGGCGACTTCGAACTCGCGATCGGTCAGGCTGGCAAAGGCTGCGGGCCGGCGGGGCGTGCCCGTCTTGTCGCCCATCCCGTCAAAGTCAACATCTTCGATCGCCTTGCCCTCGAGCACGCGTTTGCCATCCATGACCTGCGCCAACGCTGGCGGAATGGCGGCGACATCGGTCTTGATCAGGTAACCGCGGGCGCCCAGCTTGAGCGCCGACACAATGTACTCGTCATCCGAGAATGTCGTCAGAAACACCACGCGTGCCGCGGGGTCGTGCTCAAGGATTTCGCGCGCCGCCGAAAGGCCGTCGCGCCCTGGCATCTGAATGTCGAGCAGCGCGATATCGGGTGCGAGTTCGGCGTAGAGTGCCACCGCGTCGTTGCCGTCGGCTCCGGTGCCCACCACTTCGATCTGCGGCTGGGCGCCCAGGATAATCTTGAGCGAATCGACTACCAAGCGGTCGTCGTCGACAACTATGAGCTTCATCGGGCGTCATCTCCTTGCTGTTTGGGGATGGTGGCAAACACGCGCCAGCCGGGGGCGCCGGCGCGCGGGCCGGCGGTGAAGGTTCCGCCAAGCGCCTCGACGCGCTCACGCATGGAGACGAGCCCCATGCCTTCTGCGACGTTGCTGCTGCTCGCCGGGGTCGCGTCCGCGCCATCATCGGTAACGATGAGCTGGTAAAACGATGGATGCTCCATGCACCGCACGGTAATAGTTTTGGCATGGGCGTGGCGCATGGCGTTGGACAGCGCCTCGCGCAGCACCGCCGCAAAGCAGTTTGCGACGTTGGCGGGCGCATGCTCGGTCAAAACCTCAAGCTCAATCTGCGGACCGCTGTCCGAGCGTGCGCCTCCAACGATGCGTTCGAGCTGCACGGAGAGGTTGGTCGCATTGTCGTTGAGTGCGTGGACGCTGGCGCGCACGAGCTGGAGCGCCTCGTCAACGGTGTATTTGACGTCGGCGAAATCGGCGGCAACGCCGGGCTCGTTGGCATGGACCACGCGCAGGGCTTCGGTTTGAAGCGAAGCGCGCGTGAGCTGGTGGCCCACGTTATCGTGGATCTCGCGCGCGATGCGGGCGCGTTCGGCGAGCGTCGCGAGCTCGACTTCGTAGTCCTGGCGGTCGGCGAGGTCGCGGTTGCGTGCTTCGAGTGCCAGGGCGCGTTCTTGCAGCTTGTCGCGGGTGCGACGCATGCGTTCCTGTTCGCGCTCCAGCTGCGCGGTGCGCAGCGACAGCAACGTGGCGGCGACCGAAAGGATGGCGGTTAGCAACAGCGTTCGGGTGGTGAGCGCGCCGCAGCGAAGGTCCGTAGCAAGTGCGCAGGCAAACACGGAGCCAATCGCCAGCGCGGGCCAGATGCGTTCACGACGCACGCGTCGCGCGATGTCATAGAGGGCGAGAGGTGCGAACGGCACAAACGGCGGCACGAAGACAGCCGCGATGACGTAGGCGTAGCTGCCGGCCTCGCTGGCGCGACGGGCGCGTTCTCCCTGCGCGACCTCGGCCAGCGCGGCGATGACAACGCCAAGGCAAAACGCCGCGACCAGGCGAGCATCCACAGCAAGGCCCGTGGCGGCTGCGATGCAGCACGCCAGCACGATCGATTTGTCGAATAGCCTGTTCATACGGGTATTGTACGCGATGCCGCGCACGGGGGAGGCGCCACTCAGGGCAACCGTGACATTCCTCCCACGCGGCGGGGCGGTCGCGTCAGCAGGCCACGCGACCAAGCCCCGCACTCGTGACAAAGCTCACTGGTGCGCGCCGCCCGCTCCTGCGATGATGCAATCGTACCGGGCCGCAAGCAACAGAAGGGCCGCCTCATGACAGACATCGTCCATGTCGAAAACCTCGTCAAGCGCTATGACGATCTTATCGCGCTCGACCACTTTAACCTGAACATCGCCCCTGGCGAGATCTTTGGCCTGCTCGGCCCCAACGGCTCGGGCAAGACCACGTCCATCAACTGCATCCTGCAGCTGCTCGCCTACGACAAGGGCACCATCGAGCTGTTCGGCGAGCCCATGACGCCCGCCCGCTATGACCTTAAGCGTCGCATCGGCGTGGTGCCGCAGCAGGTGGCGGTGTTCGACGAGCTCACCGTGCGCGAGAACATCGATTATTTCTGCAGCCTCTACGTCAACGACCGCAAGCGCCGCCGCGCGTTGGTGGACGAGGCGATCGACTTTGTCGGCCTGGGCGACTTTACCAAGTTCCGCCCCGGCAAGCTTTCGGGCGGCCTGGCGCGTCGCCTTAACATCGCCTGCGGCATCGCGCACAAGCCCGAGCTCATCTTTTTTGACGAGCCCACGGTAGCGGTCGACCCGCAAAGCCGCAACGCCATCCTGGAGGGCATCTGCCGCCTGCGCGACGAGGGCGCCACGGTGGTGTATACCAGCCACTACATGGAGGAAGTCGAGCAGATCTGCAGCCGCATCATGATTATGGACGGCGGGCGCGTGCTGGCGCAGGGCACCAACGACGAGCTCAAGCGCATGATCCAGATGGGCGAGAAGATCGTGATTGAGGTCGGTGAGGTGCCGAGCGCGGCACTCGCTGCCGTTGCGAGTCTGCCGCATGTCCTGGACTTGGCGGCGACGGCGGGCCAGCTCACGTTCTCGTGCGAAGCGAGCCCGCATAACCTGACCGACATCCTCGACGCGCTGCGCTCGTACGATGTACCGCTCGGCCGCATCTACTCTGAGCCGCCGACCCTCAACGACGTGTTCCTCGAGATCACCGGCCGCGAGCTGCGCGACTAGGGGGCGGCCATGTTCAACACCATCATCATCACGCTCAAGACGCTGCTGCGTCGGCCGAGTACGTGGGTTTGGGGCGCGGTCTTTCCCGTTGCGCTTTCCACGATGTTCATGTTTATGTTTGCGAACCTGAGTTCCGACGGCAAGGTCGATCCGGTGCCGGTGGCCATTGTGACTGACGAAGCCTGGGACGCGTCGACCTTTAAGGATGTGGCGACCTCGCTGTCTAAGGAGGGCGACGACCAGCTGCTCGAGATTCACGAGTGCGAGGATGCAGCCACCGCGAACCGCGCGCTCAAGGCTGGCGAGGTCGCGGGCATCTACACGGTCGATGCCGCGGGCACGCCCAGGCTCACGCTGCTCTCGAGCTACGACAGCTCGCGCGCGTCCACGGTGCTCGTCGACCGCAGCATCCTGGAGACGGTGGCAAGCTCGTATACGCAAAATGCCGAGCTCATGAGCCAGATTGCCCGGAACGACCCTGCGGCGCTCGCCGACCCGGAGGCGGTTGCGCGCGCCCTGTCGCTCGAGGGCGGCACCCGCCGCGTGAGCCTTACGCGCGCCACGCCCGACGGTACGACCATCTATTATTACGCGCTCTTTGGCCTGGTCGCGATGATGTCTGCCGAGTTTGCCGCTTTGAGCGTCGTCGATTTGCAGCCCAATCTGTCCGGCCTCGGCGCGCGTCGCTGCGTGGGCGGTCTTTCCAAGACGGCGTCGCTGGCCGGCATCTTTGTCGGCTCGTGGCTGGTTTCCTTTGCCTCGATGGCAGTTGCGATTGGTTACGTGCGCCTGGCGGTCGGTGTCGACTTTGGCGGGCGCGAGGGCCTGTGCCTGGTGGGCGGCGCTGCGTCCGCGCTTGCCGCCACGGGTCTGGGC
>JAJWXI010000155.1 GCA_021641225.1 Collinsella aerofaciens | reverse complement strand
TCACCCTTCAGTACATCTTTAAGGGCGAGGCCATGGTCTTCCTGTTCCTGGGCTTTGTCCTGGCGGTTTATTCGGGCCTGGGCCTGCTGCCGCTCGGCGTGATCGCTCTTATCGTTGCCATTGTCTATGTCCAGCTTTCCTCGGCCAGCGCCGCACCCGCAGCAGCGACGGCGGACGATGAGGATGAGGAGGAGTTTTAAGATGACGACCCAGCATTCTAATTCCGATGTCGCCAAAGCTGGCGACACCAAGATGGCGCGCGAGGGCGGCCTGATTCCCAAGCGCGACCTGATTAAATCCTGGCTCATTTGGGAGTCTTTCTCCCAGACTTGCTATAACTACGAGCGCATGATGGGCCAGGCCATGGCGCACGCCTTCGTGCCAATCGCCCGCAATCTCTATAAAGATGATCCCGAGCGCCGGCGCGAGATGATGGAACGCGAGAGCGAGTTCTTTAACGTTCACGTTGAGTTTGGTGCCTGCATCCCCGGAATGGCCATCGCCATGGAGGAGCAGAAGTCGATCGACGATAAAATCCCCGGCGACTTCATCACCAACATCAAGACGTCGTTGATGGGTCCGCTCGCCGGTGTGGGCGATACCATCTGGCAGGGCGTCGTTATCCCAATCCTGTTGGCGATTTGCATCGATATTACGCGTGCGGGAACGGGCAATATCTGGGGTGCGCTTGCCTATGCGGTCATCATTCTTGCCGCGGCCTATGCGCTGAGCTATTTCAACTTTATGTTTGGCTACAAAGCGGGATCCGAGGCCGTAGTCGACTTTTTGGAGAAGGGTACGCTCAATAAAATCCTTAAGGGAGCTTCGATTATGGGTTGCATGGTCATGGGCGGCTTGATCGTCAACTACGTGACTGCAACCTGTGGTATCGAGTTCTCCTCGGCGGGCCAGGTGTTTAACATCCAACAGGATCTGCTCGATACCATAATGCCTAAGATCCTGCCGCTCGGCTTTACCATGCTGATTTATGCGCTGCTCAAGAAGCGCTGGAGCTCTCTTAAGATTATCGGATTCATTATCGTGGTCGGCATTGTGTGCGGCCTGACCGGGATCCTCACGTTTGCCTAGGCGCCCAGTAAGGCGGCGCTGAGCCTCTATCCAGTTTCTACAACTCAATCGAATTGTTTTGGCATCGAGATGGATGCCTGGGACCGCTTTGTAAAAATCACCCGCCGCCCAGCCGGCGGGCGCAAAGAAAGGAAGCATCATGAAAGCAATGGTCATGTCAAAGCCCGGAGATGTTGTCTGCACCGAGCTTCCTACCCCCGAGCCCGCTGCGGACGAGGTTCTCATTGCCATTAAGGCATCGGGCATCTGCACGAATGATATTCGCGACTACAAGGGCGATTGCAACTATTCCTATCCGCGCATCGGTGGCCACGAGTACTGCGGAACCATCGTCAAGATGGGCGCGGGCGTCAATCCTAAGCACTTCCACGTCGGCCAGAATGTCGTGAGCTACATTATCGAGGACTGCCACTGCTGCAATCTGTGCAAGACCGGAAACGAGAACATCTGCCTCGACCACCTGGAGAGCAAGGTGTTCCACAACCCCGACGGTATCTCGGGCTATTGCGGCTTTGCAGAGTACATTACCGCCAAGGCCGACGACCTGATTGTTTACGAGCGGGAGCCGTCGTTCGCAAAGATGGCCTTTACCGAGCCACTTGCCTGCTGCGTCAACAGCGTCAATCGTTGCGACGTGCGCTTTGGCCAGGATGTGGTGGTCGTGGGCGGCGGCACGATGGGCCTGCTGCATGTGATGCTGCTCGTTCGCAGGGGCGCCCGCGTCATCGTGAGCGAGCCGCTTGCCGAGCGTCGCGAGCGTGCAATCGAGCTGGGCGCCAGCGCCGTAATCGATCCCATGGCGACCGATGTCGTCGAGGAGGTCAACCGTCTTACGTGTGGCCAGGGCGCGGCGTTTGTGTTCAACACCTGCGCCCATCCCAAGATTGCCATTCAGTCCATTGGCATGACGGGCCCGTGTGGAACGTGCATGATGTTTAGCTCCATTCATCCGCGCGAAGACATTCCGGTTGATGCGAGCGCCCTCCATACGTTCCAAAAAACCATTACCGGCGCGGTGAGTCCGACGGTCCGCGCTTATTACGAAGCCGTTCAGCTTATCGACAAGGGCATCATCGACCCCACGCCGCTCACACAGGGTGTGTTCGACTACACGGATTTCCAGACGGCAATGGACACCGCCTGCCGCCCCGATACCTTTAAGGTCATCCTTAAGTTCGGTGAGTGGTAATGGACGCCGCGATCGGAATTGACGTAGGAAGCTCCTCCCTTAAGGTTTCGCTGGTAGGGGAGAACGGCACGCTGCTTGCAACCGCCGAGCGCCCCTACGCCCCCGCATGTCCCCGGCCTGGCTGGAAGGAGATCGATCCCGAGCTATGGTGGAGCGCGGCGCGCGATGCCGTGCGCGAGCTCGTGCACACGATTGCCGGCGTGAGGGTGCGTGCACTGGGCGTGACGGGCCAGATGCATACGACGGTATTCGTCGACGAACACGGCAAAAGCGTTCGACCGGCGATTATGTGGAACGATGTGAGGACTGCGCCCGCCGTTGCCGCGGCGCGTGCCGACTTTGCCGACATGGGCCTCGAGGGCAATGCACGCATCGTCTCGTCCGGGTCGCCCGCGCTTAACCTTTCGTGGCTACGCGACGAGGAGCCGCGTTCCTTTGAGCGCCTGTCCACGTTTTTGATCGGGCCAGACTGGATCGTCTTTAAGCTGACCGGTACGCTTGGAACCGACTACTGCGAAGCTTCAACCTCTTCTTTATTTGATTTTGAGACCAATAGCTGGTCGCAAAGTGCCATCGCTTGGTGCGGACTTACGGAGGGTCAGCTCCCACCCATTCGCGGCGCCGCACAAGTGGCGGGCACGCTCTTGCCCCAGGTGGCAGACGATCTTGGCCTTGCACCCGATGTCGTTGTCGTGGCGGGTACGGGGGATAACCCTGCCGCCGCTTTGCCCACCGGTTGCATCACCAAGGGCGAGCCGGTGCTTTCGCTGGGCACATCGTGCGTGCTCATGTTCTCACGCCCTGCGCCCGATTTTGACGCATGCGGAAAGAACATCGTGTTTTCGATTGACGGTGATACGCGCCAGACGCTCGTACAGGGCGTGGTCCAGTCGTGCGGTTCGAGCAGGACATGGTGGGACCTCTCTATCATGCGCTACTCGGGACACAACGCGTCCGATGACGACATCGATCCCGCCCGCTTGGGCAGCAACCCCGTTTTGTTCTATCCGCATCTAACCGGCGAGAAAACTATTTATGCCGATGCGAGTTTGCGCGGGGCGTTTATAGGGCTCTCGACTGATACCAAACGCGGTGACCTGAACCTCGCCCTCATGGAAGGGGTGGCATTTGGCGTCCGCGAGCTTGTTTGCCGTATGGGCCTACGGCTCGATTCCACCCATGGTCTTCAGGTAATCGGTGGAGGGTCAAAAAGCGACGTATGGATGCGCGTGCTTGCCAATGTGCTCAACGTACCCGTTCTTCGCATGGAAGGCGCGGCGAGCGCCGGATATGGTGCGGCGCTCTTGGGGCTTTCGGCGACGGGCGAAGTCTCGCTTGCCGAGGCGTGCGAGCACGCGGTGCGCGTCCGCGACATTTTTGAGCCCGAAACCAAACTCGTCGAGCGTTACAGCGCCGGCTTCAAACGATATTTGCGAGTCCACGATGCCTTGGCGTATATCGACGAAAAAGGACCGCTGACCAGTACCGATGAGCTCGAAGCGCCTTCTGACGCCCGGGCATCATAACCATCGCTTTGTCAAATGAGCTAGCGAAAGCTAGCGAGCAGAGGCACAGTCAATAGAAAGGAAACCCCATGCCCCTCTTTAACATGAACGACCTCGTCAAGGTCGCACACAACCACGACGTGATGCTTCCCGCGTTCAACACCACCAACATGGAGATGACGCTGGCGATCATGGACGCCTTCGAGCAGAACGGCATGCCCGGCATCATCCAGATCGCCCCGACCAACGTCAGGCTCACGGGCTATGACTTCATCGCCGAGGTCGCCAAGGGCGACTTTGAGGCGGCGTATCAGATCATTGCTGCAACCTCTGCCCTGCCTGCCGTCTGCGGCCGTGTCTGCCCCCAGGAGAGCCAGTGCGAAAAGCACTGCGTCCGGGGTATCAAGGGCGAGCCTGTGGCCATCGGCCGTCTGGAGCGCTTTGTTGCCGACTGGTACCGGGAGAACGTGAACACCAAGCCCGAAAAGGCTCCCTCCAACGGCATGAAGGTGGCCGTGGTTGGCTC
>JAJWXI010000154.1 GCA_021641225.1 Collinsella aerofaciens | reverse complement strand
GCCCAACAGTCCCTATTTCACCGCAACTTAGAAGGGGATCAATCTTCGCTGCCCGGCTTGCGGCGGTTGGCCTTTTTGATGGCGTTGAAGTGCTTGTCGTTGAGCCTGCGCTGGCGCGATCGCTGAGGCACCTTGGTCTTTACGCGACGGCGCGGCGGACGGCCGCGACGCTCGAGCTCGGCCTTCAGCTTGCGCAGGCAGCTCGCACGATTCTGAAACTGGCTACGGCTCTCTCGCGCCGTCATGACTATCCCCGTGGGCACATGCTTCATGCGCACGGCGGAGTCAGTCGTATTCACGCCCTGACCGCCCGGACCCGTCGCGCGAAACACCTGCACCTCGCAGTCACGCGCCAGCTCCTCGACCGACATCTCGGCAAAGCGCGCACACTCGCGCCAGCCCATCTTGTTCTCGTCCATTCCAACACCTCCCCTCAAACAAAAAATGTGACAAAGGGACAGTCCCCTTTGTCACATCGCATGCGAATCTTATATGCCGCGCACTTAAGCGAAGGTGATCTCGCCATTCTCGCAGTCCATATCGGCGATTCGTGCCAGGCTCTCAACGCGGAAACCGCGCTCGCGGAGCTTGTCGCCGCCGCCCTGGAAACCCTTCTCCACGGCAATGCCAATACCGGAAACCTCGGCACCCGCAGCCTCGCAGATCTTGATAAGACCCTCGAGCGCGCAGCCGTTGGCCAAGAAGTCGTCGATAATCAGGACCTTGTCGCCCTCGGACAGGAAGCGCTTACCCACGATAACCGGGTATTCCTTTTGCTTGGTAAAGGAGTAGATAGTCGTGGCATACTGCTCGCCGTCGAGGTTGATGGACTGGGCCTTCTTGGCAAAAACAACCGGCACGCCACCAAAATGCTGGGCCGCGATACAGGCCATGCCAATGCCCGAAGCCTCGATCGTCAGGATCTTGTTGATCTCGACGCCCTCGAACAGACGGGCCCACTCAGCGCCCATGTGGTCGAACAGCTCAACGTCGCACTGGTGGTTGAGGAAAGCATCAACCTTAAGGACGTTACCGGCCTTCACGATGCCGTCACGGCGAATACGATCCTCAAGCTCCTGCATAGCGCAACCCTTTCTCGCGGCAATGAATCCGCGCGATGAACAAACGTTGCACGATAGTCTACCACGGACCGACCCCCGCCCGCCCCACAAGCCCCACCGCACCATAAAGCCGCAAGACCAGTCAATTTGGGACGGGGCTCTTTTGACTACCTTTATGAGCCCTTTTCCTTCGTTCCCCACGGATTTGCGGAGGATGCTCGCCACGAAATCGGCCCATTTACTACGTTTAACCTGACACCCCTGTCCATACCCCCGATTCTCAAAAACCGGCAGGCTCTCTACCTGCGCTTTTGTTTTTAGCGAATGCGTCATGGTTTGAGGTGCACAGTTAAACGTAGTAGATGGGCGTGATTCTTGGCAGGCGACTCGCGACCACGCTAATGCCGGATGCGCGTCCTCACCAAACGCACCAATGTGAGCGCAAAGCCCACGGCAGCAACCGCCATCAGCACATAAAACACCGAGCGGAAGCCAAACAGGAAGACATCCGGACGGCCCGCCACATAGCTCGTGACCGTCTTACCCATTACCGCGCTCGTCTGTCCATACAGGATGCGCGAAGCCGCCGTAATACCCAGCGCTATGCCCGCATAGCGCGCCAAGCTGCTCAAGCTGCCCGCAAAGCCAAGCGCCTCACGCGGAGCCGAACCCATATACAGCGAATTATTGGGACTCTGGAAGATCGACGTGCCGCACGACATAAACGCGACGCAGCACACGATCATCAAGATGGAAGAGTGCTCGTCAAGCGTGCTCACCGCAAAGAGACCGCACACGTACACGCCCAGGCCAACGGCCGTGGGCGCTTCACAACCAACACGGTCGGACACCGAGCCCGAAAGCGGGCCCACAAAGGCATTCACGACCGGCATCGCCAAAAACAACAGGCCGGAGATATCGGAGCTAAAGCCGTGGGCATCCTGAAAGTAGAACGGCAGCACAAACTCGGAGGCACCGATACCCACGAACACGATAAGCATGCAAGCCAGGTTAATCGTGAAAGCCGAGCTCGCAAAGCAGCGACGCGCCGCCTCTGTCAACGGCATAGGGCGTTCGCCAGCCTCCGGCTTGACATGCGGCAGCGTGTAGAGTCCCACGATAAACGAGATGACGCCAATGGGAAGGTTAATGAGGAAGATGCTCTCCCAGGGAAAACTTGCCACGAGTACGCCGCCGAGCACGGGGCCGCACATCATGCCAAGAGCCACAAAGGTCGCCAGAATGCCCATGGCACGACCGCGCTCACGCGCCGGAAACGACTCGGTGATGATGCCCATATTGTTGGCCATCGCGGCGGCACAGCCAATGCCCTGCACGATACGCGCCAAGATAAGCACCTCGAGCGAAGCCGAAAGCCCGCACAGCAGCGAGCCACCCGTAAAGACGATCACACCAAGCTGGAACACATTCACCTTGCCGCGCACATCGCCCAAGCGGCCAAACGGCAGCATGGCGACGCACGTCGCGAGCAGATACGCCGAGCTCACGAGCTGAATGCGGTCGAGACCCACACCCAGCTCCTTTTGCATCACCGGAAGCGCCACCGTCACGATGCTCGCATCTAGACACGCCATAAAGGTCATGATGAGCACGGTAAACAGAATCGCCCACTTGTTCTTGCCGTGGGTGTCGCCCTCAAGGGCAATGCGCTCGCGGCGCAGCTGCTCTGCGGTTTTCTCCATATCCATCCTTTCGAGTGGCACAACGCAAAAACGGGACCCCAATCGCCTACAAACGGTCACGATCGGGGTCCCGCCTACGGAATCGGAACTATGAGGACGTCGTCAGCCGAAAAGCCGTCCCACGCCTCGTACAGCACGCTAGCCTAGCACTGCTCGAGCGCTTGCTCAAGGTCGGCAATCAAATCGGCCGTGTCCTCAAGGCCGCACGACAGGCGCACCATGTCGGAGGAGATGCCGCAGGCAATGAGCTCCTCATCGTTCATCTGGCGATGCGTGGCGTTTGCCGGATGCAGGCAGCAGGTGCGCGCATCGGCTACATGCGTGGCAATCTGGGCGAGCTTGAGGCTCTTCATAAAGGTCTCGGCCGCCGCACGACCACCGGTAAAGCCAAAGCTCACAACGCCGCACGTACCGTTGGGCATGTACTTCTGAGCCATGTCGTAGTACTTGTCGCCTTCCAGGCCCGGATAGCTCACAAAGCGCACCTTGGGGTGGCTCTGCAGGAACTTGGCGACCGCCAGTCCGTTCTCGCAATGACGCGGCATGCGCACGTGCAGGCTCTCGAGCGAGCTGTTCAGGAAGAACGCCGCCTGCGGGTTCTGCATGGGGCCAAGGTCGCGCATGAGCTGCGCGGTAGCCTTGGTGATAAAGGCGCCCTCACGGCCGAACTTCTCGGCATAGGTCACGCCGTGATAGCTCTCGTCGGGCGTGGTGAGACCCGGGAACTTGTCCGCATGGGTCATCCAGTCAAACTGACCGTGATCGACAATCACGCCGCCCAGGTAGGCCGCGTGACCATCCATGTACTTGGTGGTGGAGTGCGTGACGATGTCGGCGCCCCACTCAAAGGGACGGCACATCACGGGCGTCGGGAAGGTATTGTCGACCATCAGCGGCACGCCGTGGTCGTGCGCTGCCTTGGCAAAGCGTTCGATGTCGAGCACGGCAAGCGCGGGGTTGGCGATGGTCTCGCCAAAGACGAGCTTGGTGTTGGGCTGGAAAGCGGCCTCCAGCTCCTCATCGGTGCAGTCGGGTGCGACGAACGTACAGGTCAGGCCCATGCGGCCCATGGTGTGGGCGAGCAGGTTGTAGGTGCCGCCGTAGATGGCAGAGCTTGCGACCACGTGATCACCGGCACCGGCAACGTTAAAGATGGCAAGGAAGTTCGCGGCCATGCCCGAGCTCGTGAGCATCGCAGCGGTACCGCCCTCCATCTCGCAGATCTTGGCGGCAACCAGATCGCACGTGGGGTTCTGCAGGCGGCTGTAGAAGTAACCGGACTCCTCCAAGTCGAACAGCTTGCCCATGTGCTCGGACGTGTCGTATTTCCACGTGGTGGACTGATAAATAGGCACCTGGCGCGGCTCTGCATCACCCGGGCGATAGCCGCCCTGAACACACGTGGTACCGATGGTCTGCTCGCTCATATCTAGCTCCCTTGCTTGGGTTTTGTTTTATTCGGTTCACGATACCGCTACCCCGCACCCCTCTCAACCCATCCCGCCGATAGGTTATGGGACATAATCATCGGGTTTGTTTGTCTCACATCTTAGGGAAGTGTTCGATAGCTAAAAACAATGAGACATGCAT
>JAJWXI010000153.1 GCA_021641225.1 Collinsella aerofaciens | reverse complement strand
ACACGGCCTTGGCGCGGCCATGTGCCTCAAAGCCCTCGAGCGGCGTGTAGTCCACGGCCTGATGCTGCGTCGCGGCGCTGATCGTCCAACGCGCGCACGGATCCCACACGCACACGTCGGCATCGGCGCCCTCGGCAAGACAGCCCTTGCGCGGATACATGCCAAAAACGCGCGCCGGATTCTCGCTCATCAAGCGGCACAGATCCTCAGGACCCAGCTGTCCCTCAAAGCTCGTAGCAATCGCGACGGGGCGATGCTCCACACCGGGCCCGCCGTTGGGAATCGCGCGGAAGTCGTCGCGCCCGCGGTCCTTTTGTCCGTGCAGGTTAAAGCTGCAGTGGTCGGTGGCGATGGTATCGATCTCGCCGGCCACAAGTGCTTCGCGCAGAGCCGCACGGTCGCCGGCATGGCGCAACGGCGGGCTCATCACATACTTGGCACCCGCAAAGCCGTCCTCGCCCTGCTCCAAGTAGCACGTATCGTCGAGCATCAGATACTGAGGGCAGGTCTCGACATAGATATTCTTCTGCCCGCGCGCCTTGGCGGCACGGATAGCCTCGAGCCCCAGCTTGGTCGAAAGGTGCACCACGTTGACCGGAGCATCCCCGGCCAAGTGCGCCAGATACAGCAGCCGGCTCACGGCCTCGGCCTCGCACACGTCCGGACGGCTGAGCGCATGGCCCTCGGGCCCGTGGATACCCTGCTCAAACACGCGCCTCTGCAGCTCATTCACCAGCGTACCGTTCTCGCAATGCACGCACAGTATGCCGCCAATACGCTTGAGCTCCTCGAGCACCTCGAGTGTCTCGGCATCGTCCAGGCGCAGATGGTCGTAGGCAAAGTAGGTCTTAAACGACGACACGCCCGCCTCGCGCATGGCCGAAAGATCGGCGCGGTTGCGCTCATTCCACTCGGCAAGCGCCATATGGAAGGCATAGTTGGCGGTGCAGGTGCCGTCGGCGCGATGATGCCACTCGACCAAGGCATCGGGCATGGTCACGCCGCGATCGGCCGTCGCGTAGTCCACAATGGTCGTCGTGCCGCCGCAGGCAGCCGCGCGCGTGCCGGTCTCAAAGCTATCGGCCGTCCAATCCATGCCGGTCCAGCACTGCATGTGCGTGTGGGCATCGATAAAGCCGGGGAACACCCAGCAGCCCGCGGCATCCTCGACGGTATCGCCCTCGGCCGGCTCAATCGCAGCTGCGATCTGCACGATCTTATCGCCATCCATGGCAAGATCGGCGCGGCAAAGCCCCTGTGGCGTCACGAGCGCGCCGTTTTTGATGATGATCATTATTGCTCCTTATTGATTGATGCAGTTGGCCACGCGATCAAAATACGAGCAGGCGGCGATATGCTCCGTTACGCGTTGCTGTCCCTTGGCGGTATCGACGTCCCACAGCTCGTAGGCACGCGCCTCGACCAGCACCACGTCGATACGGTCCCTGAGGATCGAACCGCCACCGTCCTTGCCCTCAAGACACATAAGTGCATCGAACAGTTCCGCCGGAAAGAGCACCGGGCTCGAAGGCTCACCATTGCACGCAAGACGCACCGGATGCTTGCGGCCACGCTCATCAAATGCACGAACCATAGCCTCAAAAGAATCCGCGCTCACAAGCGGCTGGTCGCCCGGCAAAAAGAGGCAACCCTTCCAGCCGCGGCTCGCCCCCCACGAAAGGCCCGCACGGACGCTTTCGCTCCTGAGCTTGCCATCGTGCAGCACGCACGGGCAATGCTTGTCCTCGCAAATCTGGGCGACCTCGGGCCAACGCGTCGAAACCACGACGTCAAAGCCCCGGGGAACCGAATCGATAGTCCGGGCAATCAGCGGCTTGCCATAGATATCGGCAAGCATCTTGTTAGAGCCAAACCGCTTGCCCTCGCCCGAAGCCATAATGACGCAACCAAGTTTCATGGCGATACCTCCCCTGAAACCATCGTACCCATAACTCGCGTCGCGGGGCATCTACATCGAAAGCGCTTATCCCGCACGCCCACGATGCAAAAAGGGGCACCCCGCCGGTTGGCAGAGCGCCCCCTTTACATGGCTTACCTCAGCGCGGCTTTAGGCCTGGAACCAACGGGCGGTGTTGCGCTCGTCGAGGGCCTTGAGGGTAGCGGCGGGATCGGCAACCTTCTGCAGGAACATCATGGCTGCGATGGCGTACGGCTTGTAGCTGGCCTCCTTGTACATGCCCACGCGGTGCATGTCGAAGACGTCGGCGTTGACCTCGCCGTGCTCGCAGGAGACACCGGAGATGTCGGCGGGCAGCGGGTGCATAAAGATGGTGTCCTGGCCGTTGGCGGTCTTCTCCATGAGCTCGGTCGTGGAGCACCAATCCTGATGGGTGGCGTTCTGGGCGAGCAGCTCCTTCTCGAGCGCTGCGATGCCGGCGTCGTCGCCCTCGGCGTACAGGTTGGTGCGCTTCTCCATGGCGGCAAACGGAGCCCAGCTCTTGGGGATTACGATGTCGGCGCCCTCGAAGGCCTCGGCCATGGTGTTGACCTGCTTAAAGGTGGTGCCGGACTCGGCGGCATAGCCCTTGGCGCGCTCGACGACCTCGGGCATGAGGTCGTAGCCCTCGGGGTGAGCCAGGGTGACGTCCATGCCAAAGCGGGGCAGCAGGCTGATCAGCGACTGCGGGCAGGACAGCGGCTTGCCGTAAGAGGGCGAAT
The DNA here is from genome assembly GCA_021641225.1 of Collinsella aerofaciens. GTDB lineage: Bacteria > Actinomycetota > Coriobacteriia > Coriobacteriales > Coriobacteriaceae > Collinsella > Collinsella aerofaciens_AJ. Next base: position 1,704 of record JAJWXI010000153.1, on the reverse strand, counting down.
AGGCCCAGGTGACGGCAACCTTCTTGCCCTTGAGGTTCTCGAGGCCGCCAAACTCGTTGATGAGGTAGAGCATGTCGGCAGAGGACTGCGTGGGGTGGTCGGAGTCGGACTGCAGGGAGATGAGCGTGGGACGGTGATCCAGAACGCCGTCCTCGTAGGCCTGCTGCACGGACTCGGAGACCTCGGCCATGTAGGCGTCGCCCTTGCCGATGTACATGTCGTCGCGGATGCCGATGACGTCGGCCATGAAGGAGATCATGGTAGCGGTCTCGCGGACGGTCTCGCCGTGAGCGATCTGGGACTTCTTCTCGTCCAGGTCCTGCAGCTCAAGACCGAGCAGGTTGGCTGCCTTAGAGAAGGAGAAGCGCGTACGGGTGGAGTTGTCGCGGAACAGGGAGACGGCCAGACCCGAGTCGAAGATCTTGGACGAAACGTTGTTCTCGCGCAGCTCGCGCAGGGCGTCGGCGACGATGTAGAGCGCCTTGAGCTCATCGGTGGTCTTATCCCAGGTGTGCAGGAAGTCGCTGCCGTACATGCCCTTAAAATCGAGGCCGTTCAGCTGCTCGACGAGCTCGGTAAACTTGGCGTCCATGTAAATATCCTTTCCAAAGATGAAACGATTGCAATGAGTAGATGTGCTCCGGCATGCGCGTGTGGCTAGAACATGCAGAGCGCTATGACGAGGACCCGCTACCGTTGAGGAAGCATGGGAGATAACGACCGCGGGCCCCAAGTCAACAGGGGATGCCGGGGACACGAGCGGTCCCCGGCTCAACAAGATCAAGGAATGGGACTAATCGATCTTGTTGTTGGTCAGACCGGCGCGGAACACGGTGGCGTCGCCATCGGCCTGGCTCGGATCGTAGAGGTTCAGGGCAGCCACATACATGGCGGCAGCGGTGACCAGGTCGTCCTTGTAGGTGACCTCGTTGGGAGCGTGAGCCTGAGACTCGGCACCCGGGCCAAAGCCGACGCAGGGGATGCCGTAGCGGCCCTGGATGGAGACGCAGTTCGTGGAGAAGGTCCACTTGTCGCACAGCGGGCGACCGGTGCGCTTGTCCATGCTGGGCTCGCAGCCGATGCGCTCGTCACCGAACATGGCCTTGTGGGCGTCGACGAGGGCCTTGACGTGCGGAGCGGTCTCCTTGTTGATCCACGTGGGGAAGTAAGCCTCGGTCTCGTAGACCTCGCCGGTCCAGGACGGACGGTCGTACATGTACATGGAGACCTTCACGTCGTCGCCGTACTTCTTGGCGGCCGGCAGGTTGCGGATCTCGTCCAGGCAGGACTCCCAGGTCTCGCCGGCGGTCATACGACGGTCGATGGAGATGGCGCAGGAGTCAGCGACAGCGCAGCGGCTGGGGCTGGTGTAGAAGATCTGGCTGACGGTGCAGGTGCCGCGGCCCAGGAAGCGGGCGTCCTCGAAGTGCTCGGGGTTGTACTTGGGGTCGAGCATCTTGACGAGGCCCTTGATGTCGGTCGACTCGTCGCAGCCGTTGTTGTTGAGGGCGCGGACGTCGGCGATGATGTCGGCCATCTTGTAGATGGCGTTGTCGCCGCGGTCGGGAGCGGAGCCGTGGCAGGAGGTGCCGTGAACGTCGACGCGGATCTCCATGCGGCCGCGGTGACCACGATAGATACCGCCGTCGGTGGGCTCGGTGGAAATGACGAACTCGGGCTTAATGCCGTCCTTGTTGTAGATGT
>JAJWXI010000016.1 GCA_021641225.1 Collinsella aerofaciens | reverse complement strand
CAGACGCCCATCGACGGCGTCACGCCCGACTATGCCGCTATCAGCCGCTTTGCCAAGCAGGGCATCGACCTGCTGCTTTCCGACTCTACCAACGCCACGGTTCCCGGCTTTACCAAGTCCGAGGCCGAGGTTGGTCCCAACCTGCTGCACGCCATCAAGAACGCCCCGGGTCGCGTGTTCGTCGCGTCGTTCTCGAGCCACATCCATCGTTTGCAGCAGATCTGCGATGCCGCCCGCAAGTGCGGCCGTAAGGTCGTTGTGACCGGTCGCTCCATGCTCACGAACACCCGCGTGGCGCGCGAGCTCGGTTATCTCAACATCGATGATGCCGATATCATCGATGCCTTCGATATCGATAACCTGCCTGACGACAAGATCGTCGTCATGTGCACTGGTTCGCAGGGCGAGCCGCTGTCGGCCCTGTCCCGCATGGCCAATGGCGAGCACAAGACGCTCTCCATCCACGAGGGCGATACCGTTATCCTCTCGGCAACTCCCGTTCCTGGCAACGAGAAGGCCGTCCAGCAGGTCGTCAACAGCCTGGCCAAGCTCGGCTGCGACGTGTGGGATAAGAACCGCGCTCTCGTTCACGTTTCCGGTCACGGTAGCCAGGAGGAGCTCAAGCTCCTGATGGCCATGGCCAAGCCCACCTACTTTATGCCGGTTCACGGTGAGGCCGTGCATCTGCGCGCCCATGCCCAGCTGGCCCGCAAGATGGGCATCAAGGACGATCATATCTTTATCCTCGATAACGGCGACACGCTCGAGATGCGCGGTGGTATCGTCAAGCGCGGCACGCCCGTCGAGTCCGGCGTCGTCTACGTCGACGGTCTGCGCATCGGCGATACCGACCCCATCGTCCTGCGCGATCGCCAGAAGCTCGCCAATGACGGTATGGTCACGGCCGTTGCTATCGTCTCGCTCAAGCACAAGAAGATCGAGGCTATCGAGTTCTCGGGTCGCGGCGTCTCGTTTGCCATCGACGACCAGTTCTCCGAGGATGCCTCCGCATCCATTATGAAGACGATCGAGAAGGGCAAGTTCAGCTTTACCAGCAGCGGCTCCGATGCCATTCGCAAGGCCGTGCGCGATTCGCTCTCCAACTTCATTTGGAGCCGTACGCGTACCCGTCCGATGATCATCCCGGTCGTCATGGAGGTTTAGTTTGGCGCGCGGATCTGCACAAAACGCCAAAGGCAATAAAGCCAACAACCAACCGGCATCTGCTAAGGGTGCCGGTTCCCATCTGCGTGCCAATAAGGGCCATGAGGCAGACTTCGACGATTTTGAGCCCTTGGTCGAGCCTTCGGCCAATCGCGATATCGCCGGCGTGGTCATTGCCGTTTTGGCGATCGCGTCCTTCATTGCCATTATCTCACCGGCAACTGCGCCCGTGACGGCTGCTGTTGCCGGGTTCTATCACCTGGGCTTTGGCCTGGGCGCCTACGTGCTGCCGATCGTCATCTTGCTGTTTGCCGCCACGCTCTTTTTGGGTGAGGACTCGCCGCTCAACGTGCGCTCTGTTGCGGGCGGCGCCGTGGTCTTTATCGCTGTCGTCTCCATTCTTTCGCTGATGGTGCCGGGCACGAGCGATTCGTGCGACCTTATGTTTACGCCGCAGAACCTTTCCGTGTCGGGTGGCTACATTGGCGCCTTTATCGCAAGTGCCTTGCAAAACGCTCTGGGTAAACCTATCGCCATGGTTGTCTTGCTGGGGCTTGTCGTCGTGGGCCTGGTTATCATTGGATTTTCGGTGGGCGGTGTGCTGCGCTCTGCCCGCGATCGTGCGGCAGATTTTGCCGAACGCCGTCGTGCCGATGTCAACGCCAGCCCTTGGGGTGATGACGAAGCCCTGTCGGTGCCCGGCGTTGCCCGTCCGCACCTGAGCATTCTTCGTCAAAAGGGCTCCGATGCTGCCGTGACCACGGTCATGGACAACGATGTGGACCCGGTTTTGGACGATGACGACGAGGACGATGACCCGTTTGTCGACGTGTCCGAGGCCGTGGAGGCCGAGCGCGCTAAGACCACGCTGCTGCCGCGTCGCCATGCCAAGAAGGGCAAGGCCACGCCCAAGCTCAACACGAGCGAGCCCGACCCGTCTTGGTCCGATAGCGAGATTGAGCTCACCGAGGGCGATGACGAGGACGACGAGGCTCCGATTGAGACCGCAAAGACAACTTTGCTGCCGCGTCGCCATGCAAAGCGCGGTCAGGTAACCGGCCAGCTTTCGATGGAAGACGACCCCGATAAGATCGACGAGTCCGAGCCGCCGTTTGCCGTGAATCCCGTCTCGGCCGCACCTCAGATTCCCGACTTCCTGAAGCATCCCAAGGTTGCCGGTGCGCCTGCCACGAGTGCTATCGAATCGGCTGCGGCTCGTGATGGGGGAGTGGACGACGGCGCCGCAGATAACGAGGGCGAAGAAGAGGACGGCCTCAAGCTTCCGCCGCTCGAAATCCTGCATGCCAACCCGCAGTCGGCTTCCGCCGCGTCTTCGGACAAGGAGCTGGAGCAGACCGCTGAGTCGCTGCAATCCACCTTGCTTGAGTTTGGCCGCAGTGCCCGCGTGGTCGGCTGGATCGCCGGCCCCACGGTGACGACCTTCAAACTGCAGCCCGGTGAGGGCGAGCGTGTGAGCAAAATCTCGAGCCTCGAGGACGATATCGCGCTTTCGCTCGCTGCCCAGTCGGTGCGTATCTTTGCCCCGATCCCCGGCACCTCGCTCGTGGGCATCGAGATTCCCAACCGCAAGCGCCAGAACGTCAATCTGGGCGACGTGCTGCCCTATGTGAAGGGCGGTCCGCTCGAGCTCGCCATCGGCCGCGACGCCGAGGGCACGCCGGTTGTCGCCGACCTCGCCAAGATGCCTCACCTGTTGATCGCCGGTACGACCGGTTCTGGTAAGTCGGTGATGATCAATTCCATCATCACGACCTTGCTCATGCGCGCCCTTCCCGAGGACGTTCGCCTGATCATGGTCGACCCCAAGCGCGTCGAGCTTGCGGGCTATAACGGTCTGCCGCATCTCTATGTGCCCGTGGTGACCGAGCCCAAGCAGGCCGCGAGCGCCCTGCAGTGGGCCGTGTCCGAAATGGAGCGCCGCCTGAAGGTCTTCGAGCGTCTCAACGTCCGTAAGATTTCGACCTATAACGAAAAGCAGGCCGCCGGCGAGTTTGAGCATTACGACAACCCGCCGCAAAAGATGCCCTACCTGGTCATTATCATTGACGAGCTCTCTGACCTGATGATGGTCGCCGGTAAGGATGTCGAGGCCTCGATCGTGCGTATTGCACAGCTGGGCCGTGCCGCCGGTATTCACCTTATCGTTGCCACGCAGCGCCCCAGCTCCAACGTGGTGACGGGCCTTATCAAGGCCAACATCACCAACCGCATCGCCTTTAACGTAGCCACGGGCATCGACTCGCGCGTCATCATCGACCAGATGGGTGCCGAGAAGCTCACCGGTTTGGGCGACATGCTGTTCTCCAAGGTCGACTGGGGCAAGCCCCGCCGTATCCAGGGCTGCTTTGTCTCGGACGATGAAATCAACGAGATTGTCGAGTTCGTCAAGTCGCAGAGCGAGCCCGACTACCACGAGGAGATTCTGTCCGCCGTGGCGCCCGCTTCCATGTCCATGGCTGGTGGCGGCGGCATTGTCCGCACCGGAGTCGCCGAGCCGCAAGACGATGATCCGCTCATTTGGGAAGCCGCCCATATTGTGGTGGAATCGCAGCTGGGCTCCACATCTGGCCTGCAACGCCGCCTGAAGGTTGGCTATGCGCGTGCCGGGCGTATTATGGACATGCTGGAAGAAAAGGGTGTCGTCGGCCCGCCCGACGGTTCCAAGCCGCGCGAGGTCCTGTTGGACGAGGAGGGGCTTGCCGCGCTGGAATCTGTCGACGCCGAGATGGCACGTGAAGATCGTGAGTTTGGAGGATTCTGATGGCTGCACGCTTTGGTGACATGCTGCTCGAGCAGCGTCGCCGAATGGGCCTTTCCATTCAGCAGGTCGCCAACACCATCAAAATCAGGCCGCAGATCATCGAGTTTTTCGAGACCGGTAACTTTGCTTCGATGCCGCCGCGCGGCTATGCGCAGGGCATGATTTCGAGCTATGCTCGCTTTTTGGGCCTCAATCCGCGCGAGGTCGTCAATGCCTACTTTGACGAGCTGATGGCATACGAGCGCGAGACGTCGCAGCAGGGCGGTCGTTTCCAGGACGCCGCCGGCTACGTCAATTCGCGTTCCTCTGTCGATAACGGGCGCTTCCTGATGGTTCAGGGCGGTCGTTCGACTCGCTATGGACAGCGTCCTCAGCAGGCCGGTTATATTACCGAGACGGGTTCGGGCGAGGAGATTCGCTCGCAGCGTGACCGGTTCCGCAGTACGCCGATGCCCGAGGACCGTGCACTTCCCGCTGCCCGCGGCGTGGCGCGTGACCCTCGTGCCGGCTACGGCGACGGCGGCTATTCCGATCGCGGTCACCGTGGTATCTCCACCGGACGTGCTCGCGGCGGCTATGCGGACGCCGATACCACGCAGGTGACGCCGCGTCTTCGCTCTCAACCACAGCCGTATGGCCAGCGCTCTTCCGCTCCGCGTGCGGGCCAGCGTGGCTATCAAGGCCGCGGTGAACTTGCGCCCCGCTCGGGTCAGCGCAGCCTTCAGGGCCAGGGTGGCTATTGCGGCCGTTCCGATAGCAATCGTGGCCGTATGCCTCAGGGAGGCGGCCGCAGCAGTTCCAGTCGTGGACGCGGCGGTTCCCGTGCTCCTCAAAACAACGGGCTCGATCCGCGTATCGTCTACGCCGGTATCGGTGCCGTGGCGTTGCTGCTGATCGTGCTCATCGTGGTACTTCTGCGCGGCTGCGCATCTTCGACGCCCGAGACCACGCCCGAGACGCCCGCTGTTACCAAGACGACGACCAAGAAGTCTTCTAAGAAGACCGAAACGGTCGACGAGGACGAAGACACCGATGAGGCGACGGATGAGTCGACTGATTCGGACGCCGCCAAGACGACGGCCAAGAAGGAAGAGAACGAGGTCACAAAGGTTAAGGTCTCCGTTGCCAAGGGAAAGACCGCGTGGATTGAGGTCAAGGTCGACGGAAAGTCGGTCTATGGCGCTCAGGCGACTGGCCCCTTTGAGCAGGAGTACACGCCCGAGTCCTCGATCGAGATCACCACGTCTAAGCCTTCCGATGTCACCGTTACCAAGAACGGCGAAAAGGTCCGTTACGATACCAAGACCTCGGGCGTGGCGCGCGTGACGATCACCGTTCCCAAGAAGGAGACGACTGATTCCGAGAATGGTGAAAGTTCTGATGGTGCCGACACCACCGATGGTACCGACACCACCGACGGCACCGATGCCCAGTCCACGGATGGCGCCGATACCGCAACTGACGGCCAGGCGCCCACCGATTCTACCGACTATTCGTACGATAGCTACTAAGCCGCTCGTACGCGAAAGGAAACATCATGGCTAAAGATTCCAGCTTCGACGTCGTGTCCGAGGTCAACATGCAAGAGGTCGACAACGCCTTCCAGCAGACCACGCGCGAGATTTCCCAGCGCTATGACCTGAAGGATTCCGGCGCCACGATCGAGCTTTCGAAGGGCGACAAGCTCTTTACGATCAACGCCCCGGCCGACTTTGTCTCCAAGCAGATCATCGATGTCCTGAGCTCCAAGCTCATCAAGCGCGGCATCGACCTCAAGGCTGTCTCGTGGGATGCTCCGCAGGCGGCATCGGGCGGCACCGTGCGCGTGCTCGGCCATATCGTCGAGGGTATCGACCAGGCGACCGCCAAGAAGATCAATAAGGACATCAAGGACCAAAAGCTCAAGGTCAAGGTGACCATCGAGGCCGAGAAGCTGCGTGTTTCCTCTGCTTCGAAGGACGCGTTGCAGACCGTTATCCAGTTCCTGCGCGACCAGGACTACGGCCAGCCGCTGCAGTTCACCAACTACCGCTAATATCATTCGAAAGGACTGCTCTCCAACATGGATACACCGTTGGGCTCCGTGCTCTACATCACCCTCGGGTGCGCTAAGAACGAGGTTGACACCGACCGCATGCGTTCTCTTTTGACCGCCGCGGGCTACGAGGAGGCATTCGACCCACAGGATGCCGATATCGCCATCGTCAATACATGCTCGTTCCTCGCCTCCGCAACGTCCGAGAGCATCGAGACCACGCTCGAGCTCGCCAACGAGGTTCAGGACGGCGTTCGTTCTTGTCCCATCGTCATGTGCGGCTGTGTGCCGTCGCGCTATGGCGACGACCTGCCTGACGAGCTGCCCGAGGTCGCTGCCTTTGTGAAGGCCGACGAGGAGGACGGCATCGTGGCGGTCATCGATGGCGTGCTGGGTGTCGAGCGTGAGATCGCTGCCTATATTCCGCAAGTCAAGCGCACTGTCGAGGGCGCCGTTGCTTACGTCAAGATTTCCGATGGTTGCAACCGCTTCTGCAGCTTCTGCATGATCCCGTATATCCGCGGTCGTTATCACTCGCGCAATGCCGAGAGCATTATCTCCGAGGTACGCGACCTGGTTGCCGGCGGTGTGCGCGAGATCGTGCTGATCGGACAGGACACGGGTATTTGGGGCACCGACTTTGCCGACGAAGACGTCACCGATGGCTCGCCGCGCAATCTGGCGCAGCTGCTGCATGCCGTCGCCGAGTCCGTGCGCCCGCACAACGTCTGGGTCCGCGTGCTCTATCTGCAGCCCGAGGGCATGACCGACGAGCTTATCGATACGATTCGCGATACGCCCGAGGTGCTGCCTTATATCGATATCCCCGTGCAGCACTGCGACGCGCGCATCCTCAAGGCTATGCGTCGCTCCGGTTCGCGCCAGGAGCTCGAGGACCTGTTCCGCGATCTGCGTGAGCGTATCCCCGGCATCGTGATCCGTTCCACGGCCATGGTCGGCTTCCCGACCGAGACCGACGACGAGTTCCGCGACCTTATCGACTTTATGGACACCGTCGGCTTTGACTACACGAGCGTCTTTGCCTACTCGCAGGAGGAGGGCAGCCTGGCCGCTAAGATGGAGGGTCAGGTCGATGAGGAGGTCAAGCTCGAGCGCGCCCAGGAGGCCATGGACCTGGCCGAGTCGCTCGGTTTTGCCGCCACCGCCGCACATGTGGGCGAGCGCGCCCAGGTGATCGTCGACGGCATCGAGGAGACCGAGGACGGCGCCGAGCTGATCGGCCATGCTTGGTTCCAGGCGCCCGATTCCGATGGCGCGGTGCACTTGGACGCCAGCGAGGCGTCCGTGGGCGATATTCTGACGGTCGAGTTTACCGATAGCTTCTGCTATGAGCTTATCGGCCATGTTGTGGAGTAGGAGAGCGTCGTGGCAAACGAGAGCAATAAGGAACTGACGAGTGTTTGGACGCCCGCCAACATCGTGACGTGCGTTCGCATCGTCTTTATCCCGGTGTTCATGATCGTGTCGGCGCTTTCTCACACGAGTGTTGCCGGTACAGATTGGAGCACCTTCGACGGCCCGCTCGCCGCCGCTGCCTTCATTCTGTATGTGATCCTGTCGTGCACCGATAAGGTCGACGGCTACCTGGCGCGCTCGCGCAACGAGATTACCGATTTCGGTAAGTTCTTGGACCCCATCGCCGATAAGCTGCTCGTGTTCTCGGCCTTGCTGCTGTTCTTGGACTTTGGCACCGTGACGGTTTGGTCCGTGTTCATCATCTTGTTCCGCGAGCTGTTGGTAAGCGCCCTGCGCATGGTTGCGAGTGCCGCCGGCGTGGTCGTTGCCGCCGATAAGCTTGGCAAGTACAAGACGGCGACCACGATGGTCTCCATCTGCGGTTACCTGTGCGTCTTTGCGATGGCCGGCTTGCACCTTGGCCCGCTGGCGCTGACGCTCGGCATCTACTCGGTGTCGCGCTTCCTGTACGCCGTTGCCGTTGTCCTGACCGTTATCTCGGGCGCCCAATACTTCTGGAACTGCCGCAAGATCGTCTTTTCGATCTAGGTTCTGGTGGGTATGACGGACTCTTTTGATCAGATTTCCGCACATAACGAGGAGCTGGCGCGTCATATTGTCGAGCGCGCGAGCGCTCGGGGCGTGACGGTTTCGACGGCTGAGTCGCTGACAGCAGGTATGATCGCCTCGACGATTGCCGATATCCCGGGCGCCTCGGTGGTGCTGCGTGGCGGTGCGGTGACCTACTGCGATGAGATCAAGCATCGCGTTTTGGGTGTTGATCAGGAGACGCTCGACCGCTATACCGCGGTGTCGCATCAGACCGCGCGCGAGATGGCGGCGGGTTCGCTGGAGCTGTACCAGAGCGATATTGCAGTGAGCGCAACGGGTTATGCCGGCCCCGGCGGCGGCACTGAGGACGATCCGGCTGGCACTTTCTATATTGGCTGGGCGTATCGCGCGGCTGATGGGGAAGTGCCGGTCGTGGACTCTGTGCGCTGCCACTATGAGGGCGACCGTTCGTGTGTTCGTGCCCATGCGGTCGCGGAGGCATTGGGACGCATTGCCCTTGTGCTCAACTCTATGGAATAGACGTGTTTTAAGGGGCCTTCGGGCCCCTTAATTGTGGAGATAGGGACCCCTGACGAATTTTGCGTTTGCGCTGGTCATAGGTGTATTTTTGCCTTTCTTGTTCTTATTTGCCCCTTTGTGGTCAAGCATTTGGTCAGTGTTTGGTCGGCGTTTGGTTGGGTTTTGGAAAGACTGCCTGCATATGATTGGCCTGAACGGTTGACCACGAACAGCCGTTCGTTTATTATCGATGCAGGTTGTTAAGAGGAGGGCTATTCATGGCCAAGAATTCAGGTCCCGTACGTACCGTTCATGCTCGCACGACGGGTAAAGAGCGCGATGAGATGATCGCCACCACCAAGGCCGAGATCGAGAAGAAGTTCGGTCAAGGCTCCATCATGAGGTATGGTGACGGCGGCCCCGAGCTTGAGGTTGAGGCCATCCCCACGGGCGCTCTGGCACTCGATGCCGCTCTGGGTATCGGCGGTGTGCCGCGCGGCCGTATCGTCGAGATTTACGGTCCTGAGTCCTCCGGTAAGACGACGCTTTCGCTCGAGATCCTGGCCGAAGCCCAGGCAATGGGTGGCGTGGTGGCATTTATCGATGCCGAGCACGCGCTCGATCCCACGTATGCCGCGCGCATTGGCGTGGATATCGACGAGGTACTGATTTCCCAGCCTGATACGGGTGAGCAGGCGCTCGAGATTGTTGACATGCTCGTGCGTTCCGGCGCCATCGATGCCATCGTCGTCGACTCCGTCGCCGCGCTGACCCCGCGTGCCGAGATCGAGGGAGAGATCGGCGATACCACGGTCGGATTGCAAGCTCGTCTGATGAGTCAGGCGCTCCGCAAGCTCGCCGGCTCGCTGTCCAAGTCCAACACGACATGCATCTTCATTAACCAGCTGCGAGAGAAGATCGGCGTCATGTTCGGCAACCCCGAGACCACGACGGGCGGCCGCGCCCTTAAGTTCTTCTCTTCGGTGCGTATCGACATTCGCCGCATCGACAGCATTAAGCTTAAGGATGAGGTTATCGGTAACCGCGTGCGCGCCAAGGTCGTTAAGAACAAGGTGGCAGCTCCGTTCCGTTCTGCTGAGTTCGACATTATGTACGGTACGGGCATCTCTAAGGAGGGCTCGATTCTGGACATGGCTGTCGAGTGCGGCATTTGCAAGAAGATGGGCTCCTGGTTTGCCTATGGCGAGGACAAGCTCGGCAACGGTCGCGAGGCCGCCAAGGCGTTCCTGCGCGAACACCCCGATTGCGCCGACGAGATTGAGCATAAGGTCCGCCTTGCCTGCGGGCTTGAGTTTGATGACGATGCTCCGTCCGAGGTCGAGCTGACCGATCAGCCTGCGCCTGAGGAGTTTGACGAGCTTTATGCCATCGATGGTTCCGCCATGCTCGATGATGACGACGAGTAGCGGTTACGCTCATGTCGTATACGGTGACTGAGGCCACGGTCGTCTTTCCCGATAAGAAGGCGGCCTCCTCGTTCTCGAGCGGGTATGCGTCCAAAAAGCCTTGCGCACATATCGATTGTGAGCTTGAGGGCGGTTTTGAGCGGTCCATTTGGATTCCCGTGCGGGTCGCGCGCCTGTATGTCAAAAATCGCCCCGATCTTCCCTGTGATTGGGATAACTTTCGTGAAGCGGTGCAGCTCATCGAGCGTAAATGTGCACTTACCATGGTGACCGAGATGCTATCGCGACGCGACCATGCGACGGGTGAGGTCCGTGACAAGCTGGCTCGCTACGGCTTTCGCCAGCCCGCGATCGATTTCGCCGTCGAGCGCGCCACCGAGTATCGCTTTTTAGACGAGAACCGCTTTTGCTCGTACTTTATCGAGGAACGCAAGCGGCGCGGTTGGGGACAGCGTAAAATCGAGACCGAGCTCAAGCGCCGTCATGTCGTGCTCGATGACATTCCCGGTTATCCCGAGGATTATTTTGCCGTCGAAGACGATTTGGCGCGTGCGTCAGCCCTGCTCGCCAAGCGGCGTGTTCCAGAGACGCGCGGATTCGAAAAACTGGTTCGGTTTTTGATGGGCAAGGGCTTCTCGTATCACATCGCCGCCGATGCCGTTAAGGCACGTCTCGATGCCGAACGTGAGGAATGTGCGGTTTAGGCGTATGCGTTTTGTGGCCCTGCCGTTCACCGCGTTTTAGCCGCCGTGCTGGGGCCATTTATTTGACAGTTGTTGTGGTTCAACGTACGATAAACACTGTCATTTGCTTTGTGATATGTGCTCATCTGTGATGAGTTTGTTTATATGTTTATCTGTATCCGACCCGCATAAGCTGCGCCCATATTACTCAAATGTCGCGAGCCGTTCGTAAGGACGGTTCGCTTTGTTGTGTAACGAATCCATAAAAAGGAGTGAGCATGCCTATCATCGCAGCGCTCGTTGGCATCGTTTTGGGTGCCATCGCCGCCATTGCCTACATGCGCACCGCCAAGCAGGGTAGTCTTCACGAGGCCGACGAAAAAATCCAGTCGGCACACGCACAGGCTGAGTCCCTGATCGGTGATGCTAAGCGTCAGGCCGAGACCCTCAAAAAAGAGGCTCTGCTCGAGGCTAAAGAGGAGATCATCAAGAACAAGCAGGCCGCTGAGGCCGAGGACAAGCAGCGTAAGAACGAGATTCGTACGCTCGAGAACCGCGTGATGCAGCGCGAGGAATCCCTTGATCGCCGCAACGACGCTCTCGACAAGCGCGAGCATCAGCTGTCCAGCCAGGCCGGTCAGGTCGAGAAGCGCTCCCGTGAGCTCGAGGAGCTCTGCGCAAAGCAGACCTCCGAGCTCGAGCGTATCGCCGACCTTACCCGCGAGGACGCCCACAAGGAGCTCCTCGATAAGGTTCGCGGCGAGGTCACCCACGAGGCCGCCACGATCATTCGCGAGTCCGAGCAGCAGGTTCGCGCCGAGTGCCACAAGACCGCCCAGGAGATTCTGTCTCTGGCGATTCAGCGCTGCGCTGCCGACCACACTGCCGAGGTCACCGTTACCTCCGTGCACATTCCCTCTGATGACCTCAAAGGCCGTATCATCGGTCGCGAGGGTCGCAACATCCGGACCTTCGAGCAGGTTTCCGGCGTCAACCTCGTGATCGACGACACGCCCGAGACCGTCGTTCTTTCGAGCTTCGACCCGGTCCGTCGTGAGACCGCCCGTGTCGCCCTCGAGAACCTCATCGCCGACGGCCGCATTCACCCTGCCCGTATCGAGGAGATGTATCACAAGGCCGCCGACCTGGTTCAGCAGCGCGTGCGCGAGGCTGGCGAGCAGGCTGCCTTCGATACCGGCATCCACGACCTGCACCCCGAGATCGTCAAGACCCTTGGTGCCCTGCGCTACCGTACCTCGTTTGGTCAGAACGTGCTTCAGCATTCCCTCGAGGTCTCTGATCTGTGCGGCGTGATGGCTTCCGAGCTTGGCCTGGACGTTGTGACCGCCAAGCGCGCCGGCCTGCTTCATGACCTGGGCAAGGCAATCGACCACGACGTCGAGGGCCCGCATGCCGTCATCGGCGCCGAGCTTGCCCGCCGTTATGGCGAGAAGCCCGTTATCGTCCACGCTATTGAGGCTCACCATGCCGATGTCGACCCCAACACGGTGCTCGATGTCCTGGTGCAGGCCGCCGATGCTGTCTCTGCCTCTCGCCCCGGTGCCCGTCGCGAGTCTGCCGAGAACTACATCAAGCGTCTTGAGAAGCTCGAGGAGATCGCCAACTCTCATGACGGCGTCGAACGTACCTATGCCATGCAGGCCGGTCGCGAGGTCCACGTCATGGTCCAGCCGGACAAGATTTCCGATGCCCAGTCCACGGTTCTGGCTCACGATATCGCCCATCAGATCGAGGAAGAGATGGAGTATCCCGGTCAGGTGCGCGTCGTCGTGATTCGCGAGAGCCGCGCTGTCGATATCGCTAAATAACATGAGCGACGCGAACGAGCTCATCTCATTTATCGCGTCGATGTCGGGGGAGGGCAACCTTTGCGTCGAGGAGAACCTTGGCGAGGGGTATGTCCGCCTCCGCGTTTCGGAGGCCGAGCGGCGCCAGGCTAAGCACGACATTCAGCATGTCGAGGACATCGTCATCGAAATGCTCCGTAATGCTCGCGATGCCGGCGCCGACAAGGTCTATCTCGCCACGACCAAGGAAGATGGCGTCCGCACGCTTGTCTTTCTGGATAACGGTTCTGGCGTTCCGCAGGATATGCAAGAGCGAATCTTTGATGCCCGCGTTACCTCCAAGCTCGAGAGCATGAAGATGGACCGTTGGGGCGTTCACGGTCGTGGCATGGCATTGTTTTCGATCAAGCAGAACACCGACGAGGCCCGTGTGGTCACGTCCGGCGTCGATCTTGGTTCAGCCTTCAAGGTGAGCGTTGCGGCCGACCGCCTCAGTGAGCGTGCCGATCAGTCCAGCTGGCCCCAGGCCGTCAAGGATGAGGACGGACGTTATGTCTGCGCTCGCGGCCCACATAATATTATTCGCGCTGCTTGTGAGTTTGCGCTCGAGGAGTTGCGTGGTTGCGATGTCTATCTTGGTTCTCCGTCTGAGATTGCCGCGACCCTTTATGCTCAAGCGTCAAGTCGGCTCGATACGTCTCGTCTCCTGTTCATTGATGACGAGAGTGAGCTTCCGGTTGTCGATCGTTTAGGCCTTGCTTCTGATGCCGAGGACTTTATCCGTATTTGTTCGGGTTTGGGTCTTGAGATGTCCGAGCGCACGGCCCATCGCATTTTGGCAGGGCAGATTAAGCCCGTTCGCGGTGTGACCGCGCGTCTGCTGCGCGAGCGTGATTCGTCCTCGCATGCGCCGGCTCCTGTCGATCTCGCGAAGGATCGTCGCGGGCTACGTATTGCCAAGGATGACATGGCACAGTTTTCGCGCGCTGTGGAACGAGACTTTAATGACCTTGCCGCCCGGTACTATCTCAACCTTTGCGGCGACCCAAAGATCCGTGTTTCGCGTGATCGAATCACCGTGACCTTTGATCTTGCCAAAGAGGAATAGTGCCTTTACCGAGTCCACTCGGTACGATACAGTTATTGCAGTTAAAACGTACTTTTAAATGCAGGAGTTTCTTCATGGATTGCCTGAAGGTATCAAGCAAATCATCGCCCGCGTCCGTTGCCGGCGCCATCGCCGGCATGGTCAAGGATGGTGTGCCCGTCAACATCCAGTGTGTCGGCGCCGGTGCCGTCAACCAGGCCATTAAGGCCGTTGCTATCGCGCGCGGTTTTTTGATTCCAACCGGTTTTGATATTTCCTGCGCGCCCGTGTTCTCCGACATCCTCATTAACGGGGAGTCGCGCACGGCCATCCGCCTTTCTATCTACGTTCACCAGATCAATCGAGCTGCTATGGATAACGTCGTCATGGATGATGTTAAGCCTGTGGCATAGCTTCTGCTTGCCTTGTTTCGCTCCCCATCGTTAGGACTTATGCACATGGACCAGCGTTCCGTACGCGATATTCTTGCCGGTAAAACCTACTTTATCCGCATCTTTGGCTGCCAGATGAATCAGCACGACTCCGAGCGTGTGAGCGGTCTGCTTGATTCGTATGGCTGCCTCATGGCGCTCGATCCCGCGCATGCCGATATCGTTGTCTTCATGACGTGCTGCGTGCGCGAGGCCGCCGATACCCGCCTGTACGGTCAGTGCAATTCCTGCAAAAGCCTGCCGCCTTCGCCTTCGGGCAAGCGCGTGGTTGCCGTTGGCGGTTGCATCGCGCAGCGCGATGGCGAGGGCCTGCTCACCAACGTCGATAACGTCAATGTCATCTTTGGCACGCATTCCATTGCACATGTGGCCGAGCTCATTGCCGAGGCGTTCCTTGATGGTAAGCGTCATATCCGCACCAATGAGCATGAGGATACGGATGCCATGAGCATGCCGTGGCATCGCGAGACTCAGTATCACGCCTGGGTGCCCATCATGACGGGCTGCAATAATTTCTGCACCTATTGCATCGTGCCGTACGTGCGCGGTCGCGAAAAGAGCCGCCCCTTTGAGGAGATTGTCGACGAGGTGACCGGTTTGGTGCGCCAGGGCGTGCGTGAGATTACGCTGCTGGGCCAAAACGTTAACTCATATGGTCGCGATCTGTTTGGCAAGCCGCGTTTTGCCGATCTGCTGCGTGCCGTGGGCGATACGGGCGTGGAGCGCATCTTCTTTACGTCTTCGCATCCCAAGGACCTGTTGCCCGAGACCATCGACGCCATGGCCGAGACGCCTGCCGTTATGCCGCAGCTGCACTTGGCCGTCCAGTCAGGTTCGACGCGGATCCTCAAAGAGATGAATCGCCGTTATACACGCGAGGACTATCTGGGCCTTGTCGATCGCATTCGCAACCGCATGCCCGATATCGCGCTCTCGACCGACATTATCGTTGGCTTCCCGGGTGAGACTGAAGAAGACTTTGAGCAGACGCTCTCACTTGCCGAGACGGTCCGCTATGCTCAGGCCTATACCTTCATCTATTCCAAGCGCGCCGGTACCCCGGCCGCCGAGATTGACGATCCTACGCCGCATGAGGTTATTCTCGAGCGTTTCAACCGTCTGGTTAAGGTTATCGAGACCACGGCACACGAGTATAACCAGGGTGAGCTTCATACTGTGGTTCCGGCGCTCATTGAGGGAACGAGTAAAAAGAACGACGCGGTCCTGCTGGGCAAGAGTCCCAAGAATCAGACCGTGCATGCGCCTATCCCCGAGGGTTACAGCATCGATCAGCTTGTTGGTAAGATCGTTGATGTTGACGTTGACGTTGCCAAGACCTGGTATTTGTCCGGCTCCGTTGTGGGCGAGCCGCGCTAATGGTTTCTCCCGGGGCAGGTCTTTCCGCCGTTGCGATCGTCGGTCCGACGGCGGTTGGTAAGAGTGATGTTGCCGACCGTTTGGCAGCCCGTCTTTCGTCCGAAGTGCTGTCGTGCGATGCGATGCAAATCTATCGCGGCATGGACATCGGTACCGCAAAGATGGTGCCCGATGAGTGCACGGCGCCGCTGCGTCTCGTCGACATTGTAGAGCCGGGTGTGGCATATTCTGCTGCGCTTTATCAGGCCGACGCTCGCGCGCATGTTGAACGTCTCCTTGGTTCGGGTTGCCTGCCGGTTTTTTGCGGAGGTACGGGTCTGTATCTCAAGGCCGCCCTCGATGAGATGGACTTTCCCTCGGGTGAGCTTGAGGACGATCGTCGTGCGGGCTATCAGGAGCTTGCCGAGCGTATTGGCGAGGAAGAACTGCATGCCTTGCTTGCCGAGCGCGATCCAGAATCGGCTGCTGTTATTCATCCCCATAACGTGCGCCGTGTGATTCGTGCGCTCGAGATGCATGATGATGGCGTCTCCTATGCGCAGCAAAAGTCGCAGTTTAGTGTTCCGCACGAGCATTATCATGCCCTATGGTTTGGTCTGACGCGTAATCGCGAGGTGCTCTACGAGCGCATTAACCAGCGCGTCGATCTGATGTTTGAGCAGGGTCTTGTCGATGAGGTCCGCGGTCTTATGGGCCAGGGGCTGGGAGATGCCCTGACGTCGATGCAGGCAATTGGCTATAAAGAGATCATTGATGCTTTCAATGGCGTGATGAGCATGGATGAGGCTCGCGAACTCATTAAGATGCGTTCGCGTCGTTATGCCAAGCGTCAGCTTTCGTGGTTTAAGCGCGATGACCGTATCGTGTGGTTTGATATGGATGAATGTACGATCGATGAGGTCGTTGAGGATATCCTGCATCGTATTGAGGCTGCCTAATGCCCCGTTTCCCCCTTGTTCCCACGGCACCCGAGCCCGAGCGTGCCATTTTAGTTGGTGTTGAGTGGCGCGACAATGCATGGCCGCTCGATCGCTCGCTTGATGAGCTGGAGCGTCTTGCCCACACAGCTGGTGCCCAGTGCGTGGCACGCTTGTCGCAGCGTTTGGTAAAGCCGTATCCTAAATCGTTTATCGGTTCCGGTAAGGTTGAAGAGCTGTGCGGCCTGGTGCATCGCATGGATGCCGATGTCGTTATTTTTGACGACGACCTGACCCCCTCGCAGCAATCCTATTTGGAGAAAGCCGTGGGCGAGCCGGTAAAGATTATCGATCGTACTGCACTGATCCTGGATATCTTTGGCCTGCATGCTCAGACGCGTGAGGGACGCCTGCAGGTACAGCTGGCACAGCTTCAATATTTGTTGCCTCGCCTGCGTGGCATGTGGAGCCATCTCGCTAAGGAGCAGACGCGCGGCGGCATCGGCTCACGTTTTGGTCAGGGCGAAAGTCAGCTCGAGGTCGACCGTCGCCTCATTCGTAATAAGATCGCTGCGCTTCGTCGTGAGCTCAAGCAGGTTGAACAGCGTCGCGATGTTCAATCCAAGAGTCGCATTGAGTCCCCGGCGTTTCGCGTCGCGTTAGCCGGTTATACCAATGCCGGTAAATCGACGTTACTCAATCGTCTGACCGGCTCTACGGTACTTTCGCAGGACAAGCTGTTTGCTACGCTCGACCCGACGACGCGTTCGTATCGTCTGCCCGGCGGTCGCGGCATGACGATTACCGATACCGTCGGCTTTATTCAAAAGCTGCCCCATGGTCTGGTCGATGCCTTTAAATCGACGCTGTCCGAGGTTTTGGGTGCCGATCTAATTCTCAAAGTCGTAGATGCGTCTGACGAGGACTATGAGCGGCAGCTGGAGGCTGTCGACCGCGTGCTTGATGAGATCGGCGCCGGAGAGCGTTTAACGCTGACCGTATTCAATAAAATCGATCTTCTCGATAGCGTCGATCGATTGAGTTTCCGTCGTCGCTATCCGGAGGCCGTTCTGTTCTCGGCCCAAACGGGCGAGGGGCTCGACGATCTCGTCGACCGGATTGCTCGCGAGGCAGCTGCCACCGATGTGTTGCTCTCCGCTGATATCCCGTATCGTGAGGGCGCTCTCATCACGCTGGTGCATGAGCAGGGAACCCTTCTGCATGAGGAATATCTCGAGGACGGCGTTCGCATTGTGGCGAAGTTGCCGGCTCGTATTGCACCGCGGCTCGAGCGTTATCGCACCGAGTAGACGAGCTCCAAAATGCCCAGAATGATGGGCTGATGCAGCAGATAAAAGGGGAGAGCGTGACGTCCAAGGCTGGCGAGCGCCGGCAGGGGGTTGGCGTAGGCCCAGCTAGGGACGGTCTTATCGATTCCCTGCGCTATGTGTGCGGCGAAGTATCCTGCAAGATACATAAAGATAAACGGGATGATGGGGTAGTAATCACCTGAGATAAACCCAGGGCTCGGAAATCCCAGCCACGCCAGGTAGGGGACAGGGTATATCGTTTTGGGGATGCTCCAGGTGATTGCGAACAACATAAGGCATAGGGGCATGCCCCATCTCGCCGTTATCTTCTTAAGGACGGGATCGGTCAACGCCACGATGCCGGTGCATGCGGCCATGCAGTAGATGATGCCAAAATTAACCGAATCGTCGACTGAGACAAGTGTTGTTGCCAACCAGACAACGAGTGCTGCTAAGGCGTATTTGGCGGCACGTTTGACATTGTTGCGCGAAAGGGTGCACATCCAACCGGCGATAAACAAAAATACCCAGCTGATGCTGGCGCGCCAGATGTCTTGAAAGGCTGACTGGGTAAACCAGGGCATATCCCAGCCGTACAGGTAGGCGAGATCATAGCAAGCGTGAAAACCTGCCATAGAAATCATCGTAAACCCGCGGACGGTATCAAATATGGTTATGCGTTTTTGCATTACGAGAACCGGCGCATCAAGCCGACGACTTTGCCCAGGATAACGGGATTCGTTGCATAGATAGGTTCCATGGTGTCGTTCTCGGGCTGCAAGCGCACACGCCCCTGCTCCTTGTAGAACGTCTTGACGGTCGCCGAACCATCAATCATGGCCACGACAATTTCGCCGTTCATGGCACTCTTTTGTTCACGGACGATGATGTAATCGCCATTGAAGATGCCGACATTGATCATTGAGCTCCCATGCACCTCAAGGATAAAGGAACCCTGATCAGTGGCGATTTCGGTCGGGATAGTAAACGTGTCTTCGATATTCTGCTCGGCCAGAATGGGGATCCCAGCCGCGACGCGACCAACGAGCGGTAGCGAGACCGTTCCGCGAGGTGCGGTGGGCTCGTCAGATTTAGAAATTGAGACAGAGGAACCGTCCTCGTTAAAGAGTTCCAGGGCACGCGGCTTGGTGGCATCGCGCTTGAGCAGCCCGCGCGCCTCCAGGGCAGAGAGATGGGCGTGCACGGTGCTTGGGGAGGAAAGGCCCACGGCAGAAGCCATCTCGCGCACGCTGGGCGGATAACCCTTCTCCTGCTGATATTCCTTGATGAAGTCGTAAATTTGCTGCTGACGCTTGGTAATTTTGCGAGCCATCAGGGCATCCTCTCTACCCATGTCAAACAAATGTTCGAATTTTGCTTGACAGGAACAACTGTTCGAAGATAATAATAACCGAACATTCGTTCTCGCGCTAGACATTTTTGTCCGCGCGGCTTGATAAAACTGTTCTCAGCAAAACACGCGAGAGGAGAACATGATGAACGCAACGAATATGGTCCAGGGAAACCTCGCCCTTAAGCTCGAGACGCCTGCAGAACCCACTTTTACGGTTGTTCAGGGTGGCCGCTCCGGCATTCACCCTTTGACCGTACAGCCTGCTCGCAATCAGCAGGCTGTAGTCGCGCCGGCCCGCGTTGCCCTGAAGGTTCCGACGATTGTCGCCGTCGCCGTTGCGCTTACGCTCTTCTTTGTCCTCGCTACTTCGGTCTTTAGCGCTCGTCACGCCGCGTATGCCGAGTCCGTTTCCAACATTACTTACGAGACCATTCGCGTTCAGACTGGCGATTCTCTTTGGTCGCTTGCCGAGGAATATCCAATCGAAGGCCTTTCCACGCAAGAGACTTCCGACATGATCCGTAACGTCAATCATCTGGAGCATGGTTCGCTCGCCGCCGGTGCGCATCTTAAGGTTCCTGCTCGTTCGTAATCATTATCGCGCTGCGCATGGTACCCTTGTTATCGTTTAAGAGGAGGTACCATGCGCTGTCCCAAATGCGGCAAGGCACATACCCGCGTCGTTGATTCTCGTATGCAGGAGTCAAATAACACCATTAAGCGCCGTCGCGAATGTTGCTCGTGTAACTATCGCTTTACAACGTTCGAGCGATGCGAAGACCCAATCGAGGTCATTAAGTCAGACGGAACCAAGCAGCGGTTCGATCGCAATAAGCTGCTCGTCGGCTTGATGCGCGCCACCATCAAGCGCGATATCGACACTAAGAAGCTCAATGAGATTATCGACGACATCGAGGTCGAGCTGCGCTCTCGCACACTGACGGCCGTCACGTCCCATGAGTTGGGTGACATGGTGCTCAAGCGCTTGGCCAAGATCGACAAGGTGGCGTACATCCGCTTTGCCTCGGTCTACCGCGATTTCAAAGACGTCGATGAGTTTCTGCAAGAGCTCGACAAGCTAAGGTGATTCCATGTCCAACATTACCGTCAACATAAAGCGTCTCGATCCCACCGTTGAGCTTCCCAAATACGCCCATCCCACTGATGCCGGCTTGGATTTGCGCTCCAACGAGGACTGCGTCCTGAAGCCCCTCGAACGCCGTCTGGTCTCTACGGGGCTGGCCATCGCCCTGCCCGATGGCTACGCCGGCTTCGTCCAGCCCCGCAGCGGCTTGGCCATCAAGCAGGGCCTGTCTATAGTCAATACGCCGGGCCTCATCGACGCCCACTACCGAGGGGAACTCAAGGTTATCCTCATCAACCTGGATCCCACCAACGACATCCAAATCAACAAAGGCGACCGCATAGCCCAACTCGTCATCCAAGAAGTCCCTACGGTCAATCTCGTAGAAGTAGAAGAACTAGACGAAACCGACCGAGGCAAAGGAGGCTTCGGCTCCAGCGGCGTGGCCTAGTCGCATAGCCTCTTACGTTTGCTCACCTGTGGGGGAGCCCTATATATCATCCCGTGCTCAAACATTCTCGCGTTGCTGCGAAACTGCGCGCGGGACGATATATAGGGCTCTCCCACAGGTGAGCTACGTTTACTTGCTAGCGGCTACGCCGGGTTCGCCCCAGTTAGAGCCTGCGAAGGTGGAAACAAAATATCTAATAATAGTTAGCCGGTGCGACAAAGCGATTGTTCCTTTGTCGCACCGGCTAACCAGCAAGATAATTTTGTTTCAAGCGAGTAGCCGCCCGCCCACCTCTCACACATATCGTTCCACGCGCAGTTTCGCAGCGAGCGAAGCGAAGCGAGAATGTTTGAGCATGGAATGATATGTGTGAGAGGTGGGCGAGAGGGATGCGAGCGCCCCGCGAGAATGTTTGAGCACGGGACGATATATAGGGGCCTCCCGCAGGTAAGCGGACATAAAGACGCTAGCGG
>JAJWXI010000015.1 GCA_021641225.1 Collinsella aerofaciens | reverse complement strand
ACTCGGCATGGAAGCACTATAAGCTCACCGTGACGGGCGATGACTTTAGCTGGACCTATCAGCCCGAGTCCGATGAGCCCATCGTAGACGGCGAAGCTGCCGCAAAAGAGATCATCAACCACAACGAAGCCTTTGTATGGCCGGTCCGCCTTGTAGAATCCTTAAGCGGCAAGACCAAAACAACCGCTAGCTCCAACGAAGTCGATCTTGATCAAGACGTCGACCTGTCCATGCTCTCCGACAGCTTTGACCAAAAGCAGTTTGAGAAGGATCTGGGCGCCGCCATCGACGAGTTTAACGAGGGCCGTTCGGGCGCGTTCGAGGCCAATAGCTCCTATGACGAGCAGGCCGGCAAGTTTACCGTCGAGAAGGCGCGCTCCAACGAAAAACTCAACCGCGAGCATGTCATTAAATATGCCGAGCTCGAGCTTGCCTCGCTGGCCGAGACCGTAGATCTTTCCAAGCTCGGCAACGATGCCTATGAGCCGCTCAATGGAACGCTGACCGATGATCAGATTCAGGCTGCATGCGATGCCGCCAACAACTTCCTGGGCGTCAACGTGACCCTCAAGCTCAACGGCGAGGATGCCGGCAAGGTTGATGGCAGCTCCGTGTTGCAGTGGATCAGCTTTGCCGATCCCGCAAACCCCACGCTCGATACGTCGCAGATCAGCAGCTGGGCAGCCGAGCTCGCCAACGGCTTCAATACCGTGGGCTCCACTCGCTGGTGGACGCGCGCCGATGGCAAGCAGTGCGCCGTCGAAGGCGGCGACTTTGGTTGGTCCATCGACAGCAGCTCGCTCGCAAAGCAGGTCGAGGATGCCATTAACAACAAGCAGACCGGCGAAATCGAGATCAAATACTCCCAGAAAGCCGACACCTTTACCGCAAAGGGAGAGCCCGACTGGAAGGCATACGTCGATGTCGATCTGTCCGAGCAGCACGCGCGCTACTACGACGAGAGCGGCAATATCGTGTGGGAGGCCAACTTTATCTCGGGAAAGCCGGGCGAGGACGCCACGCCCGAGGGCGTCTGGCAGATCAACAGCAACGACGGCGCCAGCAAACTCATCGGTGCCAAGGACCCCGAGACCGGCAAGCCCAAATACGAGAGCCCGGTAAGCTATTGGATGCCGTTTGAGGGAAACATGGTCGGCTTCCACGATGCAACGTGGCAAAACGACAAGAGCTTTGACGACCCCAACTCCTACAAGTGGTGCGGCAGCCACGGTTGCATCAATCTGCGCCTGGCAGACGCCAAGGCACTTCACGACTGCATCAAAGTCGGCCTGTGCGTGGTTGTCCACTCATAGTGCAACGCGCGCTTTCCTACAACGTGGAACCGCTGCGACCAATCTAACAGATCCGAAAGAAACCGTTCTATGCGCCCACCCCAACCGGTGGGCGCATATACTTATCAAGGTTCTTTCTATAAAGGAGACGCTATGCCGAATGTCCCCACCATCACTCCGGGCCCGGATGATACCGAGCACACGCCCGAAGGTGCCACCGAAACGATTCCTCTGATTACAAACGCACACACCGACAAGCAGAGCGGACGCACGAACGATGCGGCCGAGATATCCGATGAAGAGGCATATGCCAAGCTCAAGGCAAAACGTGCCGAACGTCGACGCAAAAAGCTGATTCGACGCGGTATTGCCGCCGGCATCGTGGGTGCCATCGCGCTCATTGCCATTGTCGCAACCCTGGTTATCAATGCGCAGCCTCAGGGCGCTAGCGGACCTGTAACCGACATGGTGACCGAGGGCACGTTTACCACAACGGTCGAGGCGAAAGGCCAGCTCAAACCCATTTCGTCCTCAGTGGTCTCCCCTTCTGTCGACGGCACGGTCGATTCGATCAACGTGCAGGCAGGCCAATCCGTCAACGAGGGCGACGTGCTCATGACCATTAAAAACGACGAGCTCGATCGCAACGTTGCCGAGGCGCAGCGTGCAGTTGCAGCCGCTCAAGAAGACCTCGCCAACGCACAGAAAACCGCAGCCGCCGCGCAGGCCACCCCAACGACGGACGTCGATGGAGCTTCCGCAGCGGCTGGCATCTCCGCCGCATCAGCGGACACGAACGCCGTATCGGCCGCGCAGCGCAGCCTCGCATCGGCCCAGGCAAACCTCGACCAGGCGAACGCCAAGGCCGCCAGCCGTACGGTCACGGCCCCGAGCTCGGGCAGCATCGTGGAGCTCAACGCCAAGGTGGGCGCCACGGTAACAGGCGGCATGATCATGGGCGAAAGCGATACGAGTGGCGGCAAGCAGTGCATGCAGATCGCCGACCTATCCAAGATGAAGGTGACCGTGCAGGTGGGCGAAAAGGACATCGCCAAGATCGCCGTTGGGCAGAGCGCCAACGTCACGTATCCCGCGTTTCCCGATATCGTGAGCCAGGGAACGGTCACCGCCATCGCCTCGGTGGCAAACTCCGACTCCAACAACGGCGGCGGCAGCGTGACCTTTAACGTCGACATTCTCATCGAGGCGCCCGACGCGCGCCTGAAGCCGGGCATGACGGCCGAGGTATCGGTGGTGACCGAGCAGCTCGACGACGTGGTGATGGTGCCGACGATGGCGCTCATGACCGAAGACGGCGAACACTATTACGTCAACGTGGCGACTGATGACGAGGGCAAGCAAACCCGTCGCGTGAAGGTGACCGTCGTGACGCAAAACGACAACGAAGCCGTAGTCGGCAAGACACAGGTCAAGCGCGACGACCAGGGCAACGAAATCAACCCTGACGTGCCGGTTACCAAGCTACGCGATGGCGACACCCTCGTCATGGACAACGGGGCGGACGCAACGGCTGACGGCGGCTACAGCGCGGATTCGGGCAGTACGTCTGCCGACGAGGGTATGTAATGCGTCCCGTCATCGACATCCGCAACGTGCACCGCATCTTTGAGAGCGAGGCCGGCTGCGCCCATATCCTGCACAACGTGAGCCTGGCGGTAGATCCCGGCGAGTTCGTCGCCATTACCGGCCCCTCGGGCTCGGGCAAGTCGACGCTCATGAACATCCTAGGTTGCCTGGATAAGCCGACGGCGGGCGACTACTACCTGCAAGGGCTCAACGTGGCCGAGCTCGATGATGACGAGCTCACCGAAGTCCGCGCCCTGAGCATCGGCTTTGTCTTTCAGAGCTTCAACCTGCTACCGCGCCTGTCGGTTATCGAAAACGTCATGCTGCCGCTGGCCTACACCAACGTACCCCGTAGCCAGCGCGAAATGCGCGCCGTGCACGCGCTGCAGGCCGTCACGCTGCCCGTCGACCACTGGGACCACCGCATATCCGAGCTCTCGGGCGGCCAGATGCAGCGTGTCGCCATCGCACGTGCCCTCGTCAATGACCCGCCCATCATTCTGGCCGACGAGCCGACGGGAAACCTGGACTCCGCCACCGGAGCGCTCGTCATGGAAACCTTCCATAAGCTCCAGGAGCGCGGCAAGACCATCATACTCATCACGCACGACCCCGGCATCGCCGCCGAGGCCGACCGTGCCGTGACCATCCGCGACGGTCGTATTCACGACGGCGCGTATATTCCACATACACCGCGGACCCTGCGCAGCGCCGTCGATAGCCTACCCACGATCTCCGACCCGACCATCCCGCAGAAAGGAGTGATGGTGTGAGCACGCGCGACCTCATCCAAGAAGCACTTCACTCGCTCGAGGCCAACAAGGGGCGCAGCCTGCTCACCATCCTGGGCATTGTCATCGGCATCGCCTCGGTTATCGCCATGACATCGCTCATCGGCGGCATCCAAAACAGCTTGGTCAATAGCCTAGGCCTCAATGCGGCACGCATGGTGCAAATCTATTCGTCGCAAGAACTCATCGATTCTGACGTCCAGAAGCTTCAAAAACTGGTGCCGCAGATAGAACAGATCGGCATTGTCGACAGCGCGTATACCGAGTACAAGACCGGCGATAAAAGCTATACCGTCATGGCACAGGGTGTCGATAGCGACATGCTCGACGCTGTGGGTGCCAGCAAGCTCGTTGCGGGACGTGTCTATTCACAGGCCGAGTCTCAATCAGGCTCGCGCGTTGCGCTCATCAGCCGTGGCGGCGCCGATCAGCTTTACGGCAACGAACAGGACGCACTGGGAAAAACCATCAAGGTGTCCAACGGCGAGGTGCAGATTGTAGGCGTGATTGATGGCGGCAGCGACTCCATGGGCTCGCTTACGCTGTATATGCCACGCGAAACCATTTCCGGCCTGTTTGGCGACGAGAATCCTTCATTCCCCAGCGTGACGGCACTTGCCGCCGAGGGCACGGACATGGACGAGCTCTGCAAGACCATCGAGTCCAAGGTGCGCGCGATGAAGGGCATCTCGGAGGATGATGAGTACGACAGCGTATCGGCGACCTCCATGAAAAGCGCCATCGATGCACTCAACTCCTTTATGGGCGCCTTCTCGCTCATCATGGGTGCTGTCGCCAGTATCTCGCTGCTTGTCGGCGGGATCGGTATTATGAATATGATGCTCACCAACGTGACTGAGCGCATCCGCGAGATCGGTATTCGCCGTGCCCTGGGCGCCAGTCGTCGCGATATCACCGCGCAGTTTTTGGCCGAGTCCTCGGCGCTGTGCGTCACCGGTGGCCTGCTGGGTGTCCTGATTGGCTATCTGCTGGCCTGGGGCCTCGCGATGTTTGCCGCAGGATCAGGGGTTCTCAGCGAGCTCGGTGCCAGCGGGCAAATCACACCGAGCTTTTCAATCGCCACGGTGCTGCTGGCCTTCGCCGTCTCCGTCGGCATCGGCGTAATCTTTGGCTTCTACCCCGCTCGCCGCGCGGCAAAGCTCAACCCGGTGGAGTGCCTACGCTACCAGTAAGCCACCGCCAACAAGTTGCGGTGAAATAGGGACCGTTTAGGCTGTTAAAAGGCCTATTCAGTCCCTATTTCACCGCAACTCAGGGGGGGGGTAAGGCGCACGTGCTATTCGAAACGAGATTCCACGCTCGAAAGGCCGCTCAACGTCAGATTATTAGCAACCTCCGAGACGCGCTCGATAGGAACCGAGCCATCGGACAATGCCCACGTGCGATAGATGCCGATGATACCCGACAGCAGAAACGCCAGATAGTAGTCGAACATCTCGTCCTTGAGACCTTGGGGCAGCAGATCGCGCTCGGCAATCTCGTGTTCGAGCGGCGCACGAAGACGAGCCATAAAATCATCGAGCGGAATGTTCTCGATCAGCTGACGATTGAGCACCAGGTTGTTGCACAGTGCCTCGTTAACGGTTTTAAAGAAGGTCGCCGCCGCGCCCAGGGCGCGCTCGTTGGTGTCGCCGTCCATGGAGGCAAGCGTTTTCTCGACCGAGTCGACAATCATCTCCACCACATCGACGGCAATGGCATCGAGCAAGCCATCAACCGTACCAAAGTGAACGTAAAAGGTCTTGCGGTCGACATTGGCCTCGCGCGCGATGGCACTCACCGTAATGTCTGCCAGCGGCTTTTCCATGAGCAGGCGCTCGAAAGCGGAAAGGATGGCATTGCGGCTGCGAACGATGCGGCGATCAAGACGCGGTTTGCTGGTGTCCATGGACGTGTCCCTTCGATATGCGGGCATTCATCAACAGATGAGAGATAATCTACGTAAGAGGATTATCCCCCATACAGCACAAATATGCCCCGCATCATGAAGAACGCACGACTGCCCTACTGCGACTTAGGACGCTTCTTCTTATTGAGCGCCGAAGGAGATACACGGATACCGTCGCCTGTCTGTAGCACATAGGCTTTATGAGCCGGCTTAGCGGCCCCAGAAGCCTTCTGAGCGTGCTTCTTGGGATCAACGGTAACAGCATTCGTGGGGTGCGGCTTAGTGGGCGCAGAGGGCGTCTGAGGCGTGCGGCCAAGCTTGCGCATCACACGATCCCAGCGCGCATGGATGCTCTCGTTGTGGGCGCTCTTAAGGCCCAGCAGGGGCGCAGCCAAAATGGTCGGCGCGATAAACGTAATGAGGCGCCACAGCAGATAGCCGGCGGTCGAAGCCGACCCAAAGAAATGACCCAAGAACAATGCAAAGCCGCCCTCAGCGCCACCAGTTCCACCGGGCAAGGGGACCGCAGAGCTCAGCAGCTGGACAAAGGCGCTCGCGGCCATGACCGAGAAAAAGTCGACCTCGTGGTGGCCAAAGGCAAGCATCAGGAAATACGGCACCAGATAGAAAAACGCAAGCTGCAGCATGGTGATAAACACGGTGAGCAGCATGGAAGAAAAATGTCCGGCAGAAAGCTTGAACTTCTCGGAGAACGAGTAGATCTCGCCATCGACAAACGAGCGCCATCCATCGATCTTAGTGGCCGAGACACCTATGCGCTCGAGCCAATTGATGATGCAATGGGCGACGCGCGTGACGGTCTTAGGCATGAGCGCGACGGCGAAGATGCCGAGCAGGATGCAGCAGTGACCGCCAAAACTAAAGACGCACAGCAGCGTCATGTCGCCATAGCGCTCGGCAAAAAACGGCATGCGAGCAAGCAATAGGATAGCGCCCCAGGCAACTAGGCCAAACTGATACACAATAAATCGGGTGAACTGCGTGGCACCCGCTTCGCCCACGTTTTGGCCCGCTTTGGTCAGGCGGTAGATCTGGGCAGGCGTAGAGCCCATCATCATGGGCGTCAGGTTGCCAAAGAAGATGCCACTCGCCTCGACCGAGATCAGGTCGCGAATGCCGACGGGTGAATTGGGGTCGAGCCAGACGGCGATCGCATAGGCCACAATGCCAAAGAACAGATACATGAACATGCAAAGACACGCGACAACGAGCCAGGGCGCCTGGACGCTCGACATAGCAGCCCAGAACTGCCCCATCTGCCCGGTTACCACCAGATAGACGATATAACCCACCAGCACAACGCCGATAAAGATTGCGCCGCGGCGTGCGCTCTTATTGTCATCGCCGCCCGAGGCCTCAACCTCGACCTGGGGCTTGGACGTATGCTGAGAGGACTCCGTCATGAGACTCCTTCTAACAGTCAAAATATCTTGGTTATTGTACCCGTAAGGGCCATAAGCAGAACGAAAAGCTCTTGTTCAAACGGGAATGACAGACAGTTGTTTGATAATAAAAAACCCGGCCTTCCGTGGAAAGACCGGGTATCAGATGCATGGTAGCCCGTACCAGATTCGAACTGGTGATCTCCGCCTTGAGAGGGCGGCGTCCTAAACCGCTAGACGAACGGGCCACATGACATCTGCACTGCCGTGCTGCGAGGAAATATATTACGGGACAAAAAACGACAGCGCAAGAAGAAATTCCAAATTGCCGACAAATTGTCGGCAGGTTATGGAACACGCAGGTAAACTGGGTGGCTAATTCAAGTTGAGATGGACCAAAAGAGCTTCGCGCTCGTTGGGAATGTTGTCTTCGATCACGGCGTCGAGGGCGGAGTTGAGAAGCTGCCCCAGTTCCGGCCCGGGCTTGACTCCAGCACGGATCAAGTCGCCGCCGTTGATGGCGAGCATCTTGAGCGTATAGGGCTCCCCCGCCTTCAGCAGCTCGTGCGACATCGCGCGCATCTCCTCAATCGTCTCAACGTAATAGAAGCACGACGGGGCCTTGCCGAGTGTGTCGGCACGCTTAAGATCCATGAGCTCGTCCATCAAACGCGGCGTGTCGACGCCCTCGCCCGAAAGCGCGCGCATCATATTGAGCAGGCAGGAGCGCTCGGGGCGCAGCGGCTTGTCGTGATATTTGATGAGCAGGCACACGTCGCGCACCAGGTCGTGCGAGAGCGCCAGGCGATCCATAATGACGCGCGCTTTCTTGGCGCCGAGCTCGGGATGACCGTAGAAGTGTCCGCTGCCGGCGTGATCGACCGTGAAACACTCGGGCTTGGACACATCGTGCAAAAACGCCGCCCACATAAGGCTCGACGAGGGCGCGACGCCGTCGCACAGCGCAAGCTCCCCTGCCACCGTCAGCACACGGGCGATATGCTCGTAAACGTTAAACGCATGATAGACACTTCGCTGATCAAAGCCGCGACCCGCTGCCAACTCGGGCACGGCGGCGCAGATGAGCTCGGGGTAGCGCAGCATGGCGTCTCCCCCATGACCGGTCGAAAGAATGCCCTCGAGCTCAATACCCACGCGCTCGCGCGCCACGGCGTCGAGCAGCGGCGCGCACTCGGCAAGCGCGCGCTTAGTCTCGGGCTCAATCATAAAGTCCAGGCGGCAGGCAAAGCGCACCGCACGCAACATGCGCAGGGCGTCCTCGTTAAAGCGACGCTTGGGATCGCCGACAGCGCGAATCAGCTTGCGCTCCAAGTCACCCTGGCCGTCGTAGCGGTCGACAAGCCCGCGCTCGGGATGCCAGGCCATAGCGTTGACGGTAAAGTCGCGGCGCGCCAGATCGTCCTCGAGCGAGGCGGCACGCTCCACACTCTGGGGATGGCGACCATCGGTGTAAAAGCCATCCAGACGGTACGTGGTGACCTCGATACGCTCGCCATCGGAAATAGCCGTGATTCCGCCAAATTTAATGCCCGACTCCACAACCGCGATGCCGGCGGCCTCGAGCGCCGCTTTGGACTCCTGCCACAGGCCGCTGCAACACATATCTACATCGTGGCTGGGGCATCCCATCAGCGCGTCACGCACCCAACCGCCCACATACCAGGCCTCAAGACCGGCATCCTCGAGGGCTCGCAACACGCGCAGAGAGGCGGCTGACGGCTGCGTGGCGTTGAGCGAAACATTGCACATTCCTGTGGCCTCCTGCGATTGCGGGTATATCGATTGACGGTTTCCAAGAAGTCTAGCAAGAAACGGGAGCGGGCGCACACGCAAACGCGTTTCAAGCACGATTGAATCCCAAGAGCTCTGCCACCGAAATGAAAAAGCACCCGCCTCGGTAATCCGAGACGGGTGCTCAACAAAGCAAGAAACCAAGGCCCGTACGTTGCGTTAGCAGACCTGACGGATGGCGATGCCCTTCTGATACTCATCGACCTTAGCAAAATCGCCCAAACCCGGGCACTCGACCACGTTGGCGCCGGTGGCCATCGAGAGGCGCAGAGCGTCCTCAACACGCTCGGGAGCGTCGTGCCACACGGACAGGAAGGCAGCGAGCGAGGAATCGCCGGCGCAGACCGTCGACAGCAGCTTGACCTCAAAGGTGCGGTTGGCAAACCAGATGTGCTCGCCGTTGGAGAAGTACGCGCCGTCGCCACCAAGGGTCAGCAGGACGTTCTTGGCGCCCTTGGCATGCAGCTCGGCCATCGCGCCCTTGACAGACTCGTCGTCGCCACCGCTCACCTTAATGCCAAAGATGTCGAGCAGCTCGTCGTCGTTGGGCTTAATGAGCAGCGGCTCCATGGCAATGAGGTCTGCCAGCTGATGGCTCGAGATATCGAGCACGAACTCAGCGCCTTTCGCCTTCACGCGGCGCAGGACCTCGGCCAGGAAGCCCTCGGAGGTGTTGGGAGGCAGCGAGCCGCTAATGACCAGGCAGGTCATGTCTGCGAGCGAATCGATAAGCTCAAACATCTCCTGCTCGTTGGCCTCGTTGATGGCGGCACCGGCGTTGACCATGTTGTACTCGGTGTCGGGGCCGGCGTTGAGGAAGACGTTGACGCGCGTGATGCCGTCGGTCCACACGGGCTTGACGGGCACGCCCAGGGCCTCGGCGCCCTTGACGATGAACTCACCCGAGAAGCCGGCAAAAAAGCCCAGGATCGTGGTGTCGACGCCGTAGTGATCGAGCGTGAACGAGACATTGAGGCCCTTGCCGTTGGGCGTATAGACCGCGTTGCGCGTGCGGGTGACGGTGTTGGCCGAAAGGCCGTCGCAGGCGATGTTGTAGTCAATGGCGGGATTTGCAGTGAGCGTATAAATCATGAATGTTCCTTTCACGAAGCAACGTGTTAATGAAAGTATATTCCACGTATCGGTAAAAGGCTAGGACAACTCGGCGAACGGTGTGGAAGCGATGAAGTACGGCAGGACACCTCTCCCCCATGGCGGAACAAAAAGGCGCCCCAGCCGAAACCGGGGCGCCGCATGCGCACGAATATGTCGCGTTTCGATTACTGACGATCGAGCTTGCGGACAGCAACGCGCTTGCTGTACTCATCGACGTGGCCGAAGTCGCCGATGCCGACGGACTCGGCAACGTTGGCGCCGGTGGCCATAGCGAGCTTCATGGCCTCCTCGACGTTGTCGCGATCCCTGTACCACTTGTGCAGGAACGCAGCGAGGGTGCAGTCGCCGGCGCAGACGGAAGAGACCAGCTTGATGTTGAACTCACGCTTGGCATACCAGATGTCCTCGCCGTTGGAGAAGTAGGCGTCACCGCGGCTACCACGGGTGAGCAGCACGTTCTGGACGCCAGCCTCGTGAGCCAGCTTCATGGCAACGCGGACCTCGTCGTCGGTGTCGACCGGCACGCCGAAGATGGCCTTCATCTCGTGATGGTTCGGCTTGATGAGCAGCGGCTTCTTGTGAGCGAGCTCCTTGAGCTTGTCGGAGGACAGGTCCAGGACGACGTCGGCGCCACGGGCCTGAGCGTGCTCCATGACCTGAGCCAGGAAGTCGGGCGTAGCTTTGGGAGGCACGGAGCCGGAGACGATCAGGCACTCAAGGTCGCCCGCGGTGTCCAGGATGTTGTAGAGCTCCTCCTGGTGCTGCGGCGTGATCGGAGCACCAGGGTTCAAGATGCCGTACTCGTGCTGGCCATCGTTGACGTAGGTGTTGATGCGCGTGATACCGTCGGTCCAGACCGGGCGGCAGAGGCAACCCAGGTTCATGACCTCCTCGACGATAAACTTGCCCGTGAAGCCGGCGAAGAAGCCGAGCGCGACGGTGTCGACGCCCATCTTCTTAAAGGCGAAGGACACGTCGAGGCCCTTGCCGTTAGCCGTGTAGCTGGCCGAGCCGGTGCGGACGTTCTCGTCGGGCTCGAGCGGAGAGCTCGAAACCGTCATGTCGACAGCCGGGTTAGCGGTTAGCGTGTAGAACATTTACAGTACCCCCTGTATATGTGAGGGCCGCGTGGTCGGCCCATTCCAACCACGCGGTTACCTCTGATACCAAATTAGCGAGCTGCGGACTCGAGCAGTGCCTTGACCTCGGCAGCGGTGTTGCAGGCGAGCGCCTTCTCGGCGAGCTCGTCGCACTCGGCCTTGGTCCACTGGCTGATGGTCTTGCGGGCGCGCAGGATGGACGGAGCGCTCATCGAGAACTCCTCCAGGCCCCAGCTGATCAGCAGCGGCTCGAGCAGCGGATCGGCAGCAGCCTCGCCGCACATACCGACCATGATGCCGGCCTTCACGCCGCTCTCGATGATGTTCTTGAGCGAGCGGAGCACGGCGGGATAGTAAACCTGGTACAGGTTGGAGATGGTGTCGTTGCCACGGTCGGCGCACATGGTGTAGCCGATCAGGTCGTTGGTGCCGATGGAGAAGAAGTCGGCGACCTCGGCCAGGCGGTCGGCGAGCAGCGAGGCGGCAGGCGTCTCGACCATGATGCCGACCTCGATGTTCTCGTTGAACTTGCGACCCTCTTCGGTCAGCTCGGCCTTGCACTGCTCGACAAGCTCCTTGACAGCCAAGACCTCCTCGACACAGGTGACGAGCGGGATCATGATCTTGACGTCACCGAAGGCGCTAGCGCGCAGCAGGGCGCGGAGCTGGACCTTGTACTGGTCGGGGTTGGCCAGGCAGTAACGCACGGCGCGGAAGCCCATGAAGGGGTTCTCTTCCTTGACCATGTGCAGGTACGGAATCTCCTTGTCGCCACCCACATCGAGCGTGCGGATGATGACCGGAGCACCCTTGAGCGCGCTGGCGACCTTACGGTAGGCGTTGAACTGCTCCTCCTCGGAAGGAAGCTCAGCAGAGTCCATGAACAGGAACTCGGAGCGGAACAGACCGATGGCCTCGGCGTCGTGATCGAGCGCGTTGGGCACGTCATCGGGGTTACCGATGTTGCAGGCGATGATCTTCTTGATGCCGTCGGCAGTCACGGACGGCTTGCAACGGAAGGCCTCGAGGGCTGCCTTCTCGGCAGCGAAGGCCTCGGCCTTGGCGGTGTAGGCAGCGAGCGTCTCCTCGTCGGGATCGGCCTCGACGATGCCCTTGCCACCGTCGACGACAACGGTCATGCCGTTGCGCAGAGCGGTGCAGCTGTTGGAAACCGAAAGGACAGCCGGGATCTCGAGGGCACGCGCGATGATCGCGGAGTGCGACGTGCGGCCACCGGTCTCGGTGACGATACCGGCAACGTGGGCCTTATCGATCGTGGCGGTCATGGACGGCGTGAGGTCGTGCACGACAACGACAGTGTTCTCGGGCAGGACGGAGAGGTCGACGACCTCCTTGCCCAGCAGCTCGGCCAGAATACCGGTGCGGATGTCGGCGATATCGGCCGCACGCAGACGGAACATCTCGTCGTCCATGGACAGGAACATGTTCTCGAACATGGTCGAGGTGTCCATGAGCGCCTGCTCGGCGCAGGTGCCGCCGTCAATGGCGGCGTTGATGGCGTCGGTCATGCCCGGGTCCTGAGCCAGGACAATGTGTCCGCTCATGATCTCGGCCTCGGCCTCACCCACCGTCTCCTTCATGTGGTCGGCCTGAGCCTGGGTCTTCTCGCAGAAGACCGAAAGAGCGGACTGATAGCGCTCCTTCTCTGCTGCCGAATCAGCAACCTCGTGCGGCTCAAACGTCAAGTCGGGATCGACGGCGACCATGACGGTGCCGATACCGATGCCCTCGGAAGCGTTGACTCCCTGATACATTCCCATTCCTCTCTCCGTGTCATGTGATAAAGCGTTTTGCCATATCCATGACAAAAGAGCGCAGTTACCTTACAACAGGTCACTGCGCCCCCAAATATGAACTTAGTTGTTCAACATGCGACCCGTTTGAGTTCTACTCGCCAAGACCGCTCTTGATGAGCTCGATGGCAGCAGCCAGAGCCTCGGCCTCGTCGGCGCCGTCGCACTTGACCTCGACCTCGGTGCCGCAGGGGATACCAGCAGCCATGAGGGCCATCGGGGACTTGCCGTTGACCTCCTTCTCGGGGGTGACGACCGTCACGTCACAGGCGTACTTGCCCATGGTGGAGGCGAACAGACCAGCCGGACGCATGTGCAGACCCTGAGGATTAACGAGGGTAGCCTTCTCAGAAACCATAATTGACTCCTTTTTGTGTTTAACCCCTGTCATGCATGTGGCAGGAGTCAGATTCACGACGTTGTTTATATTAACTCACATCAAACGGTTTTTCATTGTGTTTCACACGAATTGTTGGACAGATGTCGTATCCCTGCGCTCGCCCGCCGGGCGGGGCGGTTAAGTTTGCTGCTCTACAGTCCTGCGCAAGACGGAAAGCACATTATGTGCTTTCCTTTGCGTGCGGAACTCGCGACAAACTTAATCGCCCCGCCCGGCGGGCGAGCTGCGGAAACTCGGTCGGTCCAGAGCAATATCGGCGGAACGGAATTCTGGCTGAGGATCTGTTCGCGACAAAGACTCAATGGGCAGTTCCCTCTATGTCCTTCTGTAAGTTGCGGTGAAATAGGGACTGATTTTGCGGTTGAAACGTTTAAACAGTCCCTATTTCACCGCAACTCACAGAAGGGAATGAAAAAAGGCGGGGGCTCCGGGTGGAGTCCTCGCCTTTATTACAGGGGGCGATGTTATTCGCGTACCGTGGAATTAGACCAGGCGGGCGTTGATCGTCTTGGCGATCTCGGCGGCGTCGGTGGAACCCTTGACGGTGGCACGGAAGTCCTCGTCCATGAGCGCCTCGGCGACCTTGGACAGGATCTTGAGGTGCGTAGTGCCGGCCTGGGCACCGGGGATGAGCAGGGCGATAGCCACGTTGACGGGAGCGCCGTCCATGGTGTCCCAACCGGTCACGCCGGACTCGTCCTTGACGACGATGACGGCAGCCTCGGTAATGGCGTCGGACTTGGCATGCGGGATGGCGAAGCCCTCCATCATGCCCGTGGTGCCCTCGGCCTCGCGGGCCAGGAAGGCGTTCATCACGGCGTCGGCGTCGCTTGCGATACCGGCCTTGACGGCCTGGTTGGAAACGAAGCTCAGAGCCTCGTCACGAGAAGCGAAGTCCTCGGCGACAAAGACATTCTCGACCTTCACGAAGTCGGCAGCCTCGGCCTTGGGGGCCTCGACGGCAGCGGCCTCGGGGGCCTCAACCGGCTTGGCTGCAGGAGCGGCCTTCTGGTTCTTCTCGAAGTCGTACTTCTTGAAGGCCACGAACAGAATGCCACCGACCACAGCGCCGATGAGGATCGCGAGGACCCAAAGCGGACCGTTCTCGACAACGGGCAGGACCAGGAAGCCACCGTGAGGCGCCGGATCGTGAACGTTGAACATAATGGTCAGGATCGAAGCGATAGAGGAACCGAGCATCATGATGGGCATGACGGGCCAGATGTTCTTGGTCATGAACGGAATGGCGCCCTCGGTGATGTGGGTGCAACCAAGGATGAGGTTGACGACACCGGCGTCGTGATCCTCCTGGCTGAAGTACTTCTTGCCGACAACGACGGCAAAGGTGGTGATCAGCGGCGGAACGATGCAGGCGGCGGAGACGGCAGCCATGAAGTTGGTGCCGAAGTTGTAGGTATCGGTGCCAACACCGGCGGCCAGAGCCTCGGTGAGCATAGCGGTACCGGTGACGTAAGCAGCCTTGTTGACCGGGCCGCCCATGTCAAAGGCGCACATGCAGCCGATGGCAAGACCCAGTACAACGGCGCCAGAGGCGGACAGGCCCTTGAGGAAGTCCATCATGGCGGTGTTAATGGCAGCCATGGGGCCGGAAATGCCGAGCATGACCAGGCCGACGATAGCCGTCGAGAACAGCGGATACAGGAAGATAGCCTTGAGGCCGTCCAGGTTCTTGGGCAGACCGGCAAAGACCTTCTCGAGCAGCAGGATGACATAGCCGGCGAGGAAGCCACCGACGATGCCGCCCAGGAAGCCGAAGCCCACGCCGGCGCCACCGGCGTCGATCATGCCGGTCTCGGCGTTAACAGGCAGGCCCTGGATGGCGATCATACCGGCAACAAAACCGGGGACGAGCGCCGGGCGCTTGCCGATGGACTCGGCAATATAGGCGGAAAGCACCGGAACCATGAGGTTCATGGCGATGCCGCCGATGATCTTGAGCATCGCAGCAAAGCTGTTGTAGTCAGACGCCGTCGAATCGAAGGACGTAATGCCCCACAGGAACGAAACGGCGGTCAGAACACCACCGGCAACAACGAAGACCAGCATATGGCTGACGCCGTTCATGAGGTGCTTGTAGATGACGTGGCCGATGGACTCCTTCTCCTCGACCTCATCCTCGACATCGGCAGCGGCTGCAACCGTGCTGTCGCCCTTGGCGGCGAGCGCGCGGTCAATCAGCTTACCGGCGGCCTCAACGGACAGGGCCTTGGAAACACCAACGGAAACCATGGGCTTACCGGCGAAACGCTCAGCCTGGACATCCTTGTCGGCTGCGACGACGACGGCCTTGGCACCAGCGATCTCACTCTTGGTGAGCTCGTTCTCGACACCGACCTGGCCATGAGTCTCGACCTTAATGGTCAGACCGCGCTCGGCAGCTGCCTTCTCCAGCGCCTCCTTCGCCATGAAGGTGTGCGCAATGCCGGTCGGGCAACCGGTCGCGGCGATGATGTCAAACTTAGCCATGTGTCCCTCCTTCTTGAGTACAGCGCCCGCGGGCGCTCCCCTACACGCGCTTCGATGCGCGTTTTTCCACAACTGAAAGATACCAACCTACCGTCCGCGTGAGAAGAGCTAAGGTGCAAATCTCCGGTGAAAGGTTCTTTCATAACCGTAAACGGTAAGTGAAAGTTTACCATCAACACTTGAAACGGCAAGGTGTATCTTGTAATTGAAAATGCCCGTATACTATGGCATTGCAAATCAAGCTAGATTTTCATGCCAACCAGGAGCCATCCATGACCGATAGTAGCAAGAGCGCACTTTCCCTCATTAGCACCCATCAGGGATACAGCGAGTCCGAGCAGCGCATTGTCGACTATATATTGGAGCACCAGTCCGAGGCGCCACGCCTCACGGCCGCTCAGCTCTCGCGCGCCGCTGCCACGTCCGAGGCGACCGTTTCGCGCTTCTGCCGCAAGCTTGGGTTTGGCAGCTTCCGCAGCTTTCAGTTTTCGTTGGCGAGGGATTTGGAAAGCCAGCGCAACGAGGGCCTGACCGACGAGGTCTCGCTCGACAATATGGAGCAGAGCCTCAAGAACATCCTGGCTGCCAAGGTGAGCGAGCTTAATGCGACTATCGACGGGATCGACCACGATACGCTGGCGGCTGTTGTGCATGCCCTTAAGCATGCAGGGGTTATTGAGTTTGCGGCTGTGGGCAATACGAACGCGGTCGCGCTCGATGCGACATTTAAGTTTTCGCAGCTGGGCCTTCGCTACATGGCGAGCACCATCAGCGAGACCTCGATCGGGTTTGCGCTCACACTACGCCCCGGCGACGTCATCGTGCTCATCTCAAACTCCGGCAAATCGCGCCGACTGAATCGCATGGCAAAAGCGGCTCGCGACTGCGGTGCCACCGTAGTCGTCATCAGCAGCGACAGTAAATCCCCGCTCGCGCGCCTGGCAGACTACACTTTTAACACCGTCAACCACGAAGCGCTGCTGACAACGGGCGACTTTGCGTTCTCTAAGATCAGCGCCACGATGATCATCGAAGTCATCTACAACTTCCTGCTGCCCGAGATTGAAGACGCTCGCGAGCATATCAGCTACTACGAGGAGCTCATCCAGCCGGATAAGGTCGTTGAGTAAAACGCGTAGTGGGACACAAATTTCAGTCTATTTTGTCCCACCAACACCGCCGATACGACCTAACCTCGAGCTTCTTCGAGCATCTGCTTTGCGTGGGCCAAGCTTGCCTCGGACTGATCGCCGCTCAACATGCGGGCAATCTCGGCGATACGCGCTTCACCGGTTACCTCGTCCAAATGCGTCTGGGGAACATCGCCCGGTTCCTTGCTGACAACATAATGCTTGTCAGCCATGACGGCGACCTGCGCCAAGTGGGTTACGACGATGACCTGATGTGTGGCGGCAAGATCTGCCAGCACGCCCGCGAGCGCACGCGCCGTGGAGCCACCGACACCAGCATCGACCTCGTCAAACACCAGCGTATCAACACCGTCCGCGTTACCGAGGACGACCTTGCTTGCCAGCATGACGCGGCTGAGCTCGCCGCCCGACGCAATGCGGCGCAGGGGACGTGGCGTCAAGCCGGCACCGCTGCGGTATAGCAGCTCGTAGCTCGAAGGACCAACGGGCGTCCACTCAGCACGGGGAAGATCACGCGACTCCCAGACGAGCTCGGCGCCGCCCATCTCCAGGCGAGCCATCTGGCGGCCCACCTCGTGGCAGAAGCGCGGGGCCGCCGTATTGCGGGCGCGCTTAAGTGCCTTGGCAGCGGCAAACAACTCGCGCTCGGCGCTCCCGAGTGCCTCACGCGCCTTTTTGATCTGCTCATCGCCATCATCGACCAGGGACAGCAGTTCTTGCGAGCGATCGCGCATGGCAAAAACATCGTCCATAGTGGGACCCCACTGACGCAACAGACCCTTGAGGTCGGAATACCGCTCACGCATGCGAGCGAGCTCGCGCGGGTCGAAGGCGACGCCATCGCGATAGGAACGAAGCTCGTTCGCGCAATCCTCAAGGGAGATACAGGCATCCGAAAGCGCATCGGCAATATCGCCCAGTTTGCGATCGACGGTCGCCATGCGTGAAAGCTCTGCCACGGCACTGTTCACGGCATCGAGCGCTCCCCCTTCGGCAGCAAGCGATGCATGGGCATCGTTAGCAGTGGCAACCAGTACCTCGGCATGTTCGGAGCGCGGCAGCAGTTCCTCGAGTTCCTCATACTCGCCCGGTTTGGGGTCGACCTCGCCGATGCGCTCGAGCGCAAAGCGAGCCTCCTCGACGCGGCTCCCCTGCGCACGCGAGGCCTCTTCAACACGTCGAACCTCCTTGGCGGCAGCACGCGATGCCTTAAAGCAGGCGCGGTACGCATCCAGCGCCTCGAGCGCAGAGCGGCCCGCCCACGCATCGACCATCGCAACGTGATGCGCCGGATCGAGCAAGCGCTGGTGCTCGTGTTGGCCGCACAGATCCATCATCACGCCAACGCGCTCCGAAAGCTCGCGCACGCTGGCGATGCGACCGTCAATCTTCACGCGGCTGCGGCCCTCGGCAGAAAGGCTGCGTTGGACCGTGAAGCCTTCCGTGTCGTGCGGCCCGTCGAAGAGTCGCGCCTCGACGCTCGCCAGTGCCTCGCCCTCGCGCACCGTCGACGAATCCGCACGCTCGCCCAAAATAAGCTTAAGGGCCGAGAGCAGCGCGGTCTTGCCGGCGCCGGTCTCGCCTGTCAGGACAGTCAGGCCGGCACTCGGCACCAGCGTCGCCTCACGAATGAGTGCAATGTTAGAAACCTGCAGCTCATCGATCATGTCGTACTCCATAAAACACTCGACTCACCGAGTTATAGAAGCTCTCGGGGCCATAATCCAGCAGCAGCACATCGCCGGGACCGCGACGCACAGCCACGCTCTCGACCGTACCATCACAAGTAATAAACTGTCCGTCGATGGCGATTGCCGGAACGCTCGGGCGATCCTCGGACATAAAGATCTCGACGACATCACTCGGCGAAGTCAAGAAAGCGCGAGCCTGAATGGTATGAGGAGCGATGGGCACGCAGACCATGCCCGTGTAATCGGGGCTCACGATGGGGCCACCGGCGGAAAGCGCATAGCCGGTGGAGCCGGTCGCTGTCGAAACGACAACACCGTCACCGCGCAGTCGGTCGATATGGTGGCCCGACACGGTGATGTCGAACTCGACCATATCGGAAAGCGGCCCACGTGTGAGCGCCATGTCGTTGAGGGCAAACGTGCGCACAACATCCTTCGTGCCGTCTTCGCGCACCGAAACGATATCGGCGGCGATGGTGGCGCGGCGGCTCACGTGGAGCTCGCCGGACAGGGCATCGCTCACAACCTGCAAAATGTCGCGCTCCTCGGGACTCGCGGCCGTCAAAAAGCCCAAATGACCATAGGAAAGACCCAAAATGGGGATCTCGCGATAGTTGAGGATGCGGGCAGCGCGCAGCAGCGTTCCGTCGCCGCCGAGCGTAATGACCAGGTCGGCATCGTCAACATCGGGCGCGCTTTGGATCTTGGAGCGCTGGTCGGCAGCCCATGCGACCTCGTAGCCCTGGCGCGAAAGCCAAAGCTCGAGCATCAGGCCGCTCTCGACCGCCTCTTGCTTGTAGTAATTGGGAACCAGAAAGACCTTCATAGCGTAGCAGCTTTCTCGCTCAAAACCGATACCCGGGATTGCAGCTCATCGTCGGTGCGTTCACCAGGGGCAAACCTTATGCCATACAGGAAAAACTCAACGTTGCCCTTAGCGCCATGGATGGGCGACACGCACACGTCAAGCGGGAACAGGCCCTTGGCAGCAAAAAGCTCAATCGCCGCCACGAGCGTATCGCGGCGGACGGCGGGGTCGGTCACGATACCGCCGTCGCCCACCAGCGCAGCCGGCGCCTCAAACTGGGGCTTTACGAGCGTGCAGAACGAACCCGAAGGATTCAGGCACGCCAGCACGGCGTCGATGATATTCGCGATGCTGGTAAACGAGACATCACATACAGCCAGGTCGATGGCACCGGCATAGCCAAGCTCAGGCAGCTGCGTCACGTTTGTGCGCTCATGCAGCGTCACGCGATCGTCCTGACGCAACGACCAATCGAACTGGGCGCGACCCACGTCCACCGAAACAACGGTCGCAGCTCCGCGCTTG
Organism: Collinsella aerofaciens; assembly: GCA_021641225.1. Lineage (GTDB taxonomy): Bacteria > Actinomycetota > Coriobacteriia > Coriobacteriales > Coriobacteriaceae > Collinsella > Collinsella aerofaciens_AJ. The sequence goes on along the minus strand of JAJWXI010000015.1, from coordinate 1,083 downwards.
AGCAGGCAATCGGTAAAGCCGCCGGTAGAGCAGCCCACGTCCAGGCAGGCAAGGCCCGTGGGATCGATACAAAACGCATCGAGCGCACCCTCGAGCTTAAGGCCGCCGCGTCCAACGTACGGAATGCGCCCTTTAACGTGCAGCGGTAGGCCCGGCGTCACCTTTAGGCCCGGCGAAGTCAAGCGCTCGCCGCCACTCGAGACCAAGCCGGCCATAAGAGTGCGAAGGGCATCCGCGCGATCGGCGCAGATGCCCTGTGAAATCAGTTCGTCATCAAGACGCACGCGTTTCATGAATGCCATCAACCATTCGTATCCGGAGATGCGGCCTAGCTATCCTGGGATTCGTTTGCCGCATCCTCATCGTATTCCTGCTCGAGCTTATCGGCCTCACGCGGCGTCAACTCAAACTTGTCGACCATATCGACCGCGCGGGAACCCAGCTCAATCGCTTCGTCAAACAGATCGAGCGAACGCTCCAGGGACGTATCCTTGGAGCGAACGGTAGCGATGATCTGATCCAGACGGTCCGAGATCTCGTCAAAGTTGCGGACAGAACCCTCTGGCATGACTACTCCTCGAAGGAGTCGACGACAGCCTCGGCGGCGTCCGCATCCTCGGCCAGCACGCCAGCCTCAGCCTGAGCAACAGCAACCTTAGCGGCAGCCTCGGCAGCCTGGGCCTCCTCGCGAGCGCGATCTTCGGCCAACAGCTCCTGGTACAGGTCCTCGCCCGGCAGCTCCTCGCTGCGAGCGATCTTGCCCAGCACGCCGTTGACGAACGACGCGGACTGGTCGGTGCCATAGGCCTTGGCAAGCTCGACGGCCTCGTTGATCACGATGGCGTCCGAGACCTCCTCGTCGGTGAGGAAACGCATCTCGTAGACGGCGATACGCAGCAGGTTGCGGTCGGCGCCGGGCATGCGCATAAGATCCCAGTTCTTGGCAACGGAGCGCAGAGCGCAGTCGATGCGGTCGATATGCTCGTAGGCACCGCGGCACAGCTCCAGCGCATAGGGGTCGAGGGGACCCTTCGAGATCAGGAAATCGCCCTCGAGGACGTGCTCCAGCGGGCTGTCCGTGGC
>JAJWXI010000152.1 GCA_021641225.1 Collinsella aerofaciens | reverse complement strand
CCGTCGTGGCGCTGGCGCTCATCGTGTACGGCGTGCTGTTTATCGTGATCGAGAATTGGCGTGCCAGCAAGCGCGAGGAAATGGCCGTCGCAGGCTCGTTTGGTTCGCGCGCCGTGGTGGCGGGCGGACGTCCCGCCGGTGCGCACTTTGCGGCGCCTGCTGTGGCCGTTGTCGAGGATGAGGACGATGACGAGGACCTGGACTTTGGCTCCATCACCACGCTCGAGGACCTGAGCTGGAAGACGGCGCTGGGCATTGGCTGCTTCCAGGTGCTTTCGCTGGTGCCGGGTACATCCCGCTCCGGTTCCACCATCATCGGCGGCCTGCTTTTGGGCTGCACGCGCTCGGTGGCTTCCAAGTTCACGTTCTTCTTGGCCATTCCCGTCATGTTTGGCGCGAGTGCGCTCAAGCTGGTCAAGTACTTCATTAAGGGCGGTACCTTCGGCGCCAACGAGATCGCCATCCTGGGCGTGGGCTGCGTCGTGGCCTTTATGGTCTCGCTCATTGCCATCAAGTGGCTCATGGGCTTCGTCCGTCGTCACGACTTTAAGTGCTTCGGTGTTTACCGCATCATCCTGGGCATCGTAGTGCTCGCATACTTCTTCGTTCTGGAGCCCATGCTCGGCCTGTAACTTGGTTGACGCTGCGCGGCGGTCAGGGCGACAACTTGTCATTCAAAGAGGGCGGCATGACCAAAGGGTCTATGCCGCCCTCTTTTCATGCCAATTTGTTCGCTCTGGCCGCCGCTCGCTACCGTTGCCATGACATCGGTGGCTCCGTGATTGGTGCATTGGGGGTCAGATTTCTTTGCACCAACGTGGTGCAGACCAACCTGACCCCATTGCACCAAATCTGCCGGGGCGGGCCTGACGGTGGCGCACGGAGTCGTGGTGTGATTTGCGTCGGTGTCCGCGCGGCTCGGTATACTGGTACGGCTCAAACTATGGCGCTGCCCGCAGGCGCGCCGTCCGTCAGATGAGGAGTCGCCCATGACCCAGCCCTTGCCCTGGGAAAAGAACGCCGCGGTACCCGTGCCGCCTGCGCCGGAACCCGTGCCGCTCGATGCATACACCGCCCCCGCTGCGCCGGAGCCCGAGCTCGTCCCGCTCGACATCTACGATGCTCCCGCGCCGGCACCCAAGCCCACCAAGCCGCTCGTCGACATCGACAGCCTTAACCCCGCCCAGCGCGAGGCCGTCCTGACCACCGAGGGTCCGTTGCTGGTCCTCGCCGGTGCTGGCTCGGGCAAGACCCGCGTCTTGACCTTCCGCATCGCACATATGCTCGGCGACCTGGGTGTTAAGCCTTGGCAGATTCTTGCCATCACGTTTACCAACAAGGCCGCGGCCGAGATGCGCGAGCGTCTGGCGGCGCTCATCCCCAGCGGCACCCGCGGCATGTGGGTGTGCACCTTCCATGCCATGTGCGTGCGCATGCTGCGCGAGGACGCCGACCTGCTGGGCTACACCGGCCAGTTCACCATCTACGATGACGACGACTCCAAGCGCATGGTGCGCGACATTATGCAGGCGCTCGGCATCGAGCAAAAGCAGTTCCCCATCAATATGATTCGCAGCAAGATCAGCTCGGCCAAGAACGCCATGATCGGCCCCGAGGACATGCTCAAATCCGCCGACAGCCCCAACGACAAAAAGGCCGCGCAGGTCTATATGGAGCTGGAGCGCCGCCTGCGCGCCGCCAACGCGATGGACTTCGACGACCTGCTCGTGCGCACGCTCGAGCTGTTGCGCACCCGCCCCGAGGTGCTCGATAAGTACCAAGAACGCTTCCGCTACATTAGCGTCGACGAGTATCAGGACACCAACCACGTCCAGTACGAAATCGCTAACCTGCTGGCCGCCAAGTACCAAAACCTCATGGTCGTAGGCGACGATGACCAGTCCATTTATAGCTGGCGCGGCGCCGACATCACCAACATCCTGGACTTTGAGAAGGACTTTAAAAACTGCAAGACCGTCAAGCTGGAGCAGAACTATCGCTCCACGGGTCACATCCTGAGCGCCGCCAACGCCGTTGTTCGCCACAACTCGCAGCGTAAGGACAAGCGCCTGTTTACGGCCGAGGGTGATGGCGAGAAGATTCAAGCCTTCCAGGCGAGCGACGAGCGCGACGAGGGCCGCTGGATTGCCGGTGAGATCGAGAAGCTGCATGCCAAGGGTACGAGCTACGACGATATCGCCGTGTTCTACCGCACCAACGCCCAGTCGCGTATCCTCGAAGATATGTTCCTGCGTGCGGGCGTGCCCTACAAGATCGTCGGCGGCACGCGATTCTTCGACCGTGCCGAGATCCGCGACGTCATGGCCTACCTCAAGATGATCGTGAACCCGGCAGACGAGATGAGCGTAAAGCGCGTCATCAACACGCCGCGCCGCGGCATCGGCTCCACTTCGATCCAAAAGATTGAGCAGCTGGCGCGCGACAACCGTTGCTCGTTCTTCCAGGCCTGCGAGATCGCAACAGCCGAGACGGGCATGTTTAGTGCCAAGGTGCGCAACGGCCTGTCGAGTTTTGTGGCGCTGGTGCGCGAGGGCCGTCGCATGGACGGCGAGCTCAAGGATGTCGTCGAGATGATTGTCGACAAGACGGGCCTGCTGCAGGCGTTTCGCGCCGAGGGCACCATGGAGTCCGAGAGCCGCGCCGAGAACATCCAGGAATTCCTGGGCGTCGCCGCCGAATTTGAGGAGACGCACGAGGATATCGAGGGCACGCTCGAGAGCTTGGAAGAGCTGCGCGCGGCCGGTGTTGCCGACGTGCCTGCCGGCGCCGAGTCCGAGCCCGTCGTGGTGAGTGCGCCCGCGCCCGAGCCGGGGCCGTCTGCACCGGCATCCTCGTTTGAGGCACTCGTCGGCGCTCGTGACGCCGCGGGCTCCAATCCGCTCGATAGCCTAGCCGCCCCGGCGCTCTCGCCGCAGGATGCCCTGGCCGCCGCCATCGCGGGCAACACGTATGCCGTGCCAACAGAGCTACCGGCGGGCGCCGTGCATGCCGACGAGATCGAGCGCACCTACGGTCCGCTCACCTGTAAGGCGCTGCCGGCACTCATGGAGTGGCTGGCCCTACGCTCCGACTTGGATTCCCTGGCCGGCGAGACGCATGCCATTACCATGATGACCATCCACTCCGCCAAGGGCCTGGAGTTCCCGGCGGTGTTCGTGGCCGGCATGGAGGAGGGCATCTTCCCGCACGTGCACGACTTTGGCGGCAGCGATGATCCGGGCAAGCTCGAGGAGGAGCGTCGCCTGGCCTACGTTGCCATCACGCGTGCCCGTAAGCGCCTGTTCCTGACCTATGCGGCCACGCGTCGCACCTACGGCTCGACTTCTGCCAACCCGCGCTCGCGCTTCCTCAACGAGATTCCGTTTGAGGATATCGAGTTTAGCGGTATCGGTTCTGCTGGTTTTGAGGGCACGGGCTGGGAGAAGCGCGGCGACCGTCACGGCACCTTTGGCTCGGGCATGGGTTCGGATATGTATGGCGGCAAGGTGTTCGGTTCGCATACGCGCTCGACCGGCGGCTCCGGATCGCGCGGCGGATCGAGCTTCGACGATTTCTTTGGCGGCAGCAGCTATGGGACCGAGCGCCATCGTGGGGTCTCGCCCGACGCCGGCCGCGTTGCCTCGACCTTTGGCTCGGGTGCGCCGCGCGCCAAGAAGCCGACGTCCAAGGTGTCGCCGACGGTGGAGCGCAAGGTCGACCGCGCGAGCGCGTCGCAGGACTTTGCCGCGGGCGATACCGTGAGCCACAAGACCTTTGGCACGGGTACCGTGATCTCGGTCGTCGGAGACATGATCGAGGTCCAATTCGAGAAGACCGGCCAGACCAAAAAGCTGATGAAGGGCTTTGCGCCGATCGTTAAGCTGTCGTAGTCCCAGCGGACCCGGACAGGCGCCAAGGACAACGTCGCCTGCTCGGACAGTCCTGCGCAAGACGGAGGCCACATTAAGTGGCCTCCTTTGCGTGCGGAACTCGCGATCGACCTAGAGGTGGCTGATGATCAGTTCCATCTTGCCTTCGAGGTCAATGGAGCTGACGGTACTGGGTGCCAGCAGGTGGCTTCCCTTGTGGACGGGGTCGCCGCAGACGGTGCCTTCGCCGTCGATGACCGACAGGCACATGAAGGGCCAGCGCTGGCCGAGGGTCTTGCTGCCGTCGACGCGCGCGCGATCGACGGTGTAGCAGGGGTTGGACTCGAGCTCGGTCACGCCATCGACCTCGGGCGCGGTCACCGTGCCGTCGGTCGGAGCCTGCGCGTTAAAGTTGATGCAATCGAGGCTCTGCTCAATGTGCAGCGGGCGCAGTTTGCCGTCGGTGCCGGGGCGGTCGTAGTCGTACAGGCGATACGTCACGTCGCTCGACTGCTGCGTCTCCAAAATGAGCGTACCGGTTTTGATGGCGTGCACGGTGCCGGAG
>JAJWXI010000151.1 GCA_021641225.1 Collinsella aerofaciens | reverse complement strand
CTGGCCTTGACCTGTCCAATCTGCGTGACGGTTTCGGATGAGCTGCCTGCGGCAGATGAGCCTGCACGGTAAAGGCGTGCGTGTCGGGCTGCGCATTCGCTGCATCGTCTTTGGGCATCGCCATGAATGTGGCGTCGGCGTACTGGATGTCCCACTCGTCGAACGTAAGCTGGCGAAAGTACGGCTCCCCGTCGGAGAGCGGACGCGTGGGCGCGGTAATGGCGGTACCGCCCTGGATACGCGCAAGGGGAATCTCGACATCGCGGTAGCCTGGCATGCTGATGGAGATGCCGCCGTTAAAGTCATACGCGTCAAGGAGCGTCGCCTCGTCCACGTAGCCTTCCGAAAGCGGGGCAACCTCAAAGATGGCTGTACCCTCATCATCGGTTGTGGCGGTGAGCTGTTTGCCCGCGGCATAGCGCGACGTCAGCGTGACCTGAGTACCCGCGATAGGGTTCATCTTGTTGGCGACGTCGACCACCACCACGCCGAACATGGTACGCGAGAGCACCAGGACCTTGAAGGGGTCTTCTTCGTCGGCATAGACTTCGGTGGGCGCGAACGGCAGTATGAAGGCGTTTGAGGTGCCCGGCACGCGCGGCAACATAATGCTCGCCAGCGAGGACGCTCCGGCAACAAGTAACGAACGGCGATCAAGCATCTTGGGCTCCCATCCCGCAAATATCGGTGGAAATAATCAAATTATGCGAGAAGGCGTCCTGTCGCGGTAGTGCCGTTCGAGGGCCAAAATGTCCAATTTGAGCATGTTAAAACGGGCGGCGCTGGAATGCGTTCGATGCACTTGGTAGCTTGGCTGCTAGCGCAACATATGCTCGACCAACTCGGTACGAGTTCCGATGCCGAGCTTTGCATACACGCCGGACAGGCGGTTTTTAACGGTGCCCGGCGACACGCTCATATGGCGTGCGATTTCGGCGTTGGTCCACCCGCGACAGGCGAGCATGGCCATGGTGAATTCCGTGGTGGTCAGATCGTCGGCCACATCCTCGCCCGAGTCGGGGTTGTGAATACGTCGCCAGCCGTAGCTAAAGCGGTACGTGATCTCGATGATGCGTGCGAAATCGTCAGGGTATTGCTGTTTTAGGCATGCCTCGATAAGTCCCTGCAAAAGGCCATGGTGCTCGCCGATGAGCTCGATAAGGCCGTCGGGGCGTGCGATGTACCAAGCAGTTTCGAAATGCGCCTTTGCGGCGTCGACGTTTTTGAGGCTCATGCATGCCATAGAAGCCGCCAAGTGCAAGAACAGCTCCGATATGGGATAGCTCCCTTGTTTCATGATCAGGGCGTTTTCCGCCATGCCCAGGCTGCGGCCGTATTCACCGCGCAGATACAGGGCATGCGCCATCACGTAACTGGCGAACAGGCGCAGGCCTTCGGGCAGATGCGACGCAAACGGATAAAACTCTTCGGCGGAATATGGGGAAGGTAGATGCAGCAGGACGCTTGCGGCCGAGGCGAACAGAATGTGCGTGGCGTGAACGGCAGGCGATTCCTCGTCAGTTGGCGTGTCGAGGATGCCCGCAAGGCAACGGCGGGCGTCGGCGATGCGGTTGAGCGACAGGCTGGCATATCCGCAGATGAAACAGGCGGAATAGCGAAGTGCGGGATTGGTGGCGTCAAGATAGGGGCGTGCCGTCTCGGCGGCGAGGGTGGCCTGTCCGCGAAAGTACAGCGCTTCTGCCGTGGCGATGACACGCGAATCGGCGTCAGTGATGCTTGCGACCGCGGCATCCATTTGCCCCGGCACAAAGGCGGTGCACATCAACGGCATGGGAACGCGCGCGCAACCATCGCAGTCCATCTTTCATCTCCCATCAGCTGACAACGATTGCAGCCATTGTACCCCGTCATTTGAAAGTTGGATGTTAGCGCGTATTGCGTACGAGTGCGTCGAGCGTATAAACGACAAGTTTAGCGGCCCTGCCCCTGAGGTGGTTATCGAAGCCTAGCTGACCTTGGGATATAGAAAAACTACCGCCCCTGCAAAAAGCTCCATGGGAGCGATGGGAAACGGACCATGTTCTGCATATAATGAGGTCATATGACGGTGCGTTTGCATATGTGCAACGCATTTCCATCGAACCGAAAAGGAGCTCTGCATGGATCCTAACAAGCGTCCCGACGACATGGTGCGTATCACCACTCCCGAACTTGCCCAGGCGTTCATCGACGAGCAGGTCACCGCAATCCGTGAGCAGATCGGTGACAAGAAGGTCCTGCTGGCCCTTTCCGGCGGCGTTGACAGCTCAGTTGTCGCGGCGTTGCTCATCAAGGCTATCGGCAAGCAGCTTATCTGCGTGCATGTGAACCACGGCCTGATGCGTAAGGGCGAGAGCGAGCAGGTCGTCGACGTCTTCAAGAACCAGATGGACGCCAACCTGGTTTACGTTGACGCCACCGACCGCTTCTTGGACAAGCTCGTGGACGTTGGGGAGCCCGAGGCCAAGCGCAAGATTATCGGTGCTGAGTTCATCCGCGTGTTTGAGGAGGAGGCCCGCAAGGTTGGCGACGAGGTCAGCTTCCTCGCCCAGGGCACCATCTACCCCGACATTCTGGAGTCCCAGGACGGCGTAAAGGCTCACCACAACGTGGGCGGCCTGCCCGAGGACCTGCAGTTTGAGCTCTGCGAGCCCGTCAAGCTGCTGTTCAAGGACGAGGTCCGCGTCGTCGGCCGCGAGCTCGGTCTACCCGAGAACATGGTCGAGCGCCAGCCGTTCCCCGGCCCCGGTCTGGGCGTTCGCTGCCTGGGCGCCATCACCCGCGATCGTCTTGAGGCGCTGCGCGAGGCCGATGCCATCGTGCGCGAGGAGATCGACAAGGCCGGCCTGACCATTTGGCAGTACTTTGCCGTCGTGCCCGATTTCCGCGCCACCGGCGTGCGCGAGGGCAAGCGCGCCTACGATTGGCCCTGCATCATCCGTTGCATCAACACCGTTGACGTCATGACCGCCGAGGTGCCCGAACTCGACTGGGCACTGCTCAAGCGCATCACCGCTCGCGTCACCGCCGAGGTCCCCGGCATCTGCCGCGTCTGCTACGACCTGACCCCCAAGCCCGTCGGCACGGTGGAGTGGGAGTAAGCTTCTGCTCTTTTGGGCGAATTGCATTGACAGAGAGGGGTCCCGCGCAAACGTGTGCGGGACCCCTTTCGTTTTACTGTTCGGTTTACGCTGCGGTCCGTTTTGGAAGGGTCGTGAGCATGGTGGTCCCGTTCTTGGAACTTGCTTCGACCTCAACCGTGCCGCCGTGCAGCGCTGCAATCTCCCAAACAAGCGCTAGCCCGAGTCCTGCGCCGCCGTATGCCCTGCTGCGGGATTTATCCAGGCGAAAGAACGGCTGGAAGATGCTCTCGCGGTACTGCTCGGGTATTCCTGGACCCTGGTCCTCGACTCGCAGGAACACGTGGCTGTCGTTGTCGCAGATGGAGACGTTGACGGTCGAGCCGGGGCGGCTGTAACGGATGGCATTTTCGACCAGGTTAAACACCAGCCGATAGAGGAGCGTGTCGCTTCCGATTATCAAAGCGCCTCCACTGCAATTGAGGACGATGTCTTTATGCTCGGCAAGCGGAGCGAGGTCGGTGAGGACTTCTTCGGACAGGGGGCCAAGCTCAATATCGTCCTCGCAGGGAACGCTGCGGAGCTCACTCATCTCAAGCAGCACCTTGGTCATTCGCGACATCCGCTCGGTTTGTTCTTGTAACAGGCCGAGTAGCTCGGCTGTTTGAGGTTGCGATGTGGGGTGCTCGGAGACAAACAGTTCAATCTGCGCTTGCATAAGGGCGAGCGGGGTGCGCAGCTCGTGCGCGGCGTTGCCGGTAAACTGACGCTGTGCAGAGAACCCTTCGCCAAGACGGGCAATCATGTCGTTGAAAGATGCGCTGCATCGTTGTAGCTCGGCGGGCACATCTTCGCTGAGTCTGATTTCGCTTAGGTTGTCAGGCTGCACGCGCTCTACCTGAGCGGCAAAAGCCCGCAGAGGTTTGAGCGCGCGGCCGCTCGCAAAGTATGCCAGTACGCCGCCAAGTAGCGTGATTCCAGCCGTGATGCACCAGGCTGTCGCGCCAAAAGATTCCTGTGCGTCGTTTACAACGATCGTGACCTCGTCATCGAGGGCCCCCTTCGTTGGGTCAAATGCCTGAGGCGCATCTTCGCCGGCAGCGTTAAAGGCCGAGATGTCGCTGCCGATGGCATCCATGTAGCGCATGCCCGTATAGCCGACCAAGCAGTTCGTTAGCACGCACGCCGCACACGTGAGCAGCGCCGTCATGATCGTTATGCGCCATTGCAGCGAAAGCCTTTTCATTCGCCATCCTCCATAACGTAGCCCTCTCCAATTCGATTGCGAATCGGGTCGTATCCCAAAGCGCTGCGCAACTTTTTTCGGAGCGACGAGATGTGAACGCGGGTTGCGTTGCTAAAGCTGTTCACGGTGCTATCCCA
>JAJWXI010000150.1 GCA_021641225.1 Collinsella aerofaciens | reverse complement strand
TTCCATCGCCTGGTACTTGGCGGGCACCTCGCCTGCGGTAATAATCGTTGCGTCGCGGAAGTCCGCGAACTTGACGGGCGCCACCATGCCAAATTTACTGGCGTCCGAGATTACGAAGCGCTTGGCCGTATGGCGCATCGAGATACGCTTTACTTGCGCCTCCTCGATATCGGGCGCCGTGAAGCCCTGCTCGGCGGCAATGCCGTTAGAGCCCCAAAAGCCGCAGTTGAAGTTGTAGCGGTCTAAGGTTGCCAAGGCATCGGGGCCAACGAGCGCCTCGGTCTCGGGTTTGAGCTCGCCGCCCAGCACCACGGTACGCATGCCGCGCAAAGCAAGGTGCTGAGCATGGAGCACGGAATCGGTCACATAGGTGACACCTTCAAGGTGTGGAAGATGCTCGATGAGCCTGAGCGTCGTCGAACCCGAGTCGATGTATACAAAGCTCTCGGGCTCCACAAGTGCCGCCGCGCGGGCGCAGATACGCTCCTTGTCGTCGTTATGGAGGTCGCTGCGCTCATTAAGCGTTAGGTCGCGCGTCACGTGCGCGCGCTCAAGACTCGTCGCTCCACCGTGGACCTTGGCGATGCGATGCGCTCGGTCGAGCGTCTGCAGGTCGCGCCGAATGGTAGACGCCGTCACGCCCAGGGCTTCGGCAAGCTCCGGCACGGTAACCGAGCCGGCTCGCTGCACCATCGACACGATCGCGTTGAGCCTATCTTCCGCAAGCATCGCTTACTCCTCCTCGGGGTACACAACTCCCCAGTCGGCGCGGAGCTTGGTCATAAGCTCCATAACATCAGAAGCATAGCCCAGAAGCTCACGCTTCGAATCATCGCCGGCAACGGCCTTCTCAAGATCGGCCATCTCATAGCAAAGGGCGTAAGCCTCGGTGCCGGCGTGGACCTCCTCGCGGTGGCCGTCCGCAGTCCACACGATGGTCGCGTGATCGGCACGCGGATAATCGTTGACCTCGATATAGCACTTGTCGAAGCTAATGACCGAACGCTTGGGCTGCTTGGAGTGGAGCGTGAGGCTCACAACACCCAGCTGCTGCTCGGCATTACGGCAGACGATGCCGCCCGCAACGTCAACACCGGTCTCACAGGTGTTGCCCAACGAAACGGCCTCAATGGGCTGGCTTGCCATAAAGAGACGCATGACGGACAGGGCATACACGCCAATGTCGAGCATGGCACCGCCAGCAAGGTTGCGGTTGTAGAAGCGATTGGTCAGATCGCCGTACTCCTTGTAGCTACCAAAGTTGAGCTGGGCGAGGTTCATGCGACCAAACTCGCCAGCATCCATGCGACGGCGCAGCTCTTGATACAAGGGCATATGAAGCACCGTGGTGGCGTCCATGAGGACGACGTTGTGCTCGTCGGCGATGGCACGCGCCTCGTCGAGCTCAGCGGAATTGAGGGTAATGGCTTTCTCGCAGAGCACGTGCTTGCCGGCGGCCAGCGCGTCACGCAGATAGGTGATATGCGTGTTGTGCGGCGTGGTGATATAGACGGCGTCGATGCCCGGATCGGCGTAGAGGTCCTCAACCGATTCATAGACCTTCTCGATGCCATACTGCTCAGCAAAAGCCTGAGCCTTGGACAGCGTACGGTTGGCGACGCCCGCAAGCTTGCGGCCGGCAAGAGCGAGAGACTGGGCCATCTGGTTGGCGATAACGCCGCACCCGATCACAGCCCAACGAAGCTCGGGAGCCGTAAAGATATCATCGGGGAATGGCTTGTCCTGGACCGAAGCGAACGCCGCTTTTGCGGCTGCCGCGGAGTCGAGTGGAGCCTGCTTGGAATCTACCATATGTGCCTCCTGTGTCATAGAACGTCTTGCATTTCGGACAGCTCTATATTCGCACAAACACGCGCGTCTGTGCGCGTTTTTGCGTATCTCACTGCTAAACGGTCACTTTTGCCCCTAAACGGCGCATCTAAACGCATATTCACGCAATCACACGCACGCAAATACGCACAAATACGCACTGGTCATTGCTCAGAGACAGGGGCTTATGCTTAGAACTCAAAAGACAGGATGATCCGCTTAGCCTCGTCGCTCATGGCGCGCTGCAGCTCTAAGGACCGTCCCAAACTGCCGACAGAAAAGGAACGTCCCAAACTGCAGACAGAAAAAGAACGTCCCCAGGCGCCGGCATTTCAAGAGCACTCATTTAAGTCTGTCCCCAATGAGTGCAATCACTCATGTAAGTCTGTCCCCAATGAGTGGGAATAATCAGAGACCCTTTGCGAGGGAGGCCGGACGTGGCCTTCCTCGTTTTTATTCATGGACTTTAGTCCGTGCCGCGCGGCACGCGCGGCATAGAAAGTCACCCGCTCAGCGGGTGGAGGCCAATTTCCGCTACGCGACAAAAACCTTCCCCCTAGCATGAGGATTGTTCAGGTCATCATACTAGGGGGAAGGTGATTGCTGTGGCCCAGAAAGCCAACAGCCTCGCGCACACGAAATGGCTGTGCAAGTACCGCATCGCACCGAGGTCAAGCTCATCGCCGCCATCGTCGAGAAGCACCCCAAGGTGCGCTTTGCCGCGAGCCGCACCTCGGCCCACGCCGACCTCTACGACCGCGTGGAGCAGGCCCTGTGCGAGCGCGTGGCCAACGCGGTGGAGGTCGTCCGCTCCGACATCAGCCCCGCGCTTCTTGTCCACACCGGTCCAAACCTCGTGGGTGTGGCGGTCCAGGGACTCTAGCGGAGGCGGGGCGTCCTGCCCCAAAAACAAATGCAAAAGACGAGCACTTCTTGCCGCTCAATTGGCAAGAAGCGCTCGTCTTTTCTTAACGCGTTGTATGGCGGAGAGAGCGCAAGTTACGCGAGCGCCCTTCTTGCCAGCTCGGCCGCGCCGAGGATTCCTTGGTCGCCGCCGCAGCCCGGGGCGCAGATGTAGCTCTCCATGTCCGTAAGCTCGGCGGTCTGGATGTAGCCACCCAGATATTCGAGGGTCTTCTTGCGGACGATGCCATAGAGCTGCTCCTGGTGCATCACGCCGCCGCCGAGGACGATGCGGCGAGGCGAGTACATGAGCACGAGGTTCGCGCACATCTGCCCCAGATAATCCCCCTCGAGCGCCCACACCTCAGCGTTGTCCGCGAGCTCGGCCGCGGGCTTTCCCCAGCGCGCGGCGATGGCGGGGCCGGAGGCGAGGCCCTCGAGACAGCTCGCGTGGCTCGGGCAGACGCAGCGTCCCTCCTCGGTGGGACGGGTCCTTACCAGCATGTGGCCGGCCTCGGGGTGCAGCATGCCGTGAAGGAGCCTGCCCGCGCACATGACGCCCGCGCCCACGCCGGTGCCGATGGTCACGTAGACGGCGTCCTCGAGCCCCTTGCAGCAGCCGAAGACCACTTCGCCGAGGCAGGCAACGTTCACGTCCGTGTCGTAGGTCACCGGAATCCCGAGGGCGTCGGCGAACGCGGCGCGAAGACCATGGCCTCGCCACGCGAGCTTGGGCGTCTGGAGGATGGAGCCGTAGCGCTCGTCGTTGGGGTCGACGCAGGTCGGGCCGAAGGCGCCGATGCCCAACGCGTCCACATCGCGGGCGGTGAACCACTCGATCATCTGCGGGACGGTCTCGGCGGGCGTAAGCGTCGGGGTCTCCATACGGTCGAGGACCTCGCCGTCGCCGGACACCACGGCACAGACCATCTTGGTCCCGCCGGCTTCGAGGGCGCCGAGCCTCATTTGCTTTTCGCTCATGTGATCCTCCTTACAAAGGGACGCCCGCAGTCATGGTCAACCGCGGGCGCCCATAACGTTGGCTTGTTTCGAGGCGACCCTACCTGGGCACGCGGTCCTGCCTTGCGGCAAACGGGGCGAGCACGGCGTGCGGCTCGCTTTGGTACCAGTAGGCGACGGTGGAGATGTCGTCCTCGCGCTCGTAGAGCTTGATGTCGTCGTTGCCGAGGTCCTGGAACGTCACGCGCAGGTCCTCCTTGAACGAGATCGGGTCGGGAAGGTGCCACCTGTAGAGGCCGTGCCTGGGCAGCGCGTCGTCGTTAGTCGCGAGCATCGGATTCGGGTTCGGCTTGCCCGCGCTGAAGCGGTCGCGCGTGGCGTCGCGCGTCGAGCGGTACGGGTAGCCGGCGAACAGCGTGTTGAAGCACTGCGCCTCGGGCAGCGCGTGGGGCGGCCTGTCGAGGAAGGCCCAGGCACCGCCGAAGTAGTCCTCGGCTCCCGTCGAGGTGACCGTGGGGAACTCCTCGTCGCCGTCGAGGAAGAACTTCATCTCGCCCTCGCCCCACCAATAGCGCTCCAGGGCGCACAGGGCCATGTAGGTGCCGACGTAGTAGCCCTTACCGCGCACGCCGTCGAGCACGGTGTAGTCGACGCCCCTGCGGGTGCTGCGCTCGCGGTTAAAACGGGCGTGGAAGTACATGGCGTCGTCCGGCACGTCGGTGAGCGCGTAGTTGAACGTGTAGAAGATGTACTTAATGAACCCGGAGTGCTCG
>JAJWXI010000149.1:1896-4472 GCA_021641225.1 Collinsella aerofaciens | reverse complement strand
GGACGTTCCTTAACGAGTAGCCGTTTAAGAGCGTCCCCAACGGCTAACAAAGGGAGCGTCGCTTTGTCACATTCTAGAGCGTTTGAAGCAGGGCGATGAGGAAGCGAACACCCTGGAGGTAGGCGCGACGGGTGATGCGCTCGTTGGTGCCGTGGACACCGCGGTCACATTCGTCATCGTCGACCACAAAGGCGGAGAAGCGGATGCACTCGTGACAAATGCGCTGGTAGTTGGCGGCATCGGTTGCACCAATCACGGTCGAGGGCACAATGCTCATCGGCTCTTGGCCCACCGCAGACGATCCGTTTTCCTCCGTCGGCTTGGGATCACGGAAATAGCGGGCGGCGATGGAGCGGACCGCTTCGAGGCCGGGACCGCCGATGCGCGGAGACGGTGAAGGTTCGGAGCTGCCGGGGCCGAGCTCAATCTCAACGCGATCGGCAAGCCCCACCTCGGCAACCGCCTCGCGGCAGCGCGTCACGACGTCGGCCACGTTCGTTCCCTCGAGCATACGGAAGTTGATATTGGCCCACATATCCTGTGGCATCACGTTGGCACCGGTGCTGCCGCCCTCGATCTGCGTGGGCGCGCAGGTGGTCGTTACGAGCGGATAGAGCTTTTTGCTGGCAAGGCAATCGCGCACGATGGCGTCCTTGTTGGCGGCAATTTCATCTGCCGTGTAGAGCCCCAGCTCAACGAGCTGCGCGGCGAGCAGGTCGGTCACGCGCGTCGGCCATTCGATATCGCAGATCGACGCGATGGCTCGGCTGAGCACCTCGAGCGACGTGCCGCCGTAGGGGTTGGAAGAATGCCCGCCCGCGCTCTGTGTCTTGAGCACGATATCGGCATAGCCCTTCTCGGCCAGGTCGGCATGCATGAGCCAGCCCTCGCCCGCGGCATACTCGACAGATGGAACGATACGGTAGTCGCCCTCGTCAATCAGGTACTCAAGCTCAACGCCGCGCTCCTCGAGCGCACGACCGATCGCACCGGCACCGTGCTGCGTGGTCTCCTCGTCTTGGCCAAATGCCAACAGCAGCGTGCGCTCGTGCTGCCAACCGTGCGCGAGCGCATACTCAACCGCCTCGAGAATGCCCGCGACCTGGTCTTTCATGTCGATAGCACCGCGACCCCAAATATAGGTGTCGTCCAAGTGCCCGCCAAAAGGAGCGTGCGTCCAGTCCTCCTCGGTGCCTGGCACCACGGGGACCACGTCCATGTGACCCATGAGCATAACGGGCTTAAGGGCGGGGTTGGAGCCGGCAAGCGTCACGAGCAACGAATGGTCGATGAGCTCAACTTCGCCCGCCGCGAACACGCGCGGCCAGGCCTGCTGCATATAGGCTCGCAGGTCGTCGAACGGCTGCCAGTCCACCGCCTCGGCATCCATACTCGAGATGGTCGGAAAAGACAGCACGCGGCCCAGACGCTCGCAAGCGCCAGCCTCGTCCAAATCGGCAAAATCATCCTCATGCGCAAAGAAGCGCCAAACCTCGGCCATGACATCCTTTCGATTGCGACGACAAAGGCCGCCCCACCGGAGCGGCCCTATCGTTCACGCGTTTGCGGTCGGTTATTTGTCCTCGAGATAGCGCGAGAGGAACTCGCGGGTGCGCTGGTGTTTGGGGTTGCCGAAGAGCTCGGCCGGCGCGGCGTCCTCGAGCACCACGCCCTTGTCCATAAAGACCACGCGGTCGGACACGGTGCGGGCAAAGGCCATCTCGTGCGTGACGACGACCATGGTCATGCCGTCGGCCGCAAGCTTGCGCATGACCTCGAGCACCTCGCCCACGATCTCGGGATCGAGCGCGGAGGTCGGCTCGTCGAACAGCATGATCTGGGGATTCATACACAGGGCGCGGGCGATGGCCACGCGCTGCTTTTGGCCGCCGGACAGGCGACCCACGGCGGCGTGTGCGAACTTTTCAAGCCCCACGCTCGTCAGGTGCTCCATCGCGACCTTTTCGGCCTCGGCCTTGCTCATCTTTTTGAGCGTGACGGGCGCGAGCGTGCAGTTGTCGAGCACGTCCATGTTGTTGAACAGGTTGAAGCCCTGGAACACCATGCCGATGTCCTCGCGCAGCTTGTTGATGTTGCAGCGCTCGGCCGTGAGGTCCTGGCCGTGGAACCAGATGTGGCCCGCGTCCGGGGTCTCGAGCAGGTTGAGGCAGCGCAGGAAGGTCGACTTGCCCGAACCCGAGGCGCCGATGATGGTGACAACCTCGCCGGGATTGACGGCAAGGTCGATGCCCTTGAGCACCTCGAGCGAGCCGAAGCTCTTGCGCAGGCCCTCAACGCGGATGAGCGGCTCATTGGTCTGTACGGCGGCCGCGGCGCCGGTAGTGGCGGTATCTGCCATGATGGTTCTCCTCGTCTTGAGCCTAGTTGGAGCTGGGCAGCGTGGCCGGGGCCTCGGCGCCGAGTTTTTTGCCAAAGGCCTCGAGCAGGCGGCTCGCCACGAGCGTCAGGATCAGGTAGACCACGAGCGCCACGCAGTAGACCTCCATCTGGCGGTAGTACACGCCGGCGACGGTGGTGGTGGCGTACATGAGGTCGAACACGCCGATGACCGAAAG
>JAJWXI010000149.1:0-1796 GCA_021641225.1 Collinsella aerofaciens | reverse complement strand
AAGCCCGCGTAATAGATGAGCAGGCCCTGGACCATCATGGGCGTGCCGCGCACGATGGTGGAGTAGACGGTCGCAAAGCCGCGGCCGATGCTCTTAAAGAAGCGCACCAGATCGTTATCCACGCGGTCGAACGTCTGAATGCGCAAAAACACAAGGAGCAGCGCCAGGAAGAATGCGATGACGGTGCCGAAGGTCGCAAGTGCGATGGTGATCTCGATACCGCGGATGAAGAAGTCGCCGCTCTTGTAGGTCATGTAGACCAGGCTCGACAAAAAGTCGCTGGGGTTGGAATCCGAGACAATGCTCACCTGCACCAGATCGATAAACGACATGACGCAGCGGTCGGCAAAGAAGATCGCCGCGATGACGACCACGACGTAGCTGCCCAAGCGCGCGCCGCGACGGAAGCGCTCGGAAGCAAACGGCGACTTTTCGCGATAGTCGCTCCAATGCATGAGCTTGGTGACGAGCGCCGCCGCCGATACGATAATCCAGGCCCAAAGAATTGCCCAGAGGCAGTCCTGGAAAATACCGGTGGGGGCCAAGAAGCTCAGCGGCGTGGGGTTGCGCTGGCTAAACGCCAGGCCGAGCGCCGCGATAACGCTCGTGCCCAGGTATACATAACGGTGGTCTGCCTTGATAAAGGAGGCCAGGCGATTGATGGTTTTCATGCTGCCTCCCTATGCCGGCTGACGGTCGAGGCACGCGTCCCACATTTGGTCGCGCTCCTCTTGGCTAATGCCCTTGAGTGTCTTGTCGATGAGTTTAAGCAGCTTGTCCGAGCCCTTGCGGCAGCCGACGTTTGCCGTGACCTCCTGCTTGAAACCCTCGCCCTCGGCAAATTGAATCGGCACGATACCCGGGTTTTGGGCCATATAGCCCTTCTCGTTCTCGGTGTTGTAGGTCACGGCGTCGCACGTGCCCTGCAGCAGGTTCGAAAACACCGTGGGGACCGAATCGACCGGGTTCTTGTGCACAACGCCCGGGATCTCGTCGATGACGGTATCGAGCATGGTGTCCTTTTGGCCGAGCACCGTGGCACCACTGAAATCGCTGAGCTTGGTGGCGTTCTGGTAAGGCGAGCCCTCTTTTACGAACAGGCCAAAGTAACCAATGAAGTACGGGTCGGAAAAGCCGACGGACTCCTCGCGCTCGGGCGTGGCGCTCATGCCGGCGATGATGAGGTCGATCTGGCCGTTGTTGAGCGAGTCGATAAGGCCCGAGAAGCTCTGCTTGACGGCGACGGGCTCGCCGCCGAGAGCCTTGCAGACGATCTTGGCGATCTGCACGTCGTAGCCATCGGCATAGGCGCCCTGCACGTTGTCGATGGGGATCGTGAACTCGCTGGCCTCGGAAACCTGCCAGTTGTACGGGGCGTAGGCCGCCTCCATGCCGATGCGGATCTTGTCCTTGCCGATAACGGAATCGGACAGGTCGTCGCGACCGCCGCCCGTCGTGGGCTGAACCACCTTGAGCGTGGACGGGCGCTGGCAGCCGGCGAGCGCGCCGGCGACAACGGTAGCGCTCGCAGCGAGAGCGCTACCCAAGAAGATGCGACGGCTGCATATCGGCTGCGGATGCGCGTCGCGTTGATGGGGAGAATGCATAATCTGCCTTCCCTGTTGAATTGTATGCTGACGACTTAACAGGATATACGCCAGCGACCAGTAGCGCAGCACAAGCTCGAAAAATTAATAGACACGCGGTAGTCATTGGGAACGTCGATGTTTTGGCAATGCCAGCGAGCGCCGCCCAGAGCGAACAAGTTGGCATGAAAAAGGCAAGGCATAGACCTT
>JAJWXI010000148.1 GCA_021641225.1 Collinsella aerofaciens | reverse complement strand
GCCCCTCGTGTGGGCATCATCTCGCTGGGCACGGAACTGGTCGCACCGAGCAACGTGCCGGCACGCGGGCAGATTCGCGATTCCAACTCCTCGGCGCTGATGGCCGAGGCACTCGATGCCGGTGCCGAGCCTGTCTTCTATGGCATTGCGCCCGACGACGAGCAGACGATATCCGAGCTCGTACACCGCGCGGTGCGCGAGTGCGATTTTGTCATTACGAGCGGTGGCGCCTCGGCCGGAGACTACGATTACGTGACGGCGCTGGTCCAGCGCGAAGGCGAGGTCCTGTTCGATCGCATCTCGATGCGTCCTGGTAAGGCCATCACTTTTGGCCTGCTCGGCGGCAAGCCGTACCTGGGGCTTTCGGGCAATCCGGCGGCGGCCTACGTGGGCTTTGAGGTGCTCGCGCGCCCGGCGATTCGTAAGATGCGCGGCTTTGCCGAGGGCGCGCGCCCCGTGCAGCAGGCGACGCTCACGCACGGCGTGAAGAAGCGCCAAGACCGTCGCTTTTACGACCGCGCCACGGTTGCGCGCGATGCCCAGACCGGCGAGCTTATGGTGACTGAGGCCAAGAGCCAGAATTCGGCGCTGCTTGGCACGATGCAGTGCGCGAATTGTCTGCTGCGCATTAACGAGGGCCCGTGCGAGCTCGAGCCGGGCGATGTCGTGGATGTCGTCCGCGTCGACTTGCCCGAGGGCACCGTGCTTTAGGAGGAGCGCTATGGAGTTGAAGATTTCGATCGTGACGTGTTCGGATACGCGCGATCTTGCCCAGGATGAGGCCGGAGCCGCGCTCGAGGAACTCATTGCGGCTCAGGACTGGACGGTAGCCTCGCACGTGGTTGTGCGCGACGACGTCGACGAGATCGGCGCCGCTATCGTGGACGCTGCCGACGAGCGCCATGCCCATGTTGTGCTTACCTGCGGCGGCACGGGACTTTCGATGCGCGACGTGACGCCCGAGGCGACGCGCGCCGTCTGCGACCGCGATGTGCCGGGCATTGCCGAGGCGATTCGCGCGTACTCGATGACCAAGACGCGCCGCGCCATGCTTTCGCGCGCCGTGTGCATGCAACGCGGTCATACACTTGTCGTAAACTTTCCCGGATCCACCAAGGCAGCCCGCGAAAGCTGGGAGGCAATCGCCGACCAGCTGGAGCACGCGGCCCAGATGACGGCGGGCGGCGGGCACACCAAATAAGTGTTTCACCTGCGGCGGAGTGACCCGAACGGTTGCTCCGCCTTTTTGCTTGATGCCGAGGTGAAGTCGATGCGTGTCGTAATCTGAAAATATATTCTCATGCGAGAATAATTTCTCACTGCCATTATTCGCGCTGAAGTATAATCTGATTACAGAATAAAGCCCGCGGTGGGGTGCCCGGGCACAAGGTCCGAAAGGGTTCAATATGTTCGATATGGTTTCTCGCCGCGGTTTCGTCTCGCTTTCTGCCGCTGCTGCCGCCGGCCTTGGCCTTGCTGGCTGCTCGGGTAACAAGACGTCCGAGCCCGCTGGTTCGGATGCCGGCTCCGCCAAGTCTTCCTCTAAGAAGAAGGCTGTTGAGCTGCAGGTCTTCGCCGCCAACTCGCTCGAGAAGGCCCTTCCCGAGGTCCAGGAACTCTACACCGACCAGACCGGCACCACCTTTGCCGACACGCAGTTTAAGGCCTCTGGCGACCTCGTTGAGCAGATGAAGGCCGGCGCTGCCGTCGACGTGCTCATCACCGCTTCCAAGGGCACCATGGACGATGCCGAGACTGCCGAGCTCGTCGACACCGACACCCGTGAGGACATGTTCGTCAACGACCTGGTAATCATCCGTGCCGAGGGCTCCGACACCAAGGTCGAGGCCATCGCCGACGTCGCCAACCTGGACGGCAAGATTGCCATTGGCGACGCTCAGACTGTACCGGCCGGCAAGTATGCCAACCAGGCGCTCGCGTCTGTGGGCCTGTACACCGGCACCGAGGGCGACGACGGCGAGTATGCGCCCGAGATCGCAGACAAGGTCGCACTTGCCGACAAGGTGGGCACCGCTGCCGCCTACGTCTCCACGGGCGACTGCGTGGCCGGCTTTGTCTACAGCTCCGACATCTTCCGCTACGATGGCATCGAGGAGGCCTTTGTGTGCCCCGAGGATTCGCACAAGCCCATCGTGTACCCGGGCGCCGTTGCCGAGGGTTCCGAGAACGCCGATGAGGCCAAGGCGTTCATCGACTTCTGCCTGTCTAACAAGAAGGCACAGAAGATTTGGGCTAAGTATGGCTTTGAGCTTTCCGAGTAGTGCGAAACTTCGCTGCATAACGATATGCTTGAGGGCGGGCGTTCTTGCGATCGCCCGCCCTATTTAGATTGAAGCGGCGTACCCGCGCGCCGTTGCCCTGTATTTGAGGAGTCGCCCGTGTCAAGGAAAACGATTCGCCTGCTCGCCGCGCTGGCGGCGATTGTCTGCGCATTGACGGCGCTGCCTGGGGCTGCCCGAGCCGAGGCGCTCTTCGCCACTGCCGACGGACGCCAAGCGACAGAGGACTCTGCGCTTATCGATGGCGTCGATTTTGGTCTCAACGCCTTTGAGCGCAACGCCAAGGGCACGGCCCGCTCGTTTGCCGACCAGCCCGAGGGTTATCGTTTTCCCATCTACAGAAAGACGACGCTTGTGACGGCGACGACGCCCTCGAGCATCGTGGTGTGGGTCGATGCGCATGCCGCCAAGGAAGCGGGCTTCGATATCGCAAATGCCTCCGACCAAAAGGCGCTCAAGAAGATGCTCGCGGGGCTCGATAAGTCTCACTCCATGGGAGGCGCGCTGCTGGAGGACTCCAAGCTCGAGTGGGTGTTTACCTCGGACAATGAGCTGGTACAGGGCGATTACCGTTATCTGTTTAAGGTGAAGGGCGACGACGGCGACTACTACACCGTCGTGAATGCCGCGGACGCCGCAAACCCCGGGCTCAATCTGGGTGACGGAGCCCTGTGGAGCGATAACGCCGCCTTGGTGCCGTATACGAGCGTCTCGACGACGGAGCCGCCCTCGCTAGTGGAGCGCGCTGCGACCTTCTTTGGCAGTATTGACTACCGCCCGTTTTGGGTGTCCATCAAGACGAGCGGTCTCGCCTTGGTGATCGCGTTCGCGCTGGGCCTGTTTGCCGCATGGAAGACCATGGGCACCACGAGCCGCGTGAAGGGCCTGCTCGATTCGGTCTTCACCATCCCTATGGTGCTGCCGCCCACGGTCTGCGGCTTTTTGCTCCTCATGCTGTTCGGTCGCTCTACCGGGGTGGGCCAGTGGCTGATCGCGCACGGCATCTCGATTGTCTTTACGTGGCCCGCGGCGGTGATCTCTGCCGTGGTGGTGTCGTTCCCGCTCGTCTATCGTACGGCACTCGGCGCCTTCGAGAGCCTCGACACACAGATGCTCGATGCAGCGCGCACGCTGGGCTGGTCCGAGCGACGCATCTTTACCAAGCTCATGATGCCTCTCGGCTGGCCCTCTATTGCCGCCGGCACGGTGCTCGCCTTTGCCCGCGCCATGGGCGAGTTTGGCTGCACGCTGTTCTTCGCGGGCAACTATGCCGGCATTACGCAGACCATTCCCATCGCCATCTACTTTGAGTGGATGGGCGGCAATACGTCGGTGGCGCTCTTTTGGGTCTTCGTCGTGATCATCTTCAGCTTCTTGGTCATCCTGTTCATCAACATGTATACGGCGCACTCGCAAAAGTACCGCGAGCGCGGCTTTTCGCGTGCCGAGCGCAAACAAGCCAAGGAGCTTGTCGGTCAGGGCGATTCGCTCGACCCCGTCGGTGGCGATGCCCTGCGTATCGATCGCGAGGCGTTGGCCGAGCTTATGCGTGACGACGCGGTCGCGAAGGGAGGTCGATAGGCCATGTCGCTCGTTCTGGATATCAAAAAGCGTTATCCCGGCTTTACCCTCGACATTCAGCTGGAAGCCGGCGAGGAGCGGGTGGCGCTGCTTGGCGCCTCCGGATGCGGTAAGAGCTGTACCTTGCGCTGCATCGCCGGCGTGGAGACGCCCGATGAGGGCGAGATCGTCGTCAATGGCATGACCTTCTTCGACTCTGCCGCGGGCATCAACTTGTCGCCCCAGGAACGCAAGTGCGCCCTGCTGTTCCAAAACTATCAGCTGTTTCCCAATATGACGGTGGCCGATAACGTTTGTGCCGGCGTTGAGGATGCCGGCGACGCCGCAGCGCGCAAAAAGCTTGCCGAACGCTATCTGGGTATCTTTGGCCTGGCCGACTTTGCCGACCGCTATCCCGCGCGACTTTCGGGCGGCCAGCAGCAGCGTGTGGCGCTTGCCCGCATGGTGGCGGCGCACCCGGGCATCTTCATGTTCGACGAGCCCATGAGCGCGCTCGACGCGTATCTCAAGAGCGCGCTTGAGCAAAACATGCTCGACCTGTTCGATGTCTGCAACCGAACCGTGCTCTATGTGAGCCACGATATCGATGAGGC
>JAJWXI010000147.1 GCA_021641225.1 Collinsella aerofaciens | reverse complement strand
GTTCTATCACGCGCGGCACGGGCGACTTTACCATGAAGCCCGCCGGCTACGAGCAAGTGCCCTACGACGTTCAGGCCAAGCTGGTCGAGCGCTATGAGGAGGGGCGCGCTAAGTAGCGTGTGGCTTTGCTTGCAATAGAGGTGCCGATAGGAGGGCCGCCCTGGGTAACCGGGGCGGCCTTATTTGGTCCCTTGGGGACGGAGGAAAACGGATCATTTTTGGCTTTGGATGATGTGGCAGCGTGGTCGACCCTAATCCCCCGAAGCCTGATTGCGGCCAGTGGCGTAGTCGATCTGCACATGGGGCTGCAGGTTGTAACAGTACACGTGGAAGCAGAGCGTCTTGCCGTGATCCTCGACTGACTGCGCCTCTAGACGGACGCCGCGGCAGACGAGCTCATCTTCGTTGTACATGGGCGTGACGCGGTAGAGTACATGGTTGCTCGTATCGCGGATGTAGCCGAGGATCTGTTCCTCAAAAGGCAGCATGCCCGTCTCGTTGAGATAGCGTGTGCCGGTGAGCAAGTTTTTGCGATTGGCGTTTTCGCCGCAGAGCGACCAGGCGATCAGGTGGCAGCGGTTGTAGAGGCTCTCACCCGGAATAAAGTCGTAGCGCTGCTGGTGCCAGCCGGCGGGGTGGATGCGCGAGATGTCGCCGCGCTTGCCCTGGCCAAGCGATTCGGGGCCCACACAGGCGAGTGCTTTACGAGTACGTCCCAAGCTGTCGAGCTTGGAGAACTTTTTAAAGCAGCCTTCTTCGGTGGCGCGCCCATATTCGTCGAGCGTGAACGATGGCGTACCCAGTGGGTGCGTGCTATCGGCGCGTAGGGCGACATAGGGGTTGCCCGCATAGTCGGGGATGCTGCTGAGGTATACGCCGCGGGCGCGGTTAAGATCGGGGTTTTCGACCTCGTCGATGGGGGTGGCGGCGCCATCTTCGGAGGCACCGTCGCCGGTGCCGGTCGCGGCGGAATCGGAGCCAACGCCAGAGTCCTGGCTGTTTTGGGAGTCCGAGGAGCTCGCCGTTCCCGATTCGAGGCGGGCGACCAGGTCCGCCTCGTCGTCGGTGCGGCTGGGGCTCTCGTTCTGCTTCTCGGCTAGAGCTGCCGCCTGCTCATCGCTTTGCGGTGACAACAGCTTGGGCGCCCCGTCGAGCGATCCCGTAAACAGCGCAAACCCCAGCACCACGGCGGTACCGATGGAAAGTATTTGCTTATAGGCGGACTTGCGCGACATGGAGGCTCCTGGCTAGACGGTTGGGAATCTACCAGTCTAGCAGGTGCCATCGAGGGTCGTTCTATCGAACAAATACTTAAGATTTGGGACAAACACACCTGATTACTTTGTCCCGCGGTCTAGATCGAGGTGGAGTCGAGCCAGTTGAGCTTGCACTCGAGGATGCGCTGCTCGCCGGGTTCGCTGCTGCCGTCAAGCAGGGCGAGCAGCATCTCGGCCGCCTCGCGGCCTTCCTGGTCGACGGGCTCGATGATGGTGGAGACGGTGGGCGTGGTGAGATTGGTCCAATCCTCGCAGTTGAGTCCCAAAAGGCCGATTTGCTGTGGAATCAGATGGGCCATAGGTTGAAGCGCCTTGTAGACACGGGGAAGTGCCCATTGGTTTTGTACAAAGATAAGCGTGCGCTTGGCGGGATTGAGCTTGTACTTAAAGTACTCGGTGAGTTCGCTGATTGACGGCTTGTTGTGGTCGATGGGGATGGCTTTGTAGAGCTGTCCGTTTGCGGCCAGCGCCTCGGCATAGCCCTGGAAACGCTCCATGCGGGTGCGCATTTCGGTCATATTGGCGGCGATGGAAAAGAAATCTTCGTAGCCGGCATCGAGAAGCGCCTGCGTGGCGTTGTATACGCCGTCGTAGAGGTTGGTTTTGATCCAACTGGTGCCTGGGCTATAAATGGCCGCATCGAAGAAGACGACCGGCTTGCCGGCGCGCCTAATGCGGTCGTGGACGGCTTTGAAGTTTGCCGTGGGCTGGATGATAAAGCCATCGACGCCCAACGAGAGCATCTTTTCGACGTACATGAGCTCGGTGTCGGGATCGAAGTTGCTCGTGCAGACGACCGTCTGGTAGCCCGCAGGGAGCATGACCTGTTCCATGCCGTTGAGGACAAGTCCTGCCCACTTGTTGGTGTTATCCAAAATGATAATGGCGATGACGTGGGTTTGTTTGCCGGTGAGCGTCTGCGCCTGCGCGTTGGGAACGTATCCGAGTTCCTTGATGACGCGCGCAATCTTCGCCTGCGTTTTCTCGCTGAGCTTATCCCGTTTGTCGTTGAGGTAGTACGAGACGCTTGCCGTTGAGGTCCCTGCCTCGCGAGCGACGTCTGCAATCGTAACGCGCTGTTTTGCCACAGCGACTCCTTCCGGCATGCTGACATGTCTCAAGATAATGGCTTTAGATCACGGTGGGGATGTGAGCTCTGATAGGTGTGTCCCGCCACCTAAGAGTATGCAACAAATGCGGTGCATGCGTGTGGCCGAAATCCATGACTGGCATACGGATTTGCCGTCCACCGAGAAAATCAAATACTTCTTGACTTTTTAAATCGAGGTTAAAAACGCAGGATTCAATTTTGGTTAAAC
Organism: Collinsella aerofaciens; assembly: GCA_021641225.1. Lineage (GTDB taxonomy): Bacteria > Actinomycetota > Coriobacteriia > Coriobacteriales > Coriobacteriaceae > Collinsella > Collinsella aerofaciens_AJ. The sequence goes on along the minus strand of JAJWXI010000147.1, from coordinate 1,892 downwards.
GCATAACCAAAGAGCATAACCAACGCTCTGACCTGCGCGTTTACCGAAATGAGCTGGCATTAAGAAAAGTGAGCACCTATATTGGTCTTGTCGAAAAGACAGCAAGTCCAAACGGCAGGGGATGCTCCGGAGGCCTCCGCAAACGGTGTCTTGCGCACGCAACTCTATGAAAAGAGGGAAGCAATGAAGATCGTAGGCGTTGCCGCCTGTACCGTGGGAATCGCCCACACGTATATGGCCCAGAAGGCGATTCAGGATGAATGCGCCGCTCGTGGCATCGAGTGCAAGGTCGAGGCTCAGGGTGGTCTGGGCATCGAGAATGAGCTCACGCAGGAAGACGTGGACTCTGCCGACCTGGTTCTTGAGTCCGTCGATGTGGGCGTCGAGAATGAAGATCGCTTTGAGCAGAAGATGGCCGAGGGCAAGTTCCTGAAGGTCGGCACTTCCGACGTGATTGCCGATCCGGTCAAGATCATCGACCAGGCTGTCGAGATCATCAAGGCGACGGGTGGCGCCGTTGACGCGCCCAAGGCCGAGGCCAAGGCAGAGAAGAAGGCCGTCTCCGCTGCCCCGCAGGCCCCGACACCGGCGTCCAAGCAGTCCATCTTTGCCGATCCCGGTAAGACGCTGCTCAATGCATTCAATACCGGCGTTTCCTATTTTATCCCCATCGTCGTTATCGGCGGCGTGTTTCTCGCCTTCTCGCTGGCATCCGGTACCGCCGGCGCCAACGGCATGGAGGTTACGAATCCGCTGATGGTGAGTCTTAACACCATCGGCATGGCCGGCATCTCCATGATGATCCCGGTGCTTGCGGCATACATCGCCTACTCGATGGCCGGCAAGCCTGCACTGGCCCCCGGCTTTGTCCTGGGCTATTTGGTCAACAACGCCGTCGTCACTCCCAGCGGCAACAGCGTTTCGACCGGTTTCTTGGGCGCCATGATCATGGCTGTCATCTGCGGCTACTTTGTCCGCTGGATGAAGACCTGGAAGGTCAACAACACCATCCAGACCATCATGCCGATCCTGATCATCCCGATTCTGACCTCGCTCGTCCTGGGCATGGCCTACATCTACATCTTGGCCACGCCGCTTGGCTTTGTGATGGACTGGCTCACCAGCGTGCTCGGTAGCCTGCAGGGCGGCTCCGCCGTCGTCCTGGGCCTGGTCATCGGCGTTATGACCGCCTTCGATATGGGTGGCCCCATCAACAAGACCGCCTCGACCTTTACCATGGCCATCATGGCCTCCGGCATCTATGGCCCCAACGGCATGTTCCGCGTCGCCGTCGCCATTCCCCCGATCGCCTGCGGTCTTGCCGCGCTCATCGCCAAGAACAAGTTCGATGACGCCGACCGCCAGATGGGCATCTCCGCACTGTTCATGGGCTGCATCGGTATTACCGAGGGCGCTATTCCCTTCGCGGTCAAGGATCTTGGCCACACCCTGCCCGGCATCTGCATCGGCTCTGCCGTGGGCGCGGCGCTTGCCGCCTTCCAGGGCATCGACTGCTACGTTCCGCACGGTGGCTTTATCGTCGCCCTGGCCACCAACAACGTCGCGCTGTTCTGCCTGGACATCGTGATTGGCTCCGTGGTCGCCGCTGCAATCCTGATTGCGATGAAGCCCACGCTCGATAAGCAGGCCAAGTAAACCTTTAAGGACTCCGGTTGTGCGGAGGGATGGATTTGACTCCGCACAACCGCCCCTACACAACAAAATCCATCCGTACTGATAGGGCCCACATCTGGGTCCCAGGGAACTTTTGTCAAAAATCCTCTGGAGAAGGAGAACAAAATGTCCAACCTCACCATCCGCCAGGCCGTTCAGGGCATGCTCAAGCTGCAGGATAGCGGCGATCACGCAACCATGGTCGGCATTGGCCCCAT
>JAJWXI010000146.1 GCA_021641225.1 Collinsella aerofaciens | reverse complement strand
GGACATCGCTCGCTACGGTGCATATGCCGAAGGCGCCATCGACGCTTTGGCGACGAACCCGGCGGATTCGTCACGCGCGCTGGTCATCGACTACAAGACGGGCGGCACACCGGACGAGACGCCGGAACAGCTGCAGGAGAAGCACGCCCTGCAGGCGCGCGTCTACGCCGATGTTTTGCACAAGGCGGGCTTTGAGGCCGTGACCGTCAAGTTCGTCCGCGTGGAGCAGCTGGATCCAACCATCTTCGTCGAACCCGCCGAACCTCAAGTAGTCACCTACAACCTCTAGCCCTCAGATAACTTGCGGTGGAATACGGACTGTTTTGGCCAAAAAAGCCGCCAAACAGTCCGCATTTCACCGCAACTGCGTGAGTAGCCGTGTGGGTTTGGCTAGGTTCGGGTGCCGTCCGCGCCGTGCGGTAAAATCGTTCAGTCAGAACACGAACCCGCATCGGAGCTCATCACATGGCATTCGTCCATCTGCACAACCACACCGTTTTCTCCATGCTCGACGGCGCAACCCGTATCCAGGATATGGTCAACCGTGCCGTAGAGCTGGGCATGCCCGCCGTCGCCATTACCGACCACGGCTACATGTATGGCGTGCCCGACCTGGCGCTGGCCTGCGACGCCGTCAACCACAACACGCCCGAGTACAAAACCTGGAGCCACGACAAGGCCTTCTTGGAAAAGGATCGCCGCGACGAGCTGGTGGAGCCCGATCCCGAGGAAAACCCGCGCGAGCATGCCCAGTATGTGAAGGACATGGCCATGTGGGACGAGAAGGGCAACATCGACGAGCTCAAGCCGCCCCTGGTCATCAAGCCCATCTTTGGCTGCGAGGTCTACTTTACGCCGGACGAGACCCTTGCCCGCGACCATAAGCCCGAGCTCTACCACATGATCCTTCTGGCCAAGGACCAGGAGGGCTACGTCAACCTGATGCAGACGGTCTCCGAGGCAGCCGTGCAGGGCTTTTACTACAAGCCCCGCGTGACGCTCGACAACCTGCGCCGCCACGCCAAGGGCATGATCTGCACCAGCGCCTGCATCGCGGGCATCATTCCCAAATACATCGACCGCGGTGACATGGAGGGCGCCATCAAGTGGGCCGAGACCTTCCGCGACACCTTCGAACCCGGCGACTTTTACATCGAGATCCAGGAACACGGCATCACTACCGACAATGGCCTGACCGACGAGCAGATGGACCGTACGCTCATCGATATCGCCAAGCAGGTGGGCGTCAAGGTTATCGCCACCAACGACTTCCACTACCTGCGCCGCGAGGATGCGCCGGTGCAGGACGTCATCATGTGCATTGGCATGAACGCCAAGGTCGACGACCCCAACCGCATGCGCATGACCGGCTCGGAGTTTTATATGAAGACCGAGGAGGAGATGCGGGCGATGTTCCCGTATTGCCCCGAGGCCTGCGACAACACGCTCGAGATCGCCGACAAGTGCTACGTGGAGCTGGACTGGGACTCTATCATCCTGCCGCGCTTCCCGTTGCTCGATCCCGGCGAGACGCACGAGAGCCAGTTCCGCCGCGAGTGCGAGAAGGGCCTGCGCCAACACTATGGCGACGACTGGGCCACGCGCGAGATCGGTGGTGTCAACATCAAAGAGCGCTTTGAGTACGAATACAAGGTCATTTGCGACAAGGGCTTTGCCGCCTACTTCCTCATCGTTGCCGAGTACGTGCAATGGGCCAAGGACAACGGCATCGGCGTCGGTCCCGGCCGTGGCTCGGCCGCCGGCGCTATCGTCGCCTACGCCATGAACATCACCGCGTTCGACCCGCTCGAGAATGGCCTGATGTTCGAGAGGTTCCTGTCCCCGCAACGTACCGAGATGCCCGATATCGATATGGACTTCGACGATGAGCGGCGCCTCGAGGTCGTGGAGCACGTTCGCCAGCTCTACGGCCCCGAGAAGGTCACCCACGTCATCACCTACTCGACCATTAAGGCCAAGCAGGCCATCAACGACGCCGCGCGCGTCCTGGACTACCCGGTCTATATGGGCCAGCGCCTGTCCAAGATGGTCTCGAGCGACCCCAAGGTCAAGCTCAAGCAGGTGCTCGAAAAGCAACCCGGCAAAGAGGACCTGTTTAACCCCGATTTTGCCGAGGCATATAAAAAGGACGACGACGCCCGCCGCATCATCGACACGGCGCTCTCAATCGAGGGCCTCACCCGTGGCGAGGGCGTGCACGCGTGCGCCGTTCTGATCTGCCGCGACCCCGTCAACGAGCACGTGCCCACCAAGCTCGACACCAAGGGCGGCGTCGAGATTACCCAGTACGAGGGCCATACCGTTGCCGACATGGGCTTGCTCAAGATGGACTTCTTGGGCCTGCGCACGCTGACTGTTATCTCCAAGGCCAAGGCAAACATCAAAAAGAACTTCGGCATCGACATCAAAGAGGAAGAGATTCCCTTTGACGACCCCGAGATCTTTAAGCTCATGGGTTCCGGCCACACCGCCGGCGTCTTCCAGGTCGAGTCCGCCGGCATGACGGCCACGATCAAGAACATGAAGCCCACCGAGTACAAGCACGTCGTGGCATTGATCGCTCTGTACCGCCCGGGCCCGCTGGGCGCCGGCATGGTTTCGTCCTACATCAACCGTATGAACGGCAAGGAGCCGGCGGTCTCCTACGACGACCGCCTGGACGACATCCTGGGCGAAACCTACGGCACCATGGTCTACCAGGAGCAGGTTATGCTCATCTCCGTCGAGATGTGCGGCTTCTCCAAGGGCGAATCGGACTCGCGTATCCGTAAGCCCGTGGCTAAGAAGAAAATCAAGCTGCTCACGTCGACGGTGCTCCACTGGGAGGATGGCTCCGACGAGACCACCTACGACCACTGGATGAACGGCGCTATCAAGAACAACTACACGCGCGAGGTCGCCCAGAAGATTTGGGACGATGTTCTCGAGTTCGCGTCCTACGCCTTCAACAAGTCGCACTCCGCCGGCTACGCCATTCTGGTTATGCAGACGGCATGGCTCAAGGCGCACTATCCGCACGAGTACATGGCGGCCGTCCTGACATCCTACACGGGCAAGACCGACAAGATCGTGCACTACGTCTCGGCGTGCCGTCACGACGGCATCCCCGTGCTGTCGCCAGATGTCAACGAGTCCGGTACCGAGTTCACGGCTACCAAGGAGGGCGTGCGCTTTGGTCTGGCCGGCATCCGCGGCGTGGGCACCGGCGTGGCGCAGGCGATTATCGCCGAGCGCGAGGCGGGCGGCCCCTTTAAGACGCTGCACGACTTTGTCGAGCGCGTGGACTCGAGCCAGGCCAACCGTCGCGTGATCGAATCGCTCATCAAGGCAGGCGCCTTCGACTCCACGGGGTATCCGCGTCGCCAGATGATGCACTTTGTGGACAAGAACAACCCCGAGAACATCATCGACGCCGCGGTAAAGCGCCAGAAGGACCGCGCGAGCGGTCAGACGTCGTTCTTCGATATGTTTGGCGACGTTGAGGGCTCGGGCTTTGAGGTGAGCGTGCCCGATCCGGATGGCCAAGAGTGGGACCGCCACCTTAAGCTGAGCCAGGAGAAGGAGGTTTTGGGCATCTATGTCTCGGACCACCCGCTGCGTCCGTTTGAGTATGCACTAGCCAAGGCGCGCGACTTTTCGTTCTCGCAGATCGACACCGGCTACGAAGTTCAGAATCCTACGGGCGGCACCATCAACCAGGAGATTCCCGAGGGCAAGGCGCTGTGGTGGGCCGGCATGGTCTCGAGCGTGTCCAAGCGCGTGACCAAAAACGGCGACCCCATGGGCATCGTGCAGCTCGAAGACATGGAAGGCGAGGCCACGGTCGTGGTGTTCCCCAAGACCTACAAGGAGGCCGAGGGGTATCTGTACGGTGAGGTCGATCCCGAGACCGGCGCGCAGCTGTCCGACGCGTTTGTGCGCATTAAGGGCAAGCTCGAGCGCTCGGACCGCGGCGACCAGATCATCGCGCAGGAGATTGTGCCGCTGGAGCTTAGCGAGGAGAAAAACAAGCCCAAGGTCTTTGAGGTCATGGTGCCCAACAGCCGATTTAGCCAGGGCAATATGGCGCGCCTGGCCACGGTGCTCACCACCAACCCGGGCGGCGACCGCGTGGAGATCTTTATTGAGCAAGTCGACGGGCGCGTGCTGCGTGCCGAGGTGCCGGCCAAGGTCAACGCACGCTCGATTCCGCTGCTGGCAGAGGCAAAGGCGATTGTGGGTAACCAGGGCCGCGTGACGGTTATCTAAGCTACCCGGGGTGAGATTGGAGGAAGTGATGGCGCAGGGGACGTTTGTGCAGGCGCTCCGGAAAGAGGCGGCGCTGAGCGGCACCTTTATGAAGGGGCGTTCGCTCATGCTCAACGGCGCCGTGCTGTCGATCGAGGACAGCGGCTCGCGCTTCTCCAAAAACGTGACGGTTGAGGGCTCGGTGCGCGGTTCGCGCGGCGACCTGTACAAGACGCACGTGGCGCTCGACATGGACGAGCACGAGG
>JAJWXI010000145.1 GCA_021641225.1 Collinsella aerofaciens | reverse complement strand
TCCTTTAACGTGCATGCTGCCCAGGGCGATCTTGAGGCAGGCGACCCGTTGTTTACTTCCGGCAAGGCGGCCGTGCTCGACTACGTTGCAAGCGAGGCTCCCGATGAGCTTCACGAGGGCATCGATCTTTCCAAGAGGCAAGATATCGGTCCGGGCGAGACCGTTGAGTATGTCTACTTCTGGGCGCCCAAGACGGCGTACTACGGGCCCATCACTGTCGAGTTCGTAGACGCTTACGCCCCCGCCAAGAATCATGAGGCTATGCACTTCGACACCACGGGATGCGAGACCAAGGAGTTCAAGGCGGCCGGCGGCGTGGCTGATTCTGGCGAGAAGGCAGATCTGACCGGCATCGATTGCGCATCGTACAGTATCGAGGCCGCCGATGGGTACACGCTGGATTCGTCCAACGAAGAGCACGAAAAGGCAGACTTCTTCCATGACGAGACTGGAGGACGCCTGCACATCAGCATTTTCCCACGCTCGCCGGAGGAAGAGATTGCAAGCCTAGAGCAGGTCTATGAAGGCAAGGAGACGACAACCGACCAGGTCGAGTACAACGGCATAACGTGGCTGCGCTTTACCGGTCCCGACAACGGCCATACGCTGTTTGCGACGGCTCCCGCAACGGGCGAGACCGTCCGCGTGTCGATTGGCTGGAAGATTGACTGGGATGCTGCCGTGCCCATGATGGAGGCGCTGAAGCTCAAGTAGCGCTGCGATTCCCATGTCAGGCGACTCAGGGCTGGCTTCGAGTTATCGGGGCCAGCCCTTTTTGGTGTGCGATGAGCCGAGTTAGTGTCTCTCGTAAAAGCAACTAGGAGCTAGCGAGGCTTATCCGAATTGACCTCATCGGCGGTGTCGTTTTCGAGCGCCGTGCGGCGGGCGCTGTAGGCGACGAGGCCGGCTCCGGCTGCGGCGAGTGCTGCTGCGGCTGCCGTCAGGGGGATGTTGCTGTCACCCGTTCCAGCAAGCGCGCCTGCTTTTCCGGAGTTCTTGTTATTGTCGTTGCCCTTGCCGCTGCCAGAGCCGCTTCCGCCGGAGCTGCCTCCCGTGCCGGAACCGCCGCCGCTCGAGCCGCCATCGCCTTCCACGGTCATCGGTGCGTCGTGGAGTCCCGTCGTATCCGCGTTGCTGCTTACGCCCACCAGCACCTCTGCACGTTCGCATGACGCGTCGGGCATGTGGAGCTCGTGCAGCATGGCACCCAGCGCCGAGTTTGCGCCGGGTCGGATCTCCTCGAGCGTTACGGGATCGAGTGCCACCAGGTCGCGCGCCTTCGCATACAGCGTGACGCGTTTGCCCACCTCGTCGCCCCAGCTCTCCGGGATGGCAAAGCTCATGCGGAACTGTGCCGTGCAACCCGGTGCCAGCACGGCGTTGCCATTGTCCGCGACCAGCGGGTGCGTCGCAAAACGTGCGCCCAGCGTCTCGACTGCGTACTTCACGTGTGCCATGTCGTTGGCCGAAGCGTCCTCGGCAAGCTCTGGATCGTGGATCGATGCCATGCGTGCGTTCGCTCCGAACCCGATGGATGCACTGGAGAACGGCTGGTTAGAGCCCTCTCGGTACAGATCGATCGTACCGGCGGTCAGCAAGGTGTTGCCGTCGTTTCGCACCGTGACCATGAAGGATTCGCCTGCTGCTCCGGGCACCACCGCGCCCGAGGTAGCGACCGCACCCGTCGGAGTGGCGCATGCCACCAAGGGCACTTCGATGCCGTGCAGTTCTGCTTCGCTCTGCTCGGCGCTCACGATGTGCGTGGCAAGCGCCGAGAGCATGCCTCCGGAGATCAAAAACGTCGTTATCTGATCGATGGGGTGCTCCAACTCGCAGAGCACGAATGGCTCCGTGAACAGGTCGTCGATCAGGGTGCTGGCGAAGATGCGGAAATGTTTGCCCATTACTGCCACCGGCTCGCCATCTTCGTCGTAGGTTTGCCCCACTTTGCCGTCGGTGTTCTCGACGTATAGCACGCATCTGCCGTTGTTGCTCACGCTAAACGACGCCGGGCCGCAGCCAGCTGCGCCCACGGGCGTCGTTGCAAACGCCGATGCGCCTCGCGTCCACGTAACATGCTGCAGCTGCTCGTCGACGGTTGCCAAAAAGCCCGTGTGCTGCGGCCACGGCACCACGTGCGGCACCGAGGCATCCGGCGGCATGACACCCCAACCCGCGATGGACTGGCCGATCACGGCGTACGATGCGCAACCGCAGCCGTCTGCGGTTTCGTATGCAACGGGCACCACCATTTTGCCACTGACGTTCTCGGGCGCGCCCAGCTCGATGCTCGACGGTGCCTGCGGAAAGCGAAGAACCTGACGGAACGTAAGGCTGTCGCCCAAATCGTCCGACCACAGGGTAAAGCATTCCAGCGCAACCTCTGCCTCGGTGCCGAGCGCCTTTTCTGCGGTGGCTCCGCGGCGGTGGAGATAGGCGCCCGACAGGCGTCCGTCGACAAGTGTCTTGCCCACCGTGATGCGTGGGCACTGCAGGCAATGGTAGCCATCCTCCTGCAGGCGGCCGCGCGAGATGCTGCGCCACGACGTGTGCGATACCACACGAACTTCGCTATTGCTTATGCGCAGGCGCACAACGGACAGAATGCCGGCTGTACTTGCCGTATCGAACCGGGTTGCGTCGCCTTCGGGGCGCTCTCCCGAGACCAGCAATACGTAGGCGTCTTGGTTTTCTCTCCCGTCCGTATATTCCACCACGTCGAAGTCGTAATCGAACGTGCCGCCACGCTCCACGTCGCCCTCGCCAAAGCCCAGGGAGAAGTCGATCGGCATGGGCGCGGACCACGCGCCGTTTGCCTTCGTGTGTACCACCAGGCGCGAGCGGCCATCCTCGCCGTAACGCACCGAGGCGATACGGAACAGGCACTCCACGCCGGCAATCATCGCTAACTTCATATGGGCTTCGCTGAGCACGCCGGTGAAGAGTACGTTGTCGCTCGAGGGCTTTATACCGCCGCGCTCGTCCTCCGACACGCCGGCAGAATTGGCGTTCAGGTCCGCAATGGCGTTTGTCGCCTGCCCGATGTAGGTGTACTCATACATCGGCGCGGCGTTTTCGTCATTCTCCATCAGAGCGTGGACGAAATGCTCGACCTGCCCCGTGTCATCGCTCTCTGCATCCGCGTCGAGCTCAATGCGCGTGACCGCTTGCTCCCAATCGCGCACGACCGGCGCGACGTTTACGGCGGTGGCTGCAACTTCGGCGCATGCGAGCAGCTCGGCATTGGTGACGATGGTGGCTGACGCGATAAACTGCGGCACACCACCTGCCTCGGCATTGCCGGTCGCGCCAAAGCAGGCATCCAGCGTATAAGGCGTATCTCCACCCAAGGCCAGCTCAGAGCGCTGGAGTACATACTGGTCGCCGTTGTTCACCGACATGTTCCACGAATCGAGAAGTGTGGGCCACGACCCCGACCAGGCCTTGGTGGTCCACTTGAACATGACAAACTGGAGTATCACGTCGACATCGACGTCCGCGCCCACGCGCAGGCGCGGAAGCTGGTGGCCGTCTGCCTTCTCGTAGCCGATGAACAACGTGAGAGACGCGGCACCGCGCACGGCGGACGAAGCGACGCCTGCAACGCCGGCTCCAAAGGTGACGGCAAGCCCGATCTGGATGGTGAATGATCCCGACGTGTTGGAATAGTCGAGCGAAATGTTTTTGAAGAAGGCCGCACCGCTGCCGTGTGTGTGGGCGCCTACCGCGAGCGCCAGCTTTGCCAACACCCAAGGATTGACGTTTAGGAAAAACGGCACCGGGCCCAGGGTAAACTGCTCGGTCCAATTGAGGTCAGTTCTTACCTGGAAGAGGGCCTTAATATTGCCGAACGCCGGATCGTTGTTGTTGCCCCAAGTTTTGCCAACCCAGTCGTAGGCAAGCGATCCGTACACCTGTGTTGCGATATCCATCGTGAACAGCAGCGTGCAATGGTGACGAAGGAGCTTAGTGTTTCTTGGGTCGGTGCCCGAGCCAGCGCTCATACTCTTGTATTGGTTCCACTTCCCCTCCATCTCGTCGAGGTAGCGGTTTGCCTGCTTGGCGCCCGACTCGCGCGGCGACTTCTTCCAGTACTCCGGATCAGGGTTGCCCGAATCGTTCATGTAGCTGACCGGTTTGTATCCTCCGCCAAACAGCACATACCCGGCAAACGAAAAGTCGAAGAGGATCGGAAACGTGGGCATCCAGCAGGTGAACTTGTTGCCGCCGATGCCGGGGAACGCCGCGGGGAAATCAAACGGAGTGATCTCTTGGTCCATGGTGGTGGGGATGATGGTCGTTGAGCCCGATTCTGCCTTTGAGGCCGGCGCGGTGGCAACGCCCATGGGGGAGGAGAGCGTGTAGGTTTTGCCCTGGTAGTCGAGCACAAAGCGAAGTTTGCATCCTTCTTCCAAAAGGCCCGACGCCGCATCGAGGAACTTGTCTTCGAGCGTGAACATCGCCAGATTATCTGCGCCCGTTGCGCTGGCCTTGACCTGTCCAATCTGCGTGACGGTTTCGGATGAGCTGCCTGCGGCAG
>JAJWXI010000144.1 GCA_021641225.1 Collinsella aerofaciens | reverse complement strand
CGACCGAGCTGCGCGAGAAGATTTGCGCCAAGGCCGCTCAGATGTGGGACGTTGACGCCTCTGACGTGGTCTTCGACGGCCAGTACGTGCGCCTGTCCGACGAGCGCGCCGCTCGCGAGCGCGGTCGTTATCTTACGCTGCGCGACTTTGCCAACCTGTGCGTCAAGAACATCGCAGGCGGCGACGCGCTGACCTCGTACGCCTCTGCCTGCCTGCCCGTTTCGCCTCCGCCGTTTATGGCCGGCATCGCCGAGGTCGAGGTCGATAAGGCCACCGGCAAGGTGACTGTGGTGGACTACGCCGCTGCCGTTGACTGCGGCACCGTAATCAACGAGGCGCTCGCACGCGTCCAGGCCGAGGGCGGCATTGCCCAGGGCATTGGCCACGCGCTCTACGAGATTGTTGAGCATGACGACCGCGGCCGCCTGCGCACCGGTAACTTTATGAGCTATAAGCTGCCCACGCGCCTGGATATCGGCAGCATTCGCGTGGCATTTGAGCCGAGCTACGAGCCGACGGGTCCGTTTGGTGCCAAGTCGATCGGCGAGGTCGTCATCAACACGCCGCTCGCCGCTGTGGCCTCGGCCGTCGCACACGCCACCGGCCACCAGGTCCGCTCGCTGCCGATCACGCCCGAGAAAGCGCTGCTGGGGGAGTAGCGGGTCAGCGAACAAGTCGTAATTGGCGGGACGGGGCAACTCGCTCCGCCTTTTGCACTCATGGTGAGGTCGTGAGCCTGTAAAAGGTCTGCGTGCGCTTGCCGTTCGTATCTGCTATCATTCCTAGTCTGTGCGCTCATGCGGGCGTGGCGGAATTGGTAGACGCGCCAGATTTAGGTTCTGGTGGGATTCCCGTGAAGGTTCGAGTCCTTTCGCCCGCACCAACGCACCCGCGTCGGCTTATGCCCTCGCGACTCTTTGTTGCATAAAGGTACCAGCACCTCAGATAAGCTGGGCAGTATGAGGAGGAACGTGTTGAACATCACCGCTTCTGACGTCAAGGACGCCAAGCTCACCGCTACGGTCACCATCCCGGCCGCCGACGTCGACGCCGCGATCAAGAAGGCTTACAAGGACACCGCTAAGAAGTACCGCTTCCCGGGCTTCCGCGCCGGTAAGGCTCCCCGTCCGGTCATCGATTCCGCCCTGGGCGCCGAGGCTACCCTCGCTCAGGCCACCAACGACCTGATCGCCGCCAACGAGCCCGTCGTCCTCAACGAGCTGGACATCGTCCCCACCAAGAACGGTGACTACAAGGAGCTCGACCTCGCCAAGGATCACGAGGACTATACCTACACCGTCGAGTTCTCCCTGCGTCCTGCTGCCGAGCTCTCCTCCTTCGACGCCGTCGAGATCGAGATGCCCCCCGCGGAGGTCACCGAGTCCGAGATCAACAACCAGGTCGAGATGCTCCTCAACTACCGCGCTACCTTCGAGGACGTCGAGGGCCGCGCCGTCGAGGCCGAGGACTACGTCACCGTCGACCTCAAGGCCGTCGAGAACGCCGACAACTTCGCTGCTGAGGGCCGCATGCTCATCGCCGGTAGCGACAGCAACCCCAAGGAGTTCAACGAGGCCCTGATCGGCGCCAACGTTGACGATGTCAAGACCGTCACCTGGACCGACGAGGTCGAGGAGGGCGAGGAGGCCGAGACCCACACCGTCGAGGTTACCGTCAAGGGCATCAAGGTCCGCAACACCCCCGAGCTCACCGACGAGCTCGTCAAGTCCGACTTTGGCTTCGACAGCATCGACGCTATGCGCGACGCCATCAAGCTCGAGATCGAGCAGGACAAGGCTTCCCGCCTCCCGGCCGAGAAGGAGAACCGTTGCGTCTCCGCTCTCGCCGAGCGCCTGCAGCTCGACGAGATGGACGCCGACTACGAGCAGTCCGTCTTTGAGGAGCTTGGCCAGAACTTCCTGTCCAACCTCGCTGCCCGCGGCATGACGCTGGACACCTGGCTGCCCGCTTCCGGCCTGACCATGGAGCAGTTCATCGGCGACCTGCACAAGCAGGCCAACGACGTTGCCCGTGAGTCCCTGGCCCTGGACGCCCTCGCCCGCGAGCTCAAGATCGAGGTCACCGAGGACGACATCAACGCCGAGTTCGAGAAGGCCGGCGTTAAGGACGTCGAGGCTTCCAAGGCCGAGTTCATCGCCGATGGCCGCATGCCTGCCGTCCGCGAGTCCATCCGTCGCTCCAAGGCCGTCGACCACCTGGTCGAGAACGCCAAGGTGACCGAGGTCGACGAGACCGCCAAGGACGCCGAGTAATTCTCGCCACCTTTCCCGCGAGCGCATGGGCGCGCCCGTGATGGGGTAAAGTTATAAGCCGGTTATCCGGTTGCTTCGTACGGTGCCAGCCAATGCATAGCATGCGGGCACCGTACGTTTGTCTAGAACCACTATTGGTCCGTAAGAGAAATGGAGATGCGTATGATCGCTAAGTTCGATTCCGCCCTCGTGCCATACGTTATCGAGCAGACGCCGCGCGGCGAGCGCAGCTACGATATCTATTCGCGCCTGCTCAACGACCGCATCATCTTCTTGGGCGAGGAGATCAACTCCGTGAGTGCAAACCTGGTCGTTGCCCAGCTGCTGCATCTTGAAAGCCAGGATGCCGAGAAGGATATCTCGCTCTACATCAATTCGCCCGGTGGCGAGGTCTACTCCGGCCTGGCGATTCTTGACACCATGAACTTCATTAAGCCGCAGGTCTCCACCATTTGCGTGGGCATGGCTGCATCCATGGCCGCCGTGCTGCTTTCGGCCGGCGCCAAGGGCAAGCGCTTCTGCCTGCCGCACTCCAAGGTCATGATTCACCAGCCCAGCGGCGGTGCCCAGGGCCAGCAGACCGAGATCGAGATCGTGGCCGAGGAGATCAAGAAGACCCGCCGCGAGCTCAACCAGATCCTGTCTGACGCCTCGGGCCAGCCGATCGAGAAGGTCCAGGCCGACACCGAGCGCGACAATTACCTGACCGCCGCCGAGGCCCTCGACTACGGCCTGATCGACCGTATCGTCACCTCGCGCGATCTTGCCGCTAAGGACGCCTAGGATGGCAGGTAACATGCAGGACAACTTTGACGAGAACGGCAACCCCATCCGCTGCTCCTTCTGCGGAAAAGAGCAGGGCCAGGTCCGTCGCCTCGTAAAGGGCCCGACCAACATCTTTATCTGCGACGAGTGCGTCGCCGCCTGCTCCGAGATCCTGGAGGAGTCGCTGGCTTCGGACTTTATGGACGCCGCCCGTAACGGTAACCTTCCGGGCTTTCTCAACGACCACGGCCAGGCTGCGTCCCAGCCCGCCGTGGACCCCGAGGCCGAGGGCTTTGAGCTCGAGGACGACCGTCAGGTCATCACGCGCGTGCCGACGCCGCACGAGATCTATGACGAGCTTTCGGCCTATGTCATGGGCCAGGAGGACGCCAAGCGTGCCATGTCGGTGGCCGTGTACAACCACTATCGCCGCGTGATTGAGGGCGGTGCCGCGGTGTCCGCCTTCGGCGGCGGCATGGGCGCTCAGTTCGATGACGATATGGACGAGGTAGAGCTTGCCAAGTCCAACATCCTGCTGCTCGGTCCCACCGGTACCGGTAAGACGCTGCTGGCACAGACGCTTGCTCGAATTCTCGAGGTACCGTTTGCCATCGCCGACGCCACCGCGCTCACCGAGGCCGGTTATGTGGGCGAGGACGTGGAGAACATCCTGCTTAAGCTCATCAACGCCGCCGATGGCGATATCGAGCGCGCGCAGGTGGGCATCATCTATGTGGACGAGATCGATAAGATCGCCCGCAAGGCCGAGAACCTCTCCATTACCCGCGATGTGTCGGGCGAGGGCGTTCAGCAGGCGCTGCTTAAGATTCTTGAGGGCACGGTGGCAAGCGTTCCGCCCACCGGCGGCCGCAAGCATCCCCAGCAGGAGCTACTGCAGATCGACACGACCAACATCCTGTTCATCTGCGGCGGCGCCTTCGTTGGTCTGGACAAGATCATCGCCGACCGCGTGGGCAACAAGGGCGTGGGCTTTAACTCCGAGATCGCCGGCCCCACCTCGGTCGACGAGAACGACCTGCTGCGCCAGGTGCTCCCGCAAGACCTCAACGCCTTTGGCATGATCCCCGAGTTTGTGGGACGTACGCCCGTCGTTACCCAGACGCAGGCGCTCGACGAGGACGACCTGGTGTCGATCCTGACCGAGCCCAAGAACGCCGTGGTGCGTCAGTACTGCAAGATGTTCCAGCTCGAGGACGTTGAGCTTGAGTTTGAGGACGCTGCCCTGCACGAGATCGCCCGCATGGCGCTTGCCCGCAAGACCGGAGCCCGCGGCTTGCGTGCCATCTGCGAAGACGTGCTTCAGCAGACGATGTTTGACCTCCCCAGCGAGGAAGGGGTAGCCAAGGTCGTCGTAACCGAAGCTGCCGTAAAGGGCGAAGAACAGCCCCAACGCATCTACGGGTAAACCTGCCAAAAACGTGCTTGCAAATAGCCTCCGACCATCCGCGGTCGGAGGCTATTTTATATATACGCAATAACCCCAACTACCTGTGTTATT
>JAJWXI010000143.1 GCA_021641225.1 Collinsella aerofaciens | reverse complement strand
GAATCCGCGTGATTAAATGCACGGCAATGGGTACATAGCCAGTACAGTAAGTCCCCGAGGCAGATTGGAGCCACGTATGGATATCAAGGTTTCTGGACGCAAGACGACGGTAACCGATGCTCTGCGTGCGCATGTGGATGAGAAGATCGGCGAGGCGCTCAAGGTTTTCGATATCGAGCCCATGACGGTCGACGTCGTACTTCGCTATGAGAAGAACCCCTCGAACCCCAACCCGGCAATCGTCGAGGTTACGGTTCGTGCCCGCGGTTCGGTGATTCGCGTTGCCGAGCACGGTGCGGATATGTACGCTGCCATCGACCTCTCTGCCGATAAGGTCACCCGCCAGCTGCGTAAGTTCAAGACCAAGGTCGTGGACAACCGCCAGGGCGGTGCCAGCGCAGCGGATGTCGCACCGGTCGAGCGCGTCGACGATCTGGCCGACCTGCTGCTCCCCGAGGAGGATGACGATCTGCTCGTTCGCGAGAAGGTTATTGACGTCACCCCGATGACTGAGGAGCAGGCGCTGGTGCAGACCGATCTGCTCGGCCACGACTTCTACGTGTTCGAGAACGCGACGACTGGCCTCATCAATGTGGTGTATCACCGTAAGAATGGTGGATATGGCATCATCAAGCCCCGTATCGAAACACTTGACGAGTAAAATACGTTAACTTGCATGAGTTAACGGCTGGCGGCCATCCCATGCGGGTGGCCGCCTTTTTACGTAAGGAGTCGCTTTGATGGACAAGGCTGCATCCGCCGGCCATTCAGACCGCTGCCGCATCGTCGTCGATACCTGCTGCGACTTTAGCCCCGAGGTCGCCGCGAACCTCGATGTCGATATCCTGGGCTTCCCCTTCATCATCGATGGCGAGGAGCGCACGGATGACATCTGGTCGAGCATCACACCCAAGGAGTTCTACGACCGCATGCGCGCCGGCGCCCGCGTGTCCACCTCGGCTGTGTCGCTTGGTCGCTATATCGAGTTCTTTACCGAGTGCGCCAAAGAGGGCACACCCACGGTCTACCTGTGCTTTACCTCGGCGCTGTCGTCGAGCTACAACTCCGCGTGCCAGGCGGCAGATGCCGTGCGCGCCGAGTATCCTGATTTTGAGCTGTACGTGGTGGACAACGCCCTGCCCTGCGCGACCGGCGAGCTGCTGGCGCTCGAGGCCGTCCGCCAGCGCTCGGCGGGCCTGAGCGCCAAGCAGCTGGTCGAATGGGCAAACGAGGCCAAGACCTATGTCCACGGCTACTTTACGCTCGAGAGCTTTGACGCCCTGGCTGCCGGCGGCCGCATTCCGCCCGCGGCGGCGCAGCTCACGGCAAAGCTCGACGTCAAGCCCGAGCTCTCCTACGACCTTGCCGGCTCGCTGTCGCTGATCGGCGTCAACCGCGGCCGCAAGAAGGCACTCAAGTCCATCCTCAAGTCGTTCCGCGAGAACTACGTGCCCGATCGCACCATGCCCATCGCCATCATGACGGCCGATGCCGAGAAGGACGGCGATTGGCTCGAGGCCGCCATCCGCAAGGAGGAAGGCTGCGCCGACGTCACCATCATCCGCAGCTCCGTGGGCCCCACCATTGGCTCGCACGTGGGTCCCGGCATGGTTGCCTGCGCGTTTTGGGGCAAGAACCGCGCTGAGAAGGCCTCGCTTTCCGATCGCATCGCGCGTCGCGTACGTGGCGAGTAGGCAGGCGCTACGACCACAGGCGCCCCACAGTTCAAGCACTGGCGCCGAGTATTCAACCTGGTAACAACACCCAACCCAAAAGGAAAGGTTTCATGGCAAACAAGCTCTCCGTCGCATTCATCGGCACCGGAATCATGGGTGCCCCCATCGCCGGCCACATCCTGGACGCCGGCTATTCCGTCACGGTCAACAACCGCACCAAGTCCAAGGCCGCCGCACTCGTCGAGCGCGGCGCCGTTTGGGCCGACACGCCGGCCGAGGCCGCGGCAGGCGCCGATGTCGTCTTTACCATGGTGGGCTATCCCTCCGAGGTCGAGGAGCTCTACCTGGCGGGCGACGGCCTGCTGGCCTGCACCAAGCCGGGCGCGGTCCTGATCGACCTCACCACGAGCTCGCCCGAGCTCGCCCGCGACATTGCCGAGGCCGCCCAGGTCTCCGGCCGCATGGCGTTTGACTGCCCCGTCACCGGCGGCGAGTCGGGCGCGATCGCCGGCACGCTCACGGCTATCGTGGGTGCCACCGAGAACGACATCGCCCCGGTCCGCGACATCCTGGCCACCTTCGCGGCCAACATCTGCTGCTTCGATGGCGCCGGTAAGGGCCAGGCGGCCAAGCTCGCCAACCAGGTGTCGCTGGGCGCCTGCATGGTCGGCATGGCCGATGCTATGGCATTTGCCGAACTCAACGGTCTCGATCTGGAGAAGACCCGCGAAATGATCCTGGGCGGCACCGGCAAGTCCGGCGCCATGGAGAACCTGGCGCCCAAGGCGCTCGACGGCGACTACAAGCCCGGCTTTATGGTCGAGCACTTCATTAAGGACCTGCGTCTGGCGCTCGCTTACGCCGACGACCGCGAGCTCGCGCTGCCCGGCGCCGACGTGGCCTTTACGCTCTACGACATGCTCGACGCCATCGGTGGCGCCAAGCTGGGCACCCAGGCCATCACGGTGCTCTACAAGGAGGAGGCCGACGCCATCGCCGCCGGTCTGGACTGGTCGCAGTATCGCCCCGAGGAGCACGGCGCTCACGAGGACGGCTGCGGTTGCGGTGAGCACGGCGACGACCACGAGTGCGGTTGTGGCCACCACCACGGCGAGGACCACGAGTGCTGCGGCGGCCACGGCCACGATGACGGCCACGAGTGCTGCTGCGGCCATCATCACGAGGAGTAGCGCCCATGAGCTGGACGTTCGTGGTGCTCGCGCTGGTGCTCTTTATCTTTGCGATCTACATTGGCTTTTTGTGCGGCCAGTGGGCTTGCGAAAAGCGCGTGATCACCAGGCGCGACTACTGGATCGCCAACTTTGCGGGTGCGGCGGCAGTCGTTCTGCTGACCTGGGTTTTCTCGCTGTTCCCGCTGGTGCAGTTTGCGCCGATCGGCTGGCTTGGCGGTTTTATCGCCGGCCTTAAGATGAGCTTTGGCGAGTCCGTTGGCCCGTGGCGCAAGCATGACGAGGTCTTTAACGTCAACAAGGCCCATCGCACCGCCGCCGATGCGGGCGACGCCGAGGAGCGCCGTCGTGCGCGTCGCAATGGCGCTGCCGACCGACAGCTCATCTCGGTCACCGATGACAGCAAGGGTGCTGGCAAGCACGCTAAGAAATAAGAAGAGGTAACTATGGCAGAAAACAAAGACGAACAGCTCACCGACGAGGAGCTGGCACAGCTTCAGCTGGCAGAGGAGAACGAGAACGCCGTCGACCGCCTGGTCCAGGAGCTCGGCTGCCCCACGCGCCGCATCCGCCAGTTTGCCGCCCGCGTGCTGCACCTGCTGGCCGAGCGCGACCCGCAGCGCGTCGTGCCCTGCGTGCCCGCACTGATCGAGGCGCTCGACCGCCCCGAGGCTCAGACCCGCTGGGAGGCCCTCGATGCCCTGACGGCGCTCGCCACCACCTGCCCCGAGCAGATGGGCGACGCCTTTGAGGGCGCCGAGACCGCGCTGTTCGACGAGCTTTCCTCCACGCTGCGCTACGCCGCCTTCCGCCTGCTGTGCGTGTGGGGCGCCACGAGCGTCGAGCGTTCGCGCGAGGCCTGGCCTATCCTGGACGAGGCCATCCAGTGCTACCACGGCGATCTTGAGTATCGCGACATGCTCGGTTGCCTGTACGAGTTTGGCCAGGGCGAGATCGACGCCGAGGTCGCCGAGAAGCTCGCGCTGCGCCTTAAGTTCGACGCCGAGAACGGCAAGGGCAGCTATCTCAAGGCCCGTTCGAGCGAGATTTGCGAAATGCTTGTTAAACGTTTTGGCCTGGATCTCTCCAAAAAGAAGAAGCGTGCTAGCGTTAAAAAATCTGACGACGCCGAAGACGAGGAGTAACAGATTATGGCGCACGATGTAGTCCTGATTCCCGGTGACGGTATCGGTCCCGAGATTACGCAGGCCATGCGCCGCGTGGTCGAGGCCACCGGTGTCCAGATCAACTGGAACGTCCAGGAGGCCGGTGCCGGCGTCATGGACGAGTTTGGCACGCCGCTGCCCCAGCACGTGCTCGACGCGGTCGCCGAGACCAAGGTTGCCATCAAGGGCCCCATCACCACGCCGGTCGGCACGGGCTTCCGCAGCGTCAACGTGGCCCTGCGCAAGCACTTTGACCTGTACGCCTGCGTGCGCCCCTGCCTGTCGCAGCCGGGCGACGGCTCTCGTTTCCGCGATGTCGACTTGGTCATCGTGCGCGAGAACACCGAGGACCTCTACGCCGGCATCGAGTTCGACGAGGGCGCTGCCGAGGTCGAGGAGCTCTCGCAGCTCGTCGAGCGCTCGGGCCAGAAGACCTTTGCTGCCGATTCCGCTATCTCGATCAAGCCGATCTCCATCGCCAAGAGCCGCCGCATTGTGGAGTATGCCTTTGAGTATGCCCGCCGCTGTGGCCGCAAAAAGGTGACGGCCGTGCACAAGGCCAACA
>JAJWXI010000014.1:5619-21768 GCA_021641225.1 Collinsella aerofaciens | reverse complement strand
GTAGCGCCTACGATGCCATGTTTGTGCCGGCCATGTGCCGCGACGGCGTCGACCTTACCGGTGCCTGCGCGAGCGGCGATCTGGCGCCCGTCCGCGCCTGGCTGGGCGAGCACATTTGGCAGTGGGGCCGCGCCAAAGACGCGCCGGAGCTCATCAAGGGCGCCTGCGGCATGGCGTTCGATGCCCGCTACTACTGCAGCTACCTGCAGGACAAGTTCACCACGCTCTACGAGCTGTAAAGCTTAGACAACACGCAACGCAAAGGGGCGCCGCAGGATCTATCCCGCGGCGCCCCTTTTTCATCTAAACCAGAGACCCGGCACTTGGGGACGCTCCTTTTATCCCGGCACTTTAGGAACGTCCCCAAGTGCCGGGTAAGCGAGCAAGGTGACGTGAAATGAAAGGGCGCTGACCTTCTGGTCGCGCCCTTGAAATTGAACGTCAGATTGCCGCTTGGGGCCGCTTGCAGCGTCGAGTAGTTACGCGGTTTGGTAAAACCGCGTAACTACAGAGCTTCCAACGCGTTGGCGATGCGCTTCATGGCGGCGTCGGCGGATGCTTGGTCGGGCGCCTCGGCCAGCACGCGGATAACCGACTCGGTTCCGCTCTTGCGCACCAGCACGCGGCCCTCGTCCGCCAGCGACGCCTCGGCCTCGGCGATGGCGGCCTGCACGCCCATGTTCTCGAGTGCGGCGTCCTTGTCGGCCACGCGCACGGCAACCTGCGCCTGCGGCAGCAGCTTGCACGGAGCCGTAAGCTGCGAGAGCGTCTCGCGCTCGGCACGAATCACTTCCATCACGCGCAGCGAGGTCATAATGCCGTCGCCCGTGCGCTCGATATCGCCAAAGATCGTATGGCCCGTCTGCTCGCCGCCCAGGCTGTAGCCGCCCTCGCGCATCTTGGCATACACGTGACGGTCGCCCACGCCGCTGGTCACGGCGCTCAGGCCGGCAAGCTCCAGCGACTTGACCAGGCCAAAGTTGCTGGCAATCGTCGGCACCACGGTACCGCCCGAAAGACGACCGTGCTTGTTCAGGTACACGCCGCACACGTACAGAATCTGGTCGCCGTCAACCACGCGGCCGCGCTCGTCCACGGCCAAGCAGCGGTCGGCATCGCCGTCGTAGGCAAAGCCCACGTCCAGACCCTGCTCCACCACGTGGCGCTGTAGGCGCTCCATATGCGTGGAGCCACAATCGACGTTGATGTTAAAGCCATCGGGCGCGGCGTTGATCACGCGCACATCGGCGCCCAGCGCGTCGAATACCGGCTTGGCCACCGAGGACGCCGAGCCGTTGGCGCAGTCGAGACCGATCTTGACGCCCTGCAGCGAAAAGTTCGCGCTTGCGATGAGCGAGGCGATATAGCGGTTGCGACCCTGCATGTAGTCCACCGTGGCGCCGATGTGGTTGCCCGTTGCCAGCGGCACCTCGCTCTTGCCATCGATGTAGTCCTCGATGAGCTCCAGCACGTCCTCGTCCATCTTAAAGCCGTCGCTGTTGACGAGCTTAATGCCGTTATCGCAAAACGGGTTGTGGCTCGCGCTGATCATGATGCCGCAATCGAAGCAGCCTTCCACGGTCTGATGCGCTACGCCCGGCGTGGGGATCACGTGCAGCATATAGGCGTCCGCACCGCTCGCGACCAGGCCACTCACCAGCGCCGCCTCGAACATATAACTCGAGCGACGCGTGTCCTTACCCACGATGACGCGCGCCTTGCGCTCGCGGTTGGCGCCGTAATACCAGCCCACAAAACGGCCAATCTTATAAGCGTGCTCTACCGTCAGCCCAACGTTGGCCTCACCGCGAAAGCCGTCGGTGCCAAAGTACTTCATGCGCTCTCCTTACAAAATAGGGGCGAACAGATTGCCTGTCCGCCCCAAAATGGTACTCGATTATCTGCGCTACCAGAAAAACCCTACGCCGACGCGCTGTCGCGAGCCGCCTGGCATGTAGGAGTCTGACGCAGCGTAAGCGGCTTGTCCCCCGCCTCGGCCGACGTGGTCAGCGTATACGTGATCGTCGTCGTCTCGCCAGCATGCAGGTCAACGGTGCCCGAATAGAAGGGAATTCCATGCCACGTAGCGGCGCCAAGACCAAACTGGGTGCCCTCAACCGTAAGGTCACTGATGTTGCCGCCCGTCGGGGCAAACAACGAGACATTCAGACGCTCGTCGTCGCGCGCGGCATCGGGCGCGCTCGCCGCGACGTAATCGGGCAGCTTGCCTGCCTCCTCCTGCGTCATGATGTTCGTCAGGGTAACGGTGATGCGATACGAGCACGTGCCGTCGCCGTTCTTGACGCCCTGGCCAATCTGCGTATCAGCGTTCAGGTACCAGTCGAGCTTGGAGAAGCTCAGGTTGTTAAAGTAGACACCAGCAACGGGATCTTCACTCGGGTCATCCGGATCGGGCAGCGAGGCGTCGATGTTCATCTCCTTGATAGCGTTCTGCTCGTCATCGTTTTTCATCCACGCGATCAGGCGGCCCTCTTCAGCACCGCGCTCAACGGCGCTGACAAGCTTCGTAACATCGACATCGCCGATACCGCCAAGGATCTTGTCGAAGGCGGCGCTGGCAACAGCCGCAAAGATACCGTCCGACTCCTCGACCGGATAGTTCCAGTACACATCGTGCATGAGGACCTTTGCGGCGTTGGTGCCGTCGACAACCGTTCCGTCGGGCAGCGACACGTTACCGACCAGGCCCAGCAGATACTGCAGGAACACCGGGTCGATACCAATGACGCCATCGACGTCCTGGCCATATTGAGATTTCCACAGGGCTGCGACACGCTGCGAGTTGCGGGGCCAATCAGGCGAATAGGTATTGCCCGAGTTGTACAGGTTACTGTGGTTGCCGAACAGCGCCTCATCCTCTTCGTCGACGCTCTCGACTGCCTCATCCTCGCTGAGTCCAATGCGGGGAACAAACTCGCCAATCGACATCTGGCCGTCGGTGACCGAAATCAGGCCCTGCGAACCGCCAAAGCCGCCGCAGGCACGAATCTCGACGTTGTTCATGGCATACACAAGGTAGTTGCGCGTCTGGCCGTTGGCGCCGAGCATCTGCGGAAGGACGGGGGCGACCTTCTCCGCCGCGTCAACCGCGCCGTTGAGGGTGGCAAAGCCGTCCTTGGCCTTATCGACCAGCTCGGTCACCTGGGAAATATGAGTATCGCCAATGCCCTGGATCTTCTCGTTGGCGCTCTTGAACACCTTGGAGCTATCGGAAAGCGAATCGGCGACCGCCTGCAGCGCGGACACGTTAATCATGCCGTCCTGAAACAGCTTGCCGGGCGTGGCCTGCGAAAGGTTATCGGCCATGGGAACCAGCGCATTGCTCGAGACATCGGACAGGGCGTCGATCATGGTGCGGGCCGCATTGATGTCGCTGCCATACACCGGGATAAACGAAGCCGCCGTCCACAGCGGGCTCGAGGTCTCCGCCTTCATGCTGTCGCAAAGCTCATCAATCTTCTTCGCGTCGTCAGGCAGCGTCGAAAAATCGCCCGACGTGACCTTGTCCTTAAGGCCACCGACAATCTCGACGGCCTCCTTCGCTTCACTCTTTACGGTCTTTGCCGAGTTAAGCAGCATAAAGCCGCTTGCGCCAAGCGCAACGAGAAGCACCGCGACTACAGCGGCAATAATGGCGCCGGTGTGACGCTTTTTGCGCTCGCCCTTGCGATGGCGATGACGGACCAGACCGTCAGAGGTCGAACTCGACGAAGCGTCGCTACCGTAGTTCAAGCCAAAATCGTAATAATCTTCCTTGGAACCCGAGCCCGCAAACTCGGCACCGCTATCATCCAGGCGGGCGAACGTGCCAGTCTCGGAGGCGCCGGTGTAGATCGTGCCAAGGTTACCCGTAAGTCCCGCACCACCGGCAGAGGGAGTATTGTTGGCAGCCTTGCCGGCATTAACGTTGCCGGCGGCATTCGCGGTGTTGGCAGCACCTGCGTTGTTCGCGGGTACCGAAGGAGCCCCGCTCGGCTGCGACGTGGAGGTTGCACCGCCCGCAAAGACATTCCCTCTTGCGCGGCCGGTCTTTTTTGCCTTTTGTGACTGCTCGTACAGAGCGGTAAACATCGCCGTCTCGCCCGGGGACACGCGCTTACCGGAACCGCCCTGTCCAGCGCCGCCCGGCGTGCCGGCCTTACCAGCCCCGTTCGGACGCGGCGGAACTGCAGGGCGGCCGCTATCGCTGCCCTTAAAGTGATTACCAGCCATAAAGAAATCCTCGCAATTGAGTCGCAATGAAAAAGTCCATAACGTTACTAGTTTATGGCATATTGGGCATCGACAGCTAAACTCCAGACACGGATATCAATTGGCGAAAATGCGGCACAACACCTTTTCTGTCTTGGCGGCGGTGCCAGCTACACCGTGAGGAACATCATCACGATGATCATGGCAAAGCCGATAAGGTCGGTCGGCAAAAATACCGTCCCCAACATGAGAGCGCTGGTGATGGTCGCCGAAACCGGCTCTACAGTTCCGATGAGGCTCGCACGCACCGAGCCGATGTCCTTAACGCCCTGCATATAGAGCATGTAAGCAAAAAACGAGCCGATAACCACGAACACCGCGAGCGCCTCGACGCCGGCAGCGTCGAGTGCCGGCATATGCGCCCAAGGCTGCACGAAGACGCACGAGACCACGCCCGCCGTGAGCATTGCCGAGCCCGTGACGATGGGGCTACCGTATTCGGGCAGGATCTTGGCGGGAATCACCGCCATACACGTGGCGCTGACCGCACACATAAGACCTGCTGCCAGGCCAAGCGGCGAGATATTCAGGCTGGTGGGGTCGCCGCCGGTGGCGATTAAAAAGGTTCCACCCAGAGCCAGGCCAATGCCGATGACTTCGCGAGTACGCGGCATGCGGCGATCGGTCACGCAGGTGTAGCCCATGATGATAACGAGCTGCAGGCACTGGAGCACCGTCGCGGTTCCGGCGTTCGTCAGGCGCACGGCCGAAAGATAGCAAAACTGGTTGAACAGCAGACCAAAGGCGGTAAAGAGCAGCAGCTGCTTGCGATCGGCGGGTGTGGTCCAGAGCTTAATCAGGCGCTCGCGGTCACGCGTAACAACCACGGCCATAAAGAGTAGACCGGCGAGAATCTGACGCACGCTCATAAGCCACAAGGTGTCGACGTGGTAGGTATCGAACAGAAAGCTCGCGCTGGTGCCCGAGAAGCCCCAAAACGAACCGCCCACCAGCGTAGCCAAGACACCCGTGATCATCTTGCGCGTCGAAGCGCTGTTCAGGCGCTCGCGCCAAGCGCGGCGGGTGCTACGGCTGAGCTCGTCGGTGCCCTCGGGCACATCAATGTTCGATATATCGGTCATCGGCACCGAAGCCCCTGCGCCTTCGACCTGCTCGACACGCTCTTTGCTCATTCCACTCCCTCGAAGCAGCCTGGAAACAATTCGGCTTACCTTACCACGGCGAAGGCACCAGCTGGAGGCTTGTCCGTTTATCGGTAGGACAATTCCGCAGGCGTCTTTCCATAGCTCGATACCGCAATGGCCTTGCATTATGCGACAGCCAAATCGCGGCAGCGGGCTCTTTTGAAATGGATATGACAAAGCCCCCGAATTCCACAATGTAAGCGATTTTTAAAAATGTTCTTGCCACCGAGTTCAGGCTCCGTTATATTATCCCTTGCGCGCTTGCGCACCCTTGATCGGGCGTTTAGCTCAGGGGGAGAGCGCTTCCCTGACACGGAAGAGGTCAGAAGTTCAAATCTTCTAACGCCCACCAAATGTTCGCAGCTCAGAGGCTATGTCCTCTGGGCTGTTTTGTTTTATGTCGCCAAATCCGCTGGCAGTTCCAACCGTCATCGCAACGCAACATCAATTCACCTGACGAATGGCAGCCAAACATATTCAATACCCCAACATCAACAATAGCCAGGCACAAAACTGCGCCGCAAGCTGCTCCAACCGCCCAACTGGCCAAAAGCCGACCATCTACTTGCCGATCTATCCATCGGCATAACCAATCAGTCCGCACCGCAACTTCTCAGCAAAACGCCGCGATGTCTGCGCCCTGCGGTATCCTTGAGCCACTTGCACCTGCAGCACCAAGGAGCCGCCATGCGCACCGAGCTCGATGTCCCCTTTTCGCACAAAGAAGAAGCCAAGGCACTGGGCGCCAAATGGGACCGGACCAAGAAGATCTGGTATGTACCCAGCGGCGTCAACCCCGAGCCCTTTGCCGAGTGGCTGCCCGGTGTTGACCGATCCGACCCCTCAGCGCCGTATATATATCTAGTACTGGGCAAGCGCGAGTGCTGGAAGTGTCACAAAGAGACCTCGGTCGCGGCCTTCGGCATTCCCTATCGAACCGATGACGGCAAGGGCATCGCCATTGCGCACGCGCCCAACGAAGCCGGGCACATTACCATCGACACGGCCAATGCCAACGCGCTCGCCATTGTTCCCGCTCTTGGCTGCGTCCCGGGCGAGATCCGCGACTATCTTTCTAAGCGCTGTGGCTACAAACCCGTAGTCGCACGAGCCTCCAAAGCCCCGTCGCTCGGCAACACGTGCGCCAGTTGCGACGCGCTGCAAGGCAGCCGCTATCTGTTCGAAGAACCCACGTCCCCGTTTGCCCTCACCGCCATCAACAAGCTGCCGGCACTGGAGTTTGTGCGCGTCGAAGTTGCCGGCGTCTTTGGCGTCCCGGCCACGCGCACCGACTTTGACCAGGCGCTCTTTACCTGGGCACGCGACCATCACGCCGAGTTCCACAAGCAGCTCGGTGAGGGGATTTATTTGTAGAGATGACATCGAGGCATTGAGGAGCAGGAGCTCGATCGTTAAACAAACCCAAAACGCTACAGCCCCAGAATGTGCTCCAGGTAGCCCTTGTTGAACCAGAACGATTGCTTCGTCATCCAGCGCCCGTCGGGCAGTTCGTAAGCATTCCTTGCGATGTCACCGATCTCTGTTCCATCGGCAAACTTGTAAGCCGCTTTTGACGTATGCGGGCGAACATGGACAATCGGGTTATCCGCCATACCGGGAAGATTGTTGGCCACCTTGAGCTTTCCGCTTGCATCCCGATACGGATTGAGCTCAACGCCCTTGCGAATGACCTTTCGTGTCTCATCCCAGCAAGCCTTTGCGGGGCCCTCGATTTCGTTTGCCGGCATTGCCCAGAATAGGCAGCGGTCAAGGCGCCACATCCCTTCGTGGTCCTCACGGAACACGACGAAGAAGAAACGGCTGGTCTCAAGGCGTGCACGGAAGGAAGATGTTTCCCAATCCTCGTTGATTAGCTGCTTAAACTCAAACGGAGGGAAGGACATTGCCTGCTCGATGTGTCCCCTCTTATTAACGCGACAAGCGCGGACGTTAATCCCAGCCTTAACGAACTCCTCGGCAGTATTGTTTTTTATGCCGAGCATGCGATAAACGAGCGTCGTCCATTGGGCCTTGTTGCCCGTGTATTCCAATCCGTACTGCTCCGCGATTTGACGATCGGTTTCGCCATGGTGGCGCTCGACAAGCGCAGTAACGAAGCTTTCGAAATCAATGGACTCATCGTCAGCTTGAACGATGCTCTCGCCGACGCGTGGGGCACCGAGAACATAGGTGTGAAGCACGTAGTCCATGTACGAGCGCTTGAGCGAAAAGGCACGACGCTTTGCGCGACGGCGCTCGATCTCGCCCGTATCGGTATTGAAGTACTCGTAGTACTGGTCAACCCACATCGTGGCCTCGGTTGCACCCTTTGTGCAGGCGCCCAGATAGGTAGTCATACCCTCCGACAGCTCATCCGCGCGACCGTCCTGAATGTACGAAATAATCTTCTCGTAGTCGGCGCGAATAATCTTCATGTCCTCTTCGGGAAGACGCACCATGACAGCACGCTCAATGCGCTGGTCGTATTTGTCGATAGAGCGATCGCGGCCGTAGTAAATCAGCAGAATATTGCTGAGCTTGGTCTTGAGATGCGAGCTTTCATAGTCGAGCGAAACGGGACGGTCATAGGGAATCATTGTCAGAACGAGACGCTCGCCGGCAGATTTACGACCGTCTTTGAGTACATCAAAACACGTTGCCTTGAGCTCAACGCCCGCCTCGGGAAAGTCCGGCCGATCATCGCTGTTGGCCTTGTAGCCAAAGTAACGCTCCTCGATCAGGGTTCCCATACCGCCCTTGTACTTCTTGGACCCAAAGTCCTTGGGCGCGCTCTCCCCCTCTGGCGCAATGCCAAGCTCGAGAATATCGCGGAACGTCATGCCATCGAGATTAGCGGCATAGCGCTCGATGCTTGAGGGGTCAGAAAAATCAGTATCGTCAAGCATGCGCTTGAAGTCGAGGTGCTTCTTGGACATGGGGTACCTCCGAACGTCGCAGATAACTTCATGGTAGCCCATGACGTGCGCCCATGCGGCAATAATGGACGTTCTCTGAGAGTGATAAAATCAAGTCTTTTTCTTATTTGAGGATCGGTTATCGTTGTTTAGTTTATGAACGTTCGTTATATCGATTGGAATAACATGTCAGAGGTCAAAATTGCCGAGCTTTTTGCTGGCGTCGGCGGATTTCGTCTGGGCCTCGAAGGCTATGCCGACCCTCGTTATCCCAATTTTTATATGAAACCCGCCGGCCCCTTCCGCACCATTTGGGCAAATCAGTGGGAACCGCCCGGAACCAAGGCACGTCAGTTTGCGGCACGTTGTTACATGGACCGCTTTGGCGAAGATTCCGTTGTCAACGAAGATATCAATAAGGTCTTGGAGCAGGCTGAAGCCGGCGAAATTAAAATCCCCGACGTGCAAATGGTCGTCGGTGGCTTCCCTTGCCAAGACTACTCTGTCGCGCGTCCTCTCAATCAGGCACACGGCATCGAGGGCAAGAAGGGTGTCCTCTGGTGGGACATCTATCACTTCCTCGAGATGAAGAAGCCTCGCTTCGGTCTCTTTGAGAATGTTGACCGCTTGCTCAAGTCGCCCGCATCTCAGCGCGGTCGTGACTTCGCCATCATCTTGAGTTGCCTCGCCGATCTCGATTACACCGTCGAATGGCGCGTAGTCAACTCTGCGGAATACGGATTTCCTCAGCGTCGCAAGCGCGTTTACATCTTCTGCGAGAAGAACGCCGGCAAGGTTGATCTTGCCGATCGCATGCATAACGGCGTTATGGCGAAGGCCTTCCCCGCTATCTATCCTAACGAAATGGCCGAGCTCGATGTCCTGCCCGATCCTTACGAGAACTCGACTCGCTTTGGTGTTGGTCAAAAGACATCGCAATTCAAGAATGCTGGCGTCATGCAGGGCTGTCATGTTCTGACCTGCGACTTTGCCGAGGACTATCACGGTGAGCGCCGCGTGCTTGGCGACGTGCTTGTCGACGTGGCTGATGTCCCGGATCAGTTCTACATCTCCGACGAAAAGCTTTCCGACTGGCGCTACCTTAAGGGCAGCAAGCGCGAAGAACGCACTAACAAAAAGACAGGCTTTACGTACACGTATTCCGAGGGAGCCATGAGCTTCCCGGATGCCACCGACAAGCCGAGCCGCACCATCCTCACAGGAGAAGGCGGCACGGGAGCGAGCCGCTTCAAGCACGTCATCGAATGTCCCGATGGCCGTTTCCGCCGTCTTGTTCCCGACGAGCTCGATCAGCTTCAGGGATTCCCGAAAGGCTGGACCGATACGGGCATGACTGACGGCCATCGAGCCTTCTGCATGGGCAACGCACTCGTCACCGGCGTGCCCCATCGCATTGGCGAAGCCATGGTCGAAGTGTACGGCCTCTAAGGCAAGCAATCCGGAGCCGGCAGTTCACGCTGTCGACTCCGTTTTTTCCATCCCACTCCCCTGTATACTGATGTAGCACGTGTTTCATCCGGGCTTGTTGGGCCGGATTGTTCATGGGAGGGTCTTATGGCTGCTTCGAATCCGCCTAAGGGGAGCGTTTCTTCTTCGTCCATCAAGCCGGTTACGCGCAAGGCCGTGCGTTGCCAGCGCGAGGTCGCTTGGCTTGTCACGCAGGCGGCGGGCAGGCTTGTGGCGACCACTCAGGACGTCAATGCGCCTACGCCGAGCTTTGTGTTAGCGGCGGCGCTGGCATTTTGTGCGCCAATTGGAGCTTGCCGCACAGAATGCCAGCGGCCACCTCGACTACCAGAATGTTATGGCGCCCGACCTGCAAACGTTCTGCCGCATGGCCAAGTTGCCCGCCGCGCCCAATGCGCTTTCGGACGTAGGCTACATGTTTACGCTTTCGGGCGCGGACCTTATCCGCGACATCTATGCATACTGCCGCGAGCTCGCCGAGCGCCACGTCTTTGACGCGGCAGAAGTCAAACCGGGATATGTCATCAAGCTGGTTCTTAGGCTGTTCTTGATGGACGGGTTCGGGGCCATGCCGGCGTAAGCCGAGTCTTTAGCATCACCGTCGACTGGGCAACAACCGCTTTACCTTAGTGGGCGCCAATCGAGGGTCGATTATTGGGTCGCCTCGTCCACTAACGCATTTATTCCACGCGCTCTGACAGTCGATATTTGCGGTTGCGGCTTGTCGACGGCGCCGTCGGCTCAAGCTCACCCTGCTCAATGAGCGCATTGACGCGTGCCCTAACCTGGGAAACCGTGAGTCCCGTGCGCTCCGCCAGTTCGCGCGTCCCCAATTCGCCGTAGCACTTGAGTGCCGTCACAATTAAGCCCCCGCCATGATCGACCGGCTCGATCTTTGAACGGTAAAGTACGACCTTGAACCGATCGAACCCCGGGCAGAACAGGGGCTCGGCCAGACCATGCGCGCGCATGGCATCGATCATCATCGGGATGCCCGAGCCATTGCCCTCAGCCGGCGAACCTGCGCCATCCGGCAGCGGGACAATCGACATGAGTTTCACGAGCGTCGCGTTACGGCATCGGGAGCTGCCGTCAAACAAGTTCTCGCGAGTCTTCCCTCCATAAAGGCCGCCGGGATTCGTCACCTCGATACGGTCGTCAAAAACGTCGACGGTGATCGATTGCCCACAGAACCGATCCCCGTATTCCCTGTGGATAACCGCGTTGGCGACTGCCTCGCGCAGGACCTCCTCGGGAATCTCCAGCGAGTCGATACGCGAGATGCCTTGGACGGTCGAGGTGCGGCGCAGGTTTTTGGCGACAGCCGCGACAGTATCCGAAATCATCTCGCCCAGGGTGCCCTCGCAGACTGTGCGGTCCATAAATCTTAGCGGTCCCGCAGCGCCCTTTTGAGTTCCCGCATGGACAGCCACATCAATGAAGAGCTTGGGATAGAACTGCTGAGGGTAAACGCCCGCGGCAAGGAGGCCGGCCTTGGTAACATTGCCCTGGAAGTCGAGGAAATTCAGACGCTCCATCTTTGTCTTCTTGTCCGCCGCACCGCGCATCGCTCGAGGCGTCAACGAATAGGCACGCTCTATCGTGCGGTCGACCAGCGACTCGTCGAGATCGCCCACACTCGTGCCGGGCACCGCATCGCGATCGCTAGGACTCGTCCGTTCATATGACGACAGTGCCAAAACCTCGGTCGACGAAAGCGGGACATCTTTGTCATCGATGCGTTTGTAGCTGCCACCTTGAGCGCCCCGCTCTATGACATAGCAAGGCTTGCTCGACGGGTCGAGCTCCTCAATCGTGATAACGAGAACAACGGTACCCCGAAGCTCCACGCGCTCAATGGTGTATTTGGGCGGATTGGCCAGCTTTCCACGACCGCCGGCATCGCCCATGCCCGCCACGAATTGGTTGAGCACTTTCTCGGTCTCAAAGTTTGCAACTGGGACAAAACCCGCGCGCTCGCTCACTCCGAGTACGATGATGCCGCCGGCGGTGTTTGCGAAAGCGCTGACCGTTTCCCATACGTCGCGGGAAAGCGTCGTGGCGCTCTCTTTTACTTCGACGCTAAGGTCATCCGAACCCATGCGCTTTAAAGACTCGAGCAAACCGGCCAGCTCGTTTTCGTTCATCTGCACGTCCCTTCGCTCGGTCCTGCGGAGAATGCTGCAGACGGATTTCCCTCGTCTCTCAGTTATCTCTCGTAATTATCTCTCGTCTTTCTGTTATCTCTCGTGTTAGATATGAGTGAAAGATGAGAGATAAGATATCTACTACCTACTTCATTAAATCATGTTTTTGCTGGTGGAACAATCGGTATTGAGACAATACCATGGTTGCTTGTCTCTTTGCTGCTAAGCTATCTCTCGTAATTATCTCTCGTCTTTCAGCTATCTCTCGTGTTAGTGACGAATGAGAGACGAGAGATGCGTGAGTGATGCATGAGCCTGGATTATTGGACGGTCGGAAAATCCCTCAAACAAAAAACGGGGCCGGCCTTACGCCGAGCCCCGTTTTCAAACGGTCAGTTAGTTATCCAACGCGCGAGCATAGCAGTCAACATTACGCCGCAGCGAACACTCCCAAGCCCGTTCCGATGATGCAGATTGCGAAGATGCCCAAGATGATCCAAATGGTCTTGACGCCCTTTTTATAGAGGGCAACGCAAGCGAACGTTGCCAGCAAGGGCAGCAGACCGGGGAAGATCGAATCGAACAGATCCTGCAGGACAATCTCCGAACCACCCACGTCAAAGGTCAAAGCCGTGGACAGCGAGACCTGTGCCGCAATCATGGCGCCGATAACGGTCATTCCGAGGACACCGGCAGCATGCGTCATGCGAGACATAAGGTTGCTCTCTTCGGACTGCTGCAAAAACTTGGTTCCCAAGTCGTAACCCAGATGGGCGGCGACGATACGCGTTGCAAAGTTAATCACGGAGTAGATGAGCGCGTACACGATGGGGCCGAGCGGGTTGCCCGTCGAAGCGATGCCAATACCAATGCCGGCGGCAACCACGCGGAACGTTCCCCAGTAGAACGAATCGCCAATGCCGGAAAGCGGTCCCATGAGGCCGACCTTCATGGCGTTGATCGAGGACGTGTCGAAGTTCTTATCGGCAGCCGCCTGCTCTTCCATCGAAACCGTTAGGCCGGCTACAAACGGAAGCACATGAGGCGTGATGTTAAAGAACTCGGTATGGCGATCGAGCGCCGCATAGTAATCGTCGTCGTTAGGATAGATCTTTCGCAGGGGCTTCTGAATGGTGTACATGAAGCCCATTGCCATCATCTTGTCGTACGACTGCGAGCACTGGCTCGTAAACTGGCGAAGGAACATGCTCCGATACATATCGGGGGTCATAATCGCGTCCTTCTTGGCCTCTTTGAGGTCGGTGTTCTGGGTAGCCATTAGAAGTCCTCCTCTTCATCTGCAGCAACCGTCTGCGGACCGGACGAACCCTCGCGGAAGGCCAGGAGCAGCGCGACGCAAATGGCAGCTGCGGCGACGCCGATAACGTCCATCTTGAGGTAGATGACCATAATGAATCCCAAGAACAGCCAGGGAAGAAGCTTGTTATCGCCCATGGTCCTGATAAGGAGTGCGAAGCCGATGCAGACCATGACGCCGGATGCAACGTTGAGGCCGTCCATCACAAACTGCGGAATCGCGTTGAGCGCATTGTTGATGAGGTCGGCACCAAAGAACAGCGAGCCAAACACCAGCAGTGCAGACGGAATGCCAATCGACAGCGGCACGATAGTCAGATGGTACAGATTCGCCTTGGCAAGATCGCGATTTGCCAGAGCGGTCTCAATCTTCTTGCAGGCAAAGGCACCCGGAACGGCGTAGCAGAAGTTGCGCCACACCTGAAGGAAGACGGAGACGGGAAGGGCGAGCGCGACGGCAGTTGCCGTGCCCGTACCCGTAATGACGGCAAACGCGCAGCCAAGCACGCCGGAGGCATAGACCTCGGGAGGAACCGCCGCGCCGACCATGATGGCGCCCATGAACATGGACTCCAAAGCAGCGCCGACGATAACGCCCTGCTGGACATCGCCAAGGATCAAGCCGACAAACAGGCTCGTAAACAGCGGACGGCCAAGCATCGTAATGCCAAATAATTGCTCGTCCATGGACGCAATAAATGCGACCAGTGCAACTAGAAGATACTGGACAACCATTTCGATCAACCCCAGAAATAGGTCTGCAGGCGAGGCATTCTGCGCAGCTCGCCTGCAGACAACCGCAGCAATTTGAGAGGATTAGTAGTTCATCTGGTGATAGTAACGACGCGTGGTGAGCGGGTGGTTACGGACGTGCTCGAGATGGCAGCTCAGACGCTCGGTGATGGTGTAGGTGACCATCGGGGAGACGATCTTGCGGAACTCGGGGTCGCTGAACGGCAGCTCAACCTCGGCGGTGTCAAACTTGTTCACGCGGACGTTGACGCCCTTCTCGTCGGCGAGCATGTGAGTGAAGTTGTCCACGCGGTCCATAAGCTTACGGGTGTCGTCCTCGCCGTAGAGCATGATGAGGCTCGTGCCCTCCTCGCACAGCTCGATGGTGCCGTGGAAGAACTCGGCGGCGTGGATGGACTTGGTCTTGATCCACTGCATCTCCTCGAGGATGCACATGGCGTAGTCGTAGGCCTCGCCCCAGAGCATGCCGGAGCCGATCACCATGTGGTAGTCGGTGTCCTTGAAGTCCTCGGCCATGGCGGCGCAGCGCTCGTCCTGGGCGTCCTTGGCCTTGATGAGGTACGGGGCGATGTTGCCGAACTCCTCCATGAAGGTGTCGTACTTGGGGAAGGCGCCGGCGTTCTTGAGGAAGCGGGCGACCAGCGTGATCTGGTAGGTGTAGATGGCCTCGCACAGGACGTCGTCCTCGGCGAAGCTGAAGAACTTGTAATCGGCGTACTCGGTGGCCGGGGTGTTGTCGTTGGAGACATACATCAGCGTGCGGGCGCCCTGCTCCTGGCAGAACTTGGCGGCCTCGATGATCTCGGGGGTGGTGCCGGTGCGGGTGGAGAAGACGCAGACCGAGTCCTTGTTGAAGGCCTTGGGCGGGCATGCGAGGAACTCGGCGGCGATCTCGCAGTGGACGTCGACGTCGGCCGTGGTGGTCTCGACCCAGTACTTCATCGGGAGCGTGTGGGCCCAGGTGCCGCCGCAGCCGATGAAGAAGATGTTGGAATAGCCCTGCTCGCAGACCTCGTCCACGGCAGCCTCAATCTGAGGACGGAGAGCGAGGGCATCGCTCACAACCTTCTCGTAACGAGGCTCATCGAAATTGAACATCCCTTACTCCTAACTCACTTGGATGAACCCTTCATTCATCCCATGACGTTATAATACTTTATATAACTAACTATGCAAGAACTATTTCAGAATTTTTCGATTTTTCTTTAATAAAAAGCCCGCCGATCAAATGATCGACGGGCTTAGACATAGAGTATCGGTTCAATAAATACCGAACACCAGCATGTTTTCGGCTAAAAAACGTCCTTGGCAAACACCTTAGCGTCATTGGGGACCTGACGGATTTCGATGGCCACGCCATCGCCCAGGAGCTCTTGGATATGCTCGGCATCTTTCTCGGTCGCGAAGATTGCAGGGGTCGGATGAAGCGTGGTCTCAGGGGTCTTTCGGGTTCCACCCAGATTGATCTCTTTGATGTCTTTGCAACCCTTAGCGAGACGATAGACATCTTCAATCGTCTCAGCGATGATAAACAGCGAATACTTGTCGGTAACGCCACTGTTGAGCGCCTCGATAGCAGCGTCAACATCCTTGATGACGAGTTTAACGCCGCTGGGGCGGGCGAGTCTCAAGGCCGCCTTCCTCATGTCGTCTTTTACCACAGCATCGCTGGCGAGCAGAATGCAATCTACATCCAAAGCGTGAGTCCAGGACATGGCAACTTGGCCGTGAATCAGTCGGTAATCAACTCTCGTAAGCTTAATCATCGTTATCATCTCCGCACGTGATAAAGGGAATGACAGGTGCGACCCCTAGCTAGGGCTCGAACCAGAACTAACTAGAAATCTTCTTCCTCGGCGCCGGCAAGCATGTCCGCCGCCTCGCAAAGCTGAATAAACGAACGCGATCCCTCGACCGCGGCTTTGGCCTTGTCCGCATCCAGAGAGTCCAGCTGTGTAACCATTTCCACCAGCAGCGGCAAGTTCATTCCGGCGATCAACGTAAACGATCCGGCAGTCTGCCTCTGAATGAATTCGTTGTTTACAGAGCCGCCAAAGATGTCAGTCACGACAAACCAAGAGTCGGCAGGGTCCCTCGTCTCCATCCATGCAT
>JAJWXI010000014.1:0-5609 GCA_021641225.1 Collinsella aerofaciens | reverse complement strand
CCGCGACGTCCCTTGAATCGTCATCGACATAGGCGCACAGGCACTCGATTCGGTCGTTGGTGCCCATCAGAATCTCCAGAGAGCTTTTCATGCCTTGGGCGAGATAACCATGACTCGCTAGCAATATCTTATTCATAGTTCTCCAATACCAATAGGACGTACTATATTGTCATAACAAAGTATATTAGCAATCTACCCTACGTGGTGTGTCTATTTTCCAAATCCGCGAACGGTAACAATTGGTCGGTAAATCGACCAATCTATCTCTAATTTACAAATAGAACTTCAGTCGCTCGGTGCAGTACACCTGGCGGGAGATGAAAAGCGGCTCGCCACTTGGGGCATAACGTCTATCGACAAACAGAAGCAGCGAAGAGTCCAGCTCCACGTTAAGGTATGCCGCCTCGAGCTCGCTCGCATAGCAGACCTCGAGCGTACGCGTGTTGGGACCCATCTTGATCCCCTGGCGATCGAGTACCGCCATCAGCGAATCATCGAGGGACTCATGCTCCAAAAAAGAAAGCGCAGCGGAATAGCTATTGGTTTCCAGCATCGTGGGCTTGCCATCCACAAGGCGCAGACGACGGCTACGCAATACCTTTTGGGTATCGTCTACGCCCAGGAACTTCGCGTCTCGCAGACTTGGGAAGTCCCAGCCCATTTCGAGAACCCTGGTAGACGCCTGTTTGCCCGCAAGCTGGCACGAATGGGTAAAGCTCTCACGGTCGTCCGCGGCATACATCTGCGTGTCCGACGAAACGAACGTGCCCTTGCCGCGGGCCCTCTCAACAAGCCCAGCATCTTCCATTTCTTTAATTGCGGAGCGAACCGTTATTCGGCTCACGCCAAATTGCTCGATCAGCTCCGCCTCGGTCGGAAGCTTGTCTCCCGGGCGGTACGTGCCGTTGGCGATTGAATCAGAAAGCGCACGAACAATCTGTTTGTACAGGGGGATAACGCTATTTGCCTCAACCATATCAACCATACCTTTACAAGGAATCAGCAGCTTATAGATAAATGACTTATATTGTATTAGAACTTTTTAGCACTCCACGCCATTTCCTATAATGTTTCAGCAAACGAGGGGTTATTTTGCGTAAGCGGTGTAGAGTCCATCCATTTCCGCATACAGCTTCAATCTGATGGCGGTATATGCATCCGATAAGCCGATTGATTTTTATCTTCTGTCTGTCTCTCAGTCATCCCTCGTCGTAGAAATGAATGTGAGGTGAGAGACACGTAGTTGACGCACAAGCGTGGATCATTGGACGGTTGGAAAATGAGCGTGGATCATTGGACGGTTTTTGGGCTTTTGGCGGCCGATTTCGTCCGAAAATCCACGCTCATTCGGCATGCGTCCGGAAATCCACGCTCGTGTGTCCGAAAATCCACGCTCATCCGGCAGATTGGTCGAGGGCCCCATATGGGTATACTCTCGAGGATTCGACTCGATTCGCCCCCGCTGGGGCGTCAAAGGAGACTGCATATGCCCACCACCTCAACCGACCCGCGCGCCGCTGCCGCCGCACTGCTGGTGCCCGGCACCACCTGCCACGGCTTTGCCGTCGAGCTCTGCGAAACCGTGCCCGAGCTCGACTCGGACGCCTACGTGCTGCGCCACGCCGCATCGGGCGCACGCCTGCTGTACCTGGCGTGCGACGACGAAAACAAGGCCTTTGCCATTGGCTTTAAGACGCCGCCGGCCGATTCCACCGGCGTGTTCCATATTCTTGAGCACTCGGTGCTGTGCGGGTCGGCCAAGTTCCCCGTCAAGGAGCCGTTTGTCGACCTGATCAAGAGCTCCATGCAGACGTTCCTCAACGCCATGACCTACCCCGACAAGACCATCTACCCCGTCGCCACCACCAACGAACAGGATCTGTATAACCTGATGGACGTGTACCTGGACGCGGTGTTCAACCCGGCCATCTACACCAAGCCCACCATTTTTGAGCAGGAGGGCTGGCACTACGAGCTGGACCTGCCGGAGGGCGTCGAGATCGAGGGCGACGGCAACCCCGCCAGCCTGCGCGAGGGCACGCTGCGCTACAACGGCGTGGTGTTCAACGAGATGAAGGGTGCGTTGTCCGACCCCATGAGTGTGCTGGACGACGCCGTCAACGCCGCGCTCTATCCCGACACCGCCTATGCGCACGAGAGCGGCGGCGACCCGCGCGCGATTCCGGCGCTCACCTACGAGCAGTTCCTGGACACGCACGCGCGCCACTACAACCCCTCCAACTCCTACATCACGCTCTACGGCGACCTGGACGTGGACCGAGCGTTGGCCTTTTTGGACGAGCGCTATCTGTCGCAGTCGAGTGCCGCGAGCCGCCGCATGGACGCCGCCGTTGCCGCCGGCGAGGACCCGTCCGCGCTGGCGCCCAATCCGCTGGACGTGCAGGCGCCTGTGACCTGCGAGTATAAGCGCGTCGAGATGGCCACTACACCCGAGAACGCCCTGGTGGGCCTGGGCCTTGTGCTGGGCAGCGCGCTCGACCGCAAGCGCACAATCGCGGCGGATATCCTGTTCGAGGCGCTGCTGGGCTCCAACGAAGCACCAATCAAGAAGGCCATTCTGGCCGCTGGCTTGGGCGGCAACGTGGTGAGCTACACCGCTGCCGAGAGCCTGCAGCCCTACGAGCTCATCATGTTGCAAAACGCGCAGCCCGGCGTGGCGCGCGAGCTGCGCCGCGTGTTCCAGGACGCCTGCCGCGACCTGTGCGAGCACGGCGTTCCGCGCGAGCGCCTGGAAGCCATCATCAGCAGCAACGAATACGATCTGCGCCAGCGCGACTACGGCATCGCCGACGGCGTGGCCATTGCGTGCGACGCGCTGAGCACCTGGCTCTACGATGACGACGCCGCGACGCTAGCACTCAAGTACGGCCCGGTGTACGAGGAGCTGCGAGGCGAGCTGGACGGCAGCTATTTTGAGGACCTGCTGCGCGAGCTGGTGCTGCAGAACAATCACATGGCACTGGTCGAGTTGGTGCCGGTGGACACCGCCGAGGGTTCGGAGGGTGCCGAGGCCGCCGAGCTGGCAGCCAAGCGCGATGCCATGACCGATGCCGAGCTGGCCGACGTGGTCGAGCGCACGGCCGCGCTGCGTGCCGCGCAGGAGGCGGAAGACACGCCCGAGGCCAAGGCCACGCTGCCGCGCCTGCGCGTGTCCGACATTGGCGAGGCGCGCCCCGAGCCACCGCTGGTCGTGGACACGACCGCACCCATCCC
Source organism: Collinsella aerofaciens (assembly GCA_021641225.1). GTDB lineage: Bacteria > Actinomycetota > Coriobacteriia > Coriobacteriales > Coriobacteriaceae > Collinsella > Collinsella aerofaciens_AJ. Next base: position 2,375 of record JAJWXI010000014.1, on the reverse strand, counting down.
CTGCCTGCGCCACGGCATCCCCACCAACCGTCTGGCCTACGCCATGCAGTATTTCGACCTGAGCTGCGTCGCGTTTGAAGACCTGCCCTATGTGACGCTGCTCTGCCGCCTGCTCAAACAGCTGCCCACGCGCGAGCACTCGGCCGAGGAGCTCGACAACTTGCTCGCCGGCAAGCTGGGCTTTTTGAGCTTTACGACCGAGGTCATGACGCAGCCCGACGTGGACGGCGTGCGCCCCTACCTGCTGGTGAGCGCCGGCGCCCTGTCCGAAAAGATCGACGCGCTGGCGAGCCTGCCGCGCGAGGTGTGGTCGAGCACGCTGTTGCTCGATGCCGACGCCGACCGCGTGCGCGACGTGCTCACGCAGATTCGCATTGGGCTTGAGCAGGGCTTTATCAACAACGGTCACTCGGCGGCGCTCGGTCGCGCGATGAGCTACGGCTCGCCTTCGGCCGTGGTGCGCGAGCAGCTTTCGGGCGTGGACTTCTACCTGTTCCTGCGCGATCTGCTCGACCACTTTGACGAGCGCCTGGACGACCTGCGCGCCAAGCTTACCGAACTGGCAGGCCGCATCTTTGTGGCCGATGGCTGCATGGCGAGCTTTACCGGCAGCGACGAGGACTTTGACGCGTACTGGGCCGCCGCAGGCGACCTGGGTTTGGGCGCGGGCGACAGCACCGATGCCGGCCGCGACGCGCTCGCGGTGCCGGCGCCGTGCGACCGCCACGAGGCCTTTGTCATCCCCAGCGATATCTGCTTTGCGGCAAGCGCGTGCGACCCGCGTCGCTTGGGGCTCGACGTGACGGGCGCCTGGGCCGTAGCCGCCAACGCGCTCTCCTACGACTACCTGTGGAACGAGATCCGCGTGAAGGGCGGTGCGTACGGCTGCGGATTCCGCGCGGCTGGCGAGCGCCAGACGGCGTTCTACACCTACCGCGACCCGGCGATTGACCCCTCGATTGAGCGCGTGGCGCGCGCAGGCGAATGGCTCGGCAGCTTTGCGCCCGACGAGGCCGCCTTCGAGGGCTTTATCGTGAGCTGCGTGAGCGGCATGGACGCGCCGGTGAAGCCGTACGCGCTCACCAAGCGCCGCAACACGACCTACCTGGCCGGGCTCGATCCGCACGCGCGCGAGGAGCGTCGCGCCCAGATGCTCGCCGCCACGCCCGGTGAGCTGCGCTCGCTCGGCGCCGATGTCACGCGCATCGCAGCCGAGTCGCCCACCTGCGTCTTTGGCGGCCGCGACGTCATCGCAAAGAGCAACGCCAACTTCAACGTAGTCGACCTGCTGGGCTAAGACACCAAGGTAGATTTTTGGGACATGCCCGAAAATCTACCTTTTTTCTGCGGCTTGGGCGGGGCGGCGTAGCCCACCGCGGCGGTTTGTCTCAATCTGTAACATCTAGGCGGCAATATTGGCTCCAGATGTCACAAATCGAGACGTTTCCGGATGACGCCGACCCTTTGTCTAAATCTGTAACATCTAGGTCCAATTTTGCCGAGTTACTGTTACAGATTGAGACAAACCGCCGCAGACGCCCACTCCACAGCACAGACCACCACAAAGGTGCCTGTCTCCTTCCTCAGTTGTGATTCGAACACTTGTTCTATACGCACACATGTTCTATAGTAGAGGTGCTTGCATCGAACTGAAATTGCAACTAGAATATAGTTGCAGAATGTGAGGCGGGATGACTCGATCCGATAAACTCATCGCCCAGCTGCTTAGCTGTCCTTCAACGTATAGATTCGCTGACTTTCTTAAAGTTATGGCTTCATATGGCTTTGAAATGGACAGCAAAGGCAAGACATCCGGATCGCGCGTTCGCTTCTACAGGCCATCAGATGGCAGGATGTTCGTAATGCACGCGCCTCATCCATCTGACGAATTGACAGCGGGGACCATTCGAAACATCGTTCGCTTTCTGCAAGATGTCGGAGGTAGTCATGAGTAACGTTTTGGCATACAAGGGTTATTTCGCCCCGGTCGAGTTCGATGCCGAACAGCATGTGCTAACAGGTATGGTCGCCGGCATTAGGGACGCAATCGTATTTGAAGGCTCCACGGCTGAAGAAGTGGAGCAATGCTTCCACGACGCCGTCGACGATTACCTTGAGTTTTGCGCCGAGAAGGGCAAGGAACCCGAGCGGGCTTTTAAGGGCTCGTTCAACGTAAGAACGGGCTCTGAGCTCCACAAGCAAGCAGCGCTGGCGGCGGCAAAGAAGGGTGAGTCACTCAATAAGTTTGTGACTGAAGCGATCGCTGCGGCGCTGTGAAGCCAACGTCGAGTCGAAACCGCCACAAAGGGCGCCTTTGCGGCGGCTTCGACGTTTGCCCAGATAAAACCTGCCAAAATAAACCTGTCCCTTTTTGG
>JAJWXI010000142.1 GCA_021641225.1 Collinsella aerofaciens | reverse complement strand
GCGCGGCAAGGAGATATATTGCCAGACCGGAGGGGCGCCGGGGGCGGGAATCTGGTCGTACACATTTCCTACACATCTTTGAATCCGACCAACGTTTGCCAGCCGTTACCTACCGCTCGCCGAGCATCTCTTTATATAAGGCAGTCTCATGGTTAAAGCGGATACGTCCCCCTAGCTAAAGCACAGCCAGCATCGAGCAACTCATCACGTTCTTCCACCGAGAACCCCTCGGCGTAGACGCGCACCACTGGTTCGGTCCCGCTAGGACGGACCAGCAGCCACGTGTCATCCTCGAATGCCAAACGCAAGCCATCCATATGACTAACGTTTTGCGGCACCTTGCCACAAATCGACTTGGGGTTTACGCCCGGCAGCAGGGTTCGTAACGTTTCGGCATCTTCGGCCTCAAGGCGCAAATCGCGTCGACCGTAACTCGTCTTACCAAAACTGTCCTCGAGTTGGTCGACCAGAACGCCCAAAGGCGCGTCCGTCTTTGCCATAAGCTCACACAGAATCAGACAGGCGAGGATTCCATCGCGCTCGGGCATATGCGCGGCGATGCCGATACCACCGGCTTCTTCGCCGCCTATGAGGACGCCACCCTTCTTCATCTCTGCCGCTATATATTTGAAACCGACTGGTTTGACGGTCACGCGGCAGCCAAGCGCCTCGGCAATGCGACGCACGAGCGTCGAGCACGAAAGATTGACGACGACGCGCCCCTCCAAATTACGAAATTGAACCAAGTCGCCCAAAACGAGCGCCATGATCTGATGCGGATGTATATATCTGCCGCGCTCGTCAACCGCGCCGATACGGTCGGCGTCGCCGTCGGTCACCAGGCCAGCGCAAGCTCCGTCCTCGATAACCGTATGCTCGCAAGCGTCCACCCACGGCTCAACGGGGTCGGGGCAGATATCCTCTTGGTCAGGCGCCTGCCCGGCGTGAATCTCGTGCACTTCAACGCCAAGCTCGCGCAGCAAGTCGGCAAGATAGCCCTGGGCTGCGCCGCCCATGGGATCGACAACCACGCGCAAGTGCGCGGCGCGGATGGCTTCGGCATCGACAAATGATGCCACCGCCTGCATATAGTCAGGAATGATATCCGCGGTGCGATATTGCCCCTCGATCCCCATTGGCTCGGGAGCCATGGTCTCTTCGAGCTCTTCGATGACATCCTGGTTGGCGGTCGAGCCGTCACCCATGCGAATCTTGAGACACAGATAACCTTGCGGATGATGGGACCCCGTCACCATGAGCGCGCCGCACGCCTCGCCGTCATAAGCCGCCGCCCACGTAAGGGCAGGGGTCGGAACAGGTCGCGAAGCGAGCACGGCGTCTAGCCCGTGCGCTGCTAGCACACCCGCCGCAAGCTCAGCGAACTCGCGCGCCAGGGGCCGAGTGTCGAACCCTATATATACCGTTTTGCCCGGATTGGTCTTTTGCCACAACTCGCCGACGGCATCGGCGATACGGGCAACGTTATCGGCAGTGAAGTCCTCATCGACGCGAGCGCGCCAACCGTCAGTTCCAAAATGAATTATCGCGCACACGCGCAGACACCTCACAGTGTTTGGATCATGGTACACATGAGGTATACCCGCGATACACACTCGGCAACCTGCCGGCACCAGCATTCACCATTTGGGCAAATGCTGCCGAGGACATGCAAGCAATGAAAAAAACCGCCCCGTATGGAGCGGTTTTGCCCTTTATATATCGAGCGCCTCGGCCATCGCTGCCGTAGTGATTGCCGTGGTTCCACAGCAACTGCCCACCATTGCGGCACCGGCATGTCTCCATTCGATGCATGCGCGCGCGAAAGCTTCGGGGCTCTCGTGCCATACGGGGCCATCCTGAGTCTGGACCGGATCGCCCACGTTGGGACGCACCGTGACGGGAGTAGTCGCCGATGCAACCATCCTGGGCACCGCCGCGTTCGCGGCCGCAAGCGAACAGCAATTAACACCAACCGAGTTTGCGCCGTGTTTTTCGGCGTACAAAACGGCTGCCTCGATGTTGAGGCCATCGCCCAACAGGTCGCCCTTATCGTCAACGACAAAACTCACCAGAACAGGCATGCCGTCGGCGGCATCTCGGGCGCCGGCAAGCATGGGCTGCAAATTACGGATAGACGTCACCGTCTCGATCAGCAGACCGTCAACACCAGCATTGAGCAAGGCGTGCGCCTGTTCGCGCGCAATGCCTCGGATCTCACGAAACTCGGCAGAGTCCTCGGCAAACCACTCAATACCGATCGGACCCATCGAGCCCAGCAGCAGCTGAGGGTGCGCCTGGCGGGCATCGTCGACGGCCCCGCGATTGACCTCCGCCACGGACGGCGCAATCTGGTCGTGCTTGAGGGCATAGCTTGATGCCTGAAAGGTATTGGTAATGAGTACCTGCGCGCCGGCGGCGACATACAAGCGATGGATACGAGAAACGGTCTGCGGCTCTGCCAGATTCCAAAACGCCGGTGGAATATCGGCGGCATCGTACTCACTCAACAGAACACTGCCCATGGGGCCCTGCGCCAACAAGGTCTCGCTCGACAAGCGGCGCGTAAGTTCCTCGGCACCAAAGCGATTGTAATAACTCGTATCCATATATATCCCGCTATTCCTCGACGCTGATTCCCTGCTTTTCGAGATAGGCGAGCCAGCGGTTCATCGTGTCCTCGGATAGCGCATGCTCCATCATGCAGGCCTCGGAATCGGCTCGCTCAAATTCGACACCAAGCTCCTGAACCAAAAACGTGCGGACGAGGCGATGACGGTACCAGATAGCCGTGCCAACCTCGCGGCCGCGATCGGTCAGAACTACCTTGCCGTAGTGCGATTGCTCGACAAGCTCGGATGCCTTGAGCGCCGAAACCGCTTTATTGACCGATGCCTTGGAGACGCCAAGGCGCTGCGCGATGTCGACCGATCGCACGCCGTTGGTTTCCCCCTCTTCGCTTTCAATGCGAACCATGCACTCCAAGTAGTCTTCGTTCGCCACCGTCAGATGTAGTTCGCGCGAGCTATTTGTCGTATCCATGATCTTCCGTCCCTTCTGCATTCAATGGCTGATTCTACCCCATCCAAGCGTCGTGGTATGCCGTGGCATACCGTGCTAGAGTTCTTGTTGCACACGACGACCAAGATTGGAGCGGTCTTTATGGAAAACACCACCACGAGCCCCGATGTCCTCGAGCGCTTTTTGCGCTACGTCCAGATCAACACGCAGTCCGAGGATGCAAACTGCGACCAGGTACCCTCGAGCGCCGTTCAGTTTGACCTTGCCAACGTGCTGGCTGAAGAGCTGCGCGAGCTTGGTGCGAAAGATGCCCACGTGACCGAGCATGCCTATGTCTGCGCGCATATCCCCGCAAGTGCGGGCGCTGAGGACAAGCCCGCCCTGGGCCTGATCGCCCATCTCGACACCACCGAAGTTGCACCGGGCGCCGGCGTGAAGCCGCACATCGTACACTACGAAGGCGGCGACCTGGTCTGCGGCACAGTTGACGGTAAGCCCGTTGCCATGAGTACCGCCAAGCTTCCCGCCCTGAACGACCTCGCGGGTGAGGACCTGGTCTGCAGCGATGGCACCACGCTGCTGGGCGCGGACGACAAGGCAGGCGTCGCCGAGATCATGTCGCTTGTCGCGCGTATCGCTCAGGACCCCTCTCTGCCCCATCCCGCACTCGGCATTTGCTTCTGCCCTGACGAGGAGATCGGTCACGGAGCCGAGCTGTTGGATATCGATACCTTTGGCTGCAAGTACGCCTACACGGTCGACGGCGGCCCCATCGGCGAGCTGGAGTGGGAGTGCTTTAACGCCGCCGAGGCGACCATCCGCTTTGAGGGCCAGTCCATCCACCCGGGCGACGCCAAGGGCCGTATGGTCAACGCAGGCAATTTGTTCTGCGACTTCAACGCGTTGCTCCCCTACGTGCAGCGCCCGGAGTATACGGAAGGCTACGAGGGCTTTTATCACCTTGAGGGTGTATCTGCGACCGTCGATCACGCCACGGCGCGCTATATCGTCCGTGATCACGATGCCGCCAAGTTCCAGCAGAAACTCGACCTTATTGATGCCGCCGCCTCGATGCTCAACCAGCGTCTGGGTGAGGAGCGCGTGACGGTCGAGATTAAGCAGCAGTATCGAAATATGGCCGAGATCGTTCGTGACTATCCCGAGCTCATTGATGTTGCCAAGGAAGCCTACCTTGCCTGCGGCGTTGAGCCCCAAGTGCTGCCGATTCGAGGCGGCACCGACGGCGCGCAGCTGTCGTTCCGCGGTCTGCCCTGCCCCAACCTTTCCACCGGCGGCTATTGCTACCACGGCGTCAACGAGTTCGTCCCGGTCAGTTCGCTCGTCAAGATGACCGACGTGCTCCAGGAGCTCGTCGCCCGCTTCGCATAAGCCTGGCCACACAAGCCTAAACGACAAGCCGCCCCGTCCTCTACAGAGAACAGGGCGGTTTTTGTACAGGGAGTGTCCCTAACTGCCGGCAGAAAAGGAACGTCCCCAAATGCCGCAAAATGACGACATCCACTCTCGCTTTGTGGGTAGTTCGGACCAAGGCAACGCCGATGTTTTGGCAACGACAGACACTATGACCCAATCCGAGGGCACTAAAAAGATAGGAGCCC
>JAJWXI010000141.1:1441-4641 GCA_021641225.1 Collinsella aerofaciens | reverse complement strand
GCTATTTACTCATCAGACCCGAAAAACGCGCAACTACCGCGCTCCTAAGAAAGCGTGAGCAGCTCCGGCAGCTGGTCGATAATCTTGTCCGCGGCATCCTGGCTAAAGCCAAAGCGCTCCTCGCGCTTGGCAATGACTGTCAGGCCGGCTCGCTTGCCGGCAGTGATGCCAGGCACCGAATCCTCAACGCAGCAGCAGCGATTCGCGGGCAGCCCCAGCAGGTCCAGCGCATGCAGGTAGATGTCGGGCTCGGGCTTGCTCTCCTTAAACTGCTCGCCGCTCACCACATACTCAAAGGCATCCGACAGCCCGCATGCGTTGAGCACTTCCTCGATGCTATCCATGGGAGACGAGCTGGCAAGCGCCACGCGAACGCCGCGGCGCGGCAGCTCTCGAATCGTATCCACGGCGCCTGGGTTAATCAAAGCCTGATAGTCGCGCGGACGCTCATGCGCCCACTCGTCCCAACGGGCCAACGCTTCCTCGCCAGTGAAATGCCCCTTACCGGCGCGCTCAAACCAATCGACCAACATATGCAGGAAGAACTGATGCGAGGTACCGACTTGCCCATTCAACTCCTCTTGAGTCAGGTTAAGCCCAAGCTCCTTGGCAAACGCGGCAGTCTCGCCCAGGTAGTAATACTCGGTATCGACAATGACGCCGTCCATGTCAAAGATAACGGCGTCGAACGGAAATGCGGACACGGCACCCTCCCTAACAAAAGGGCGCCTGCAAGCAGGCACCCAAACCATGCATTATCGGCGATTCTAACCCAGCAGCTTATCCAGCGCCATTGCAATACCATCTTCGTTGTTATCGGCGGTCACCATCTGGGCCACAGCCTTAACCTCATCGACGGCGTTACCCATGGCAACACCGGTGCCGGCCCACTCAATCATGGACTTGTCGTTCTGGCCGTCGCCAAACGATACGACCTCACTGGCATCGATGCCGAGCTTGGGCAGGGCACCCTCGAGTGCGCGGGCCTTGTCGATACCGGGCGCCGTGTACTCAAAGTACCAGTCGGCCGTAAACATGCCCGAAAGCGTCTGCTTAAAGGGCGCATACATCTCCTCGTAATGCGCCTGCAGGTAGGCCGGATCGCCCGCCGTCAGCAGCTTGTCCACGGGATAAGCATCAGCGACCTCATGCAGGCTCTCCACCTCGCGAATCTTAAGATCGCACGCGTCGCGCTCATACTTGACGATATTCTTCTGCGAGCCGTCAGGCAGCGTGATCATGCAATGGTACGAGTCCTCGACGTGCAAATCGCGACCGAGCGAAATCATAGGGATCACGTCAAAATTACGCAGGTGATCAATCAGGCGATGCAATTCGTCGGCAGGCATAGCCTGATCGAACAGCACCTCGTCGGTCTGGGCATCGACGACGTGTGCGCCGTTAAAGGCCACCAGCAGACCGTCATGGTTTTGAAGGTCGAGCTCTTGCGCCAAGGCGTGCAGCCCCCATGCGGGACGGCCCGAAGCCAAAATGAGCTTAATGCCCGACTCCTGCGCCGCGAGCAGCTTCTCACGCGTACGCGGGCTAATCACTTTCTGATCGTTGGTGAGCGTACCGTCGATATCCATCGCGATGGCTTTGATTGCCATATATGCCTCCTTGCATCGTTTTTATCGCGCACTATCTTATCCGAGCCGGGGCACGTTCACACAGCGCACGCATGACGGTTGCAAAACCACCCCATTTGAAACAAAGGCAAAAAAGTACTTGCAAAGACGCGTTCCGACATATAAGTTGATAAAAGACCGCCGTTGTGGTTTTAAGTAGATCGAGCATATGAAGTTTCAGTTTTCAGCGTGTAAGAGAAGGAAGATCGGCAAAGTACAACCCCAAACGCAATGACAACTTAATGAGGTAACTGCCACATGTGAGGCACCCAGGGCATTGCTGTCTCGATTTTGAGCACGATGCCTTCCGCCTTGCATGGGCCGTTCCATCCCGCCCCTGCAGCAACTGCCTCACGGGCTCATTGAAAACCGCATAGCACCCCAACGTCAGCACATCACCCACGGCAAGCACATCACTCACGACAACCAACACATCAACAAACAGCACGAACATCAACCGATTGGAGAAGCTATGACAAACCACCACGCAGAAGACGGCGATAAGAAAAGCATTCTGGATGCCCGCATTGAGCGAGCATATGCAAACGAATATGACGCCGCCTTTGCCGCCGCGACCATCAAGAACTACGCGTCGCTACCGCTCGCGACGATCTTGGCCGACCACCCTCAACTGCTGAAGCGCTGCACAAAGATCATGGGCGACCCCGACATTCGCAAGCTGACAGACCCCTATGCCCCAAAACGCGACAACGATTCGTACGTTCTTACCGTAGGCTGCCTAGCCCATATGCTTACGGCGCTCGACACGAAACTCAAGCTCGAATGGGAACCCGACGAGCGTCATGAACTCGAAAGCAAGCGGAACACCCTGCGCACCGCACTGTTCCTTCCGTTGGACGGCCTCAAGCGCTGCAACGTCGAGCTCAATACACAGGCGCGGCAAAAGCCCGGGACCACGGGGCAGAAAACTCCAAGACCCCATGCGGCCATCGTCGACCGCAACCGATATAACCGCATGACCGCGCACTTTTCTGCCGAGGGAGTAGCCATAAGGACGCTGATCGACCTGCTGTGCCTCCTGAGCATCAACGAGCTATTTGAGGGCTATCTCGCCCTTGTTCCCGCGACGGCACCCAAGTCGGTAGCAAAGATCATCGAAACCTGCAGACGCCAGTTTGAGCGCCATCGCAATGGCAGCGAGATGAACGCCAGCATCGCGCAGTACTACGCGGCTCATTACAAAAATGACGGATGCGCCCCTGTCGAGCATCAGCTGCGGCTCGCCTACACCACGCCCGTCGCAACGCTCCATCGCTTTGGAGCCCTTGGCGCTTGCGAGCCGCACGAACAGGCAGCCTGCCCCACAACCGAGCTCGATCTCAGGCTCGGACGAACCCTGTAGCCCGCCAGCCCCTCCGCGGGCAACAATCCTATTCCACAACACAACCAACAGAAAGGAGTCCTCATGGACACCAATCATTCCCCCATCATCAGCCCCCTCACCATGCGTGAATCCGCCCGAGGTATCACGCTCACCAGCATTTACGATGAGATGCTCGCCCGTCGCGAGCTCTCCGTCATGGGAAACATCGAAACCCCGATGGCCCACGA
>JAJWXI010000141.1:0-1431 GCA_021641225.1 Collinsella aerofaciens | reverse complement strand
GCCCACGACCTGTGCCAGCAGATCCGCCTGCTCGATGCCACCGACCCCAGCCGCCCCATCACCATATTTGTCGCCAGCGCCGGCGGAAGCGTGCGATCGGGTCTTGCGATCTATGACGCCATGCGCCTCGCATCGTGCCCCATCCGCACCGTCTGCCTGGAATTCGCCGCGTCCATGGGCGCCGTGATCTTTATGGGCGGCGACGATCGCCGTATGGCGCCCCATGCAGAGCTCATGATTCACGACCCGCTGATCCCCCAGGGGGCAGGCGGCTCGGCACTTGCGCTGCAGGAAACCAGCCGGCGTCTCATGCAGACCCGCAAGACCCTCACGCAAATCCTCTCGGACCGCAGCGGCCTCACGCCCAAGCGCATCCAGTCCCTCACTGCAAAAGACACCTACCTTTCGGCCGAGCGCGCCGTCGAGCTCGGCTTTGCCCACGAAATCCTCTCGACCACCAAGGAGGTCGCCCATGTCTAACCTCGCCAGCCGTCTCGCCGCATCTGAGTCCGCATCGTCCACCATCCTCGCCAAGGATCGAACGCTTTCCTGCGACACCCGCCAAACGGGACTCAACAACAATGCACTTGTGATCGGCCCCTCGGGAGCCGGCAAGACCCGAAACGTCCTCAAGCCCAACCTGCTGCAAATGAACGCAAGCTACATCGTGCTCGACACCAAAGGCACGCTCTGTTGCGAAGTGGGACCCGTGCTGGCAGCCCACGGTTACCGCGTGCAATGTCTCAACTTCGCCGACCTCAACACCGTCCCGGCCCTTGCGCCCGGCATCGAGCGCTGCGGCTACAACCCCCTGAGGCACATTCGCCGCAAGGCGGACGGCAGGCCCAACCAGCAGGACATCCTCTCGGTGGCAAAGGCCATCTGCCCCATCGAGGACAACAACCAGCCTTTTTGGGATCATGCGGCGGCAAACCTGCTGTCGTGTCTTATCGCCTACGTCACCGAACAGCTGCCCGCCGACGAGCAGACGATCAGCTCGGTCATCAAGCTGATCGAGCACCTGCAGGACGGTGCCACGGGTCGATTGTTTGACGACCTGATCACGACCGACCCCCAAAGCTATGCCCTCTCGCTATGGCGGCGCTACGCCATTACGCAAAATGCCGAGCGCATGCACGCGAGCATCGTCGGCATCCTTGCCGAAAAGGTCATGTGTCTGGGATTCGACGGTGCGGCACAGCTCTATCGTGAGTGCCATCAGGTGGACTTCGCTTCCATGGGACACACCCCCTGCGCCCTGTTTGTAACCGTGAGCGATATTGACCGCAATCTCGATCCGCTGACCGGCCTCTTTATTTCGCAGGCGTTTATGGGCCTCATTCGTGAGGCCGATAGGCAGCCCGACGGCAGCCTGCCCGTGCCCGTGCGCTTTATGCTCGATGACTTCGCAAATCTGCAGATCCCCCAGAT
>JAJWXI010000140.1 GCA_021641225.1 Collinsella aerofaciens | reverse complement strand
CAAGGCGCGCCGCGATCTGAGCAAACGCCTCGTCCCAGTTCACCGCATCGAACCCCGAACCATCCTCGCGGCGGCGCATGGGTTGCAAGATACGGTCGCGCTCGTCAAACGGCATGGACAGGCGATGCCGCCCGCGAGCACACAGGGCGCGCGCCGCACACGGATGTCCCGGGACCGGCAGATCGGCCACCACACGCCCGTCCTCAACATGGGCCGCAAAGGCGCAATCGGCATAGCATCCCCCGCACGTGGTCACCACGGTGCGACCGGCACGCTCAGCATCAGATGCCATCTCGATTACCCCTTTCCAAACCAAACCCAACAGGCCTACGGGCAAGCAACATGTCCCAAGGCCAAATGAGCCTCCCGCACGGCAACGCCCGCGGGAGGCCCAACACCCAGCAAACAGACCTTTAAGCCTGGGACTTCTTGGCGTAGATAAACCAATAGCCCAGTGCAACCAGAACCGCGCCGCCCACGATGTTGCCCAGCGTGGCGGCGGACAGGTTAAACGCAATGCCCGCGGCGTTGAGCGCATCGGCGCCGGCGACGTCGGCACCATAGCCGCATGCATGCATCGCGGCACCCATGGGCAAAAAGTACATATTGGCAACGCAGTGCTCAAAACCGCAGGCCACAAAGGCGGCGATGGGCAGCAGAATGCCCACGACCTTATCGACCACGGTCTTGCCGGCGGTACCGATCCACACGGCCAGGCACACAAAGATGTTGCACAGGATGCCGCGGAAAAAGATCGTCACCCAGTCGATCGTCACCTTGCCGGCGGCGACGCTCACCATGGAATTGGCGACCGCCTCGCCGTTGAGCTTATAGATGCCGGCCATGTACACCAAAAAGACGATGAACAGGGCACCGACAAAGTTACCGACCCACACGACAAGCCAGGCTTTGAGCATCTGGGCGAGCGTGATCTTTTTGCTCTTGAGCGCGCAGACCATAAGTGAGTTGCCCGTAAAGAGCTCGGCGCCGCACACCAGCACGAGCACCAGGCCCAAGCAAAAGCACAGGCCACCCACGACGCGCTGGGCACCCCAGCCCAAGGTGCTATCGCTCAAGAACACGGTAAAGAACAGGCCACCAAAGGCGATGAACGCACCGGCGAACATCGCCAAGACAAAGGCCTTCGCGACCGGCAGGTTTGCCTTGGTCACGCCGGCGGCCTCGGTCTTTGCCTCGATCGCGGCGGGCGCCAGGCAATCGGGAGCGGGATACTCTGCCTTGGAATCTGCCATGTCAATCACTTCTTTCCTAATGGGCAGGGACAAGGGCTCCTAAAGCTCCTGCCCCAAGCGGACAAAGTGGGAAAAGTCGTTGGCGGCCACGGCGTCGTACACGGCGTCGACGGCGTCAAAGACCTCCGGGGACATGGGGTTGTAGAACTCCGTGTCGCCCGGCTGAATCCCTACGAAGACGATATCATCGCACGATTGCTCAATCTCTTCGATCAGAATCGACAAGGGAAGCGAATGTGTGGTGAACATCGACTTACGAGCCACGTCGCTTTTGTCGAGCAGGCGGATCGCGCCGACGGGCAGCGCCATGTCGGCGGCATCGACCAAGACCAGACGCGGCGGACGCTCGCGCTTGACCTCGATGATGTCGTCCTCGGGCGTCTGACCGCCGTCGATGGTGTACCAGCCGGCGATGGGTGCGTCCTCCATCTTTTTGGAGAGCACGGGACCGGCGGCATCGTCGGCACGCAGCACGCTTCCCGCCGTGAGCACAATGCCCGCAAACGGGGCGCCGTTCACACGTCCATCCACAACGCGACCCATTACTGCAACCTTCCCGTCAGATACACGCCCGACACATCGCGCACGCGCTCAACCAGATCGCGAAACTTCATTAAGAACGCGACCTGCTGGGCATGCAGGCCAAAATCGTCATCGAACACCGAGATGCCGGCCTTGGCCGAGCCGCGAAAACCGCGCTCATTGAGCAGGGCATCGCAGGCCTCGAGCAACGAGGGCACCGCCGCTTTGTCGAGCTGACACTCGCCAAAGGAGCGGATGGCCTCAAACTTGGTTTTGGCCTCCCCCTCCGGCAGCGCGTCGACGAGCGAATAGAAGACATCCACCGGCACGGACAGACGCGGCTCAAAGCAATCGAGCACGCCGGTGTGATGGCCCACGGCGAGCGTGTAGTACAGCACGTCGCAAGCCTCCTGGGGAACGTCTTCCTCGGTCTCCACAAACTTACGCGTGAGCTCGTAAAAGACCACCTGGTCGGGCTCGCGCCCCAGGCAGGGGTCGGCGACGCCCTCGGCGGCCTCGTCGCTTGCGCGCGAGGCGTCACCAAAGGAGCCGCCGAGCATGCCGGGGCCCGCAAAGTAACCAGAGCGGTCCACAAGCTCCATCTAACGACCTCCGGCCAGCACCAGATCCTGCAGCGCCGAGTACACCTCGACGCGGCGGGGATCATCCTGCTTGTCGATGAGCAGCGCCATGGCACCGCGGATATCGCCCTTGGGCGCGCCCTCGAGCGTATCCATAAACTCGTTGGCCAGGTCGCGACCATAGCGGTAGCCGCTCATGGCACGAGCCTCGCGCTCGATGGCCACGCGCAGCTTATACGGCACGCCGGGGTGCAGAATGTCTGCCTGCTCGCCTTCGGCCTCCACCGTGGTCTCGGCATGGAGCTTTTGGTCGAGCAGACCGAGCGCCATGGCAAAGCCGTAGATGGTCTGCGCGGGGCTAGGCGGGCAGCCGGGGATGTAGACATCGACCGGCAAAATCTTGTCCGTGCCGCCCCACACACAGTAGTTGTCGTAAAAGATGCCGCCGGTGCAGCCGCACGCGCCGTAGGACACCACGATCTTGGGATCGGGTGCGGCCTCAAAGGCACGCAGGGCCGGCATGCGCATGGCGCGCGTCACGGCACCGGTGTACAGCAGCACATCGGCGTGACGCGGCGACGGGACGACCTTAATACCAAAACGCTCAACGTCAAAGACGGGCGTGATGGAACCGAAGATCTCGATCTCGCAGCCGTTGCAGCCACCGCAGTCAACGCGGTAGACGTACACCGAGCGCTTGATCTTCTTAAGAAGGGTCGCCTTGGCCTTCTCGATGCTCTCGTCGAGCTCGATCTTGGTCGGGCGGTACTGAAGCCGCTCGGGCAAAAGCGTGGGTTCGGCCATGGTTACTCCTCCTTCTTATCGAGATCCATGATGATGCCCTCGACCGGCGCCGGACCGGCGGGAATCTCGGGCGCATCGGGGTTAAGCTCGCGGTCGATATACTCCGGGTTCACACCGTGGCCGCCCAGATACTCCATGCCGGGGCCATTGGGCTCACCGGACGCGAGCGTCTCGTTGGCAGCCATGCCGGCCGCGTTGCCGGTCTTTACGGCCGAGGCGGCGCGCAGGGCGTCGAGCTCGCGCTTGCACTCCTGGCACATGCCGACGGTGCGGGCGGCCTGCACGGCCTCCATACCGCCGGCCGCCTGCAGCAGGCGCTTGGCGTAGTCAATCTCCTTGTGCGGGGCGAACGACTTGCCGCAGCGCGAGCAGTGCTCGAGCGTATAGACGCTCTTGCTGGTGAGGTCGTCCTTGCTCATGACGGCCAGCTCAAACTCCTCGGTGAGCTTGATGGCCTCCATGGGGCAGGCCTCCTCGCAGCGGCCGCAGAAGATGCAGCGGCCGTAGTCGATCGACCAGGTGATGGTATCGGCCGCAAGGTCGGTATCCATGCGGATGGCGTCGGCCGGGCACGCAACGCCGCAGGCACCGCATGCGATGCACAGCTCGGCGTTGTGCTCGGGCTTGCCGCGCATGTCCTTGTTGGTGGGAAACGGCGCAAACGGGTACTTGACCGTCGCGTCGCCGGCCTTGGCGTTAACCTTCCAAAGCTTCAGCATATTAGAGCGCCTCCTCATCGAGCGGAGCGGCCATGGTGCCCTCGCCCGCAAGCGGCGACTTGTCGCGCCAGACGTTCTCGAACTGCTCCTTGTCCAGCACGTGATCGCGCTTGGCGGCCACATCGGTCACCGTCACGCGGTCGGTGCAGGAGTAGCACGGGTCGAGCGAGCCGACGATGAGCGCCGCGTCGCCCACGGTGTTGCCGCGGAACATGTAGCGCAGGACCGGCCAGTTGCTGTACGTGGCAGCCTTGGCGCGCCAGCGGTAGCACTTCTGGTTGTTGCCGAGCATCGCCCAGTGCACGTCCTCGCCGCGCGGCGCCTCGGTGGCACCGATGGCGTACTTGTGCGGGGTGTACTCCCAATCCGTGGTGAGGATGGGGCCCGACGGGCAGTTCTCGAGCATGGTCTCGATCATATCGATCGAATCGTAGACCTCCTGGATACGCACGGCGGTACGGCCGAAGGCATCGCAGGTGTCGGCCGTGGCCGCATGCATCTTTTGGATGTCGGGATCGGCATAGCCGTCGAAGGGATGGTCAAAACGCACGTCGCGGGCATAACCCGAGCCGCGCATGAGCGGACCGACCGGCGAGAAGTCGCGGGCGATCTTGCGGTCGAGGATGCCGATACCGCTCGTGCGCTCGATAAAGTTGGGCGTGGAGAGCAATACGTCGACGAGCTCGGTGACCTCGGAGCGCAGCTGGTGGATGGTCGTGAGCGTGGAGAGCTTCTGCTCGGCCAGGATGTCGCGACGCACGCCGCCGATCACGTTGAG
>JAJWXI010000139.1:3016-4673 GCA_021641225.1 Collinsella aerofaciens | reverse complement strand
CGCCCAGCATGACGACGTCGACCGAGGGCATGCTCTCGTCGATGTAATCGGCGATTGTAATGTCCGCCGTGATGACGGTGATGCCGTCGCGTTGGTCGAGCAGGCGGACAAATTCGAGCGCCGTGGTGCCCGAGTCGACGAGCAGGGTGTCGCCGTCGCTGACGAGCTCAATGGCGCTTTGCGCGATGGCCTGTTTGGCAGCAACGTTGACGTTAATGCGCCGGTCTTGCGTGGAGACGGTTAGGCGCTTGTGGAGTGACACGGCGCCACCATGCGTGCGGCGCAGCTTGCCAGCCTCGGCGAGGGCGTCCAGGTCGGCGCGGGCCGTGACGGAGGACACGCCAAAGGTCTGAGCGATTTCTGCTACCTGCACCGAGGCATTATGCTCGAGCATCTCCATGATGGCGGCGCGGCGTTCGTCGGCGAATGCACGGGTTGCAGTTTGGGCCATGACTGCTCCGTTCTCGGTCAAATTTGCAGGAATTGTGTTGACTCTATTTTCGTTCATTTTCTTTTTGAGTAAGAAAACGCCTTTCGAATACTTATCTTTTCTATAAAAGAAAGGCAATCAAGGCTCAAAACTCAATATCGAACACGTGCGCTCGGCACAAAACCCTTCCGTTTGCTTTTCAAAATTGAGAGTCTTGCTCTGCGGAGTGACAACATCCCGCACATTCATACCCGCTGAATTTCATACAATGAGCGCAGCAAAACGCAAGGTAAAACGCCTTGCGAACACGTACGCCCGATGTCCAGATGCGGGCGAGGGAGAGGAGCAAACGCTCATGGCACTTGTTACCACCGAAAAGATGCTCAAGGACGCTCAGGCCGGCCACTACGCCGTTGGCGCGTTCAACGTCGAGAACCTCGAGTTTGTTATGGCTGTTCTGGCCGCTGCCGAGGAGACCAAGTCCCCCGTCATCATGCAGACCACCCCGGGCACCATCAAGACCGCTGGCCTGGATTACTTCTACGGCATGGTCAAGGCTGCCGCCGAGCGCGCTTCCGTGCCCGTCGCTCTGCACCTCGATCACGGCGATGGCTATGACCGTTGCATGCAGGCTTTCCGCACGGGCTACACCTCCGTCATGATCGACGGTTCGCACGAGTCCTTCGAGGACAACATCGCTCTGACCAAGTCCGTCGCCGACGCTGGCCGCGCCATGGGCGTGCCCGTCGAGGCCGAGCTCGGCAAGGTTGGCGGCAAGGAGGACGACGGCCCTGCGGTTGAGGGCGAGAGCCCCTACACCGATCCGGCCGAGGCCAAGGAGTTCGTCGAGCGCACCGGCTGCACCTCTCTCGCTATTGGCGTTGGCACCAGCCACGGCGTGTACACGAGCGATCCGCACATCGAGCAGTCCGTGGTCAAGGCCATCCGCGACGCCGTCGACGTGCCGCTGGTTCTGCACGGCACCTCCGGTGTGCCCGATGAGCAGGTTGCCGAGGCTGTGAAGAACGGCATCTGCAAGGTCAACTACGCCACCGAGCTGCGTCAGGCCTACACCAAGGGCTTCATGGCCTACATGGCCGAGAACCCTGCCTGCTTCGATCCCAAGAAGCCGGCCAAGGAGGGTATGCGTGAGATCACCGAGCTGGTTAAGATCCGCATGACCAACCTCAACTCTGTGGGCAAAGCAGAGTAACAGCAAGGGTACTC
>JAJWXI010000139.1:0-2916 GCA_021641225.1 Collinsella aerofaciens | reverse complement strand
GTGGGTTACTTGGTTGTTAGGGTTAGTAGGTCGTTGGGGGTTTTGAGGTTGTAGGTGGCGTTTGGGATGTCTTGGTGTGATCCCCATGCTGCTCGGGCAAAACTGACCCCTGCTGAAGTTGCGCATTGTTCGTCGTAGACGGTGTCGCCAATGTAGATGACACTGTTGGGGTTTGCACCCGTACGTCGGAGGTATTCGAGCATGGGTGCGGGCGCGGGTTTGTGTTCGGTTGTGTCTTCGACAAGGATGATGTGCTCAAAATACGTATCGAAGCCAAGGGGCGCTATTTCTTCTGCGTATTCGTCGCGCGCACGTGAGGAGACAATGCCAAGATTGCAACCGCTATCGGCGAGTTTTGCGATGACTTCAAGCAAACCTGGAAACACGCTGATGGTGCTTTTAAAGCTGGCGGCAACGTGGCACCAGCGATCCAACGTTGCTTGCGAGTAGATTCCAAGCTTCTCAAGGGCATCCTTGCCGGGTATGCCGAGGGCAAATTCAAGCTCGTTTTGGGGGAGCGTTTTGCCGGTCTCTTCTTGGACAATCTGGGCAAGCGATGACAGAACGCTTTCTTCTGTATCTGCCAATGTTCCATCAACGTCAAACACGACATGGTCGAATTGTTTCACGGCATTCCTTTCTCTCATCTGTCTGATAGTGTGGGACAGGTGAGGTGGGAGCGCTAGCGTTATTTCTGCCCCGTAGTGTCGAAATTCTGCCTCATGGCTCGATACTCAGAAGGGGTGCAGCCAATTTGTTCCTTGAATACCTGCCCAAGGTGGCTCGCCGTTGCAAAGCCGCATTGGTGAGCGATCGTCTGTACCGTTCGCGTGGTGTGCGTCAAGAGCGTGCAGGCGCGGGTGATGCGGTATGCGCGTAGATACGCGGCCGGGGTTGTTCCCGCGCAAGCTTTAATGGTGCGATAACAATCTCTTTCGCTGATGCCGACCGCGGATGCAATTTGGGGAACATCTATGCTGTCTGCATAGTGTGTGCGGATGTAGTCCAGAATTTCCCTAAACCGAACTTCACGGCTGGTCATCCAAGAGTCATTGCGCAAAAAGAATTGTGGTTCAGCTTTGGCATAGATCTGAACCCAGAGTTCTGACAGGCCATTTCGAAGCGCCATCTCGTTCTGCGGCTGTTGAAGATTGTGGCTGAAGGAGCTCTTCAGCAAATCGATAAAGGGCATATCGTCGGGGTTGGTGGGCGACCATTTGAGTACATCGACGCCTCGACATTGCAGTAATGGATTGATGTAGCGCTTTTGAAGGTGTCCCGCGGGATCGCCGAGCATTGACGGCTGAAAGATATGCAGCACTTGAATGGCCGGCGCCGAATTGGGTGATTGCAGGGTGCTGTGCAAAACGCCGCCGTTGATAAAGCCGGCGGACCCTTCCTCAAAGCGCATGTGCTCATGAGCCGCGCGCGTTCGATAGTCAATCGCTCCCTGCTCCATGTAGAAAAGCTCAACTTCGGAATGCCAGTGCCAGGGGACGGAATTGCCCGGATAGCGAGCGAATTCTGCGCGTTCGGCAATATAGGGCCAGTCTTCGGCGGTCTCGGGAAACGCTTCCTCGCGTCCTCCGCGGTGCAATTCTATGTGATCCATGTTTCGCATGGCATCAGTATAAAGCGTGATGGGCTTAGATTGCCCTTGCCTGTTCGGGGAACGCCTTGTCTAGGGATGCTTGGAGCTTTTCGAACGATGCTCGCAAGTTGAGGTTCTGATTGGTTGAGCGTTTGGCTTTTGTGGTGGGGGAGTCGAGGAGGCCGTTTCTCTGTGTCGGGGGGAAGGAGAAAAGGTTTGCATGTTTTGGGGATGGCTGCTGTGCTGCGTCATTGGAAGAATGCATGCTTATGCGGCCTCCTCGATGTCCACCAAAAGGTTGCGCACGGGGTGTGCTGCTAGGTCCCGTGCGTTGGCAGTATTATGCCGCGGCCGCTGAAAAGAAGTGCTAAAGAAAGGCTTAATGAGGTTTGCGATTACAGTGAGACCGCAGGTCAGAGCTATCGGGTAACACTCTTGAAAGGTTTTGAGCTTAAGGGCTTTCTAAGGTTTGTGGCGCGGATGTGGTGCGCGCGTGCGGGACTCGTGAATGGCTCGTTTTAGCGTCGCGGGGTCGCGGCTCGCACCTGCTCGATGACCTGTTCCATCGTGGCGTCGATGCGACCCTTTTTGAGTTCGCATTCCCAGATAGTTATGGGTGTCCAGCCCATTTCGGTGAGCGCTGCCACGGCGGCGCGGTCGCGCTCGACGTTGCGGCGGAACTTTGCTTCCCAAAACTCAACATTGCGCTTGGGCTGGCTGGGATTGCACTTGGGGCAGCGATGCCAAAAGCAACCGTTGACGAAGATGGCGATCTTGCGGCCGGGGAAGGCGATGTCGGGCTTGCCGGGGACCTTCCACTCCAAACGGTATCCCGTGAGTCCCGCGGCGCGCAGGCGCTGGCGAACGAGGAGCTCGGGCTTGGTGTTTGCACGCTTGTTGCCCTTCATGGACTTTTTGATGGCGGCGCGACGGCGCACCAGTTCACGCTCGTCGGCGGAAAGGTCCGAGGTATCGATGCCGTCCAGCAGGCCGGGCTTGGGGCGCTTTTTGCTGCGGCGCTTAGGCGCGCGCTTGGGTTTGGTGGCGGGGTGTTCGGTTGTGGCGGCCTTGGTATCTTTGGCAGTGCTGTTGGCCTCGAGCCGGTCTTCCTTCAGCTCAATCAGGGCATCAATGAGCCCCTTGTCGGCGGGCATCCATTCCACCGTGGCAAGTGAGGTGCGTGGAATCCAGCGGATATCGAGTTGGCGGTCGTGCTTCTGAGGCTCATCGGATTCATCGGCCAGCGAGCAGTAGTAGCACTCCATGGAGAGATGAAAATCGGGGTAGTCGTACTCAACGGTATAGAAATCGCGCAGGTTGGTGAC
>JAJWXI010000138.1 GCA_021641225.1 Collinsella aerofaciens | reverse complement strand
TCAACGTGGGGTCGGCGAGCGGGCATACGGGATCGGAGTTTCCCGCCTATGCCGCCAGCAAGGGCGGTGTTATCGCCTACACCAAGAACCTTGCAAACCGTCTAGCGCCGCAGGCCATCGCCAACAGTGTGGACCCGGGTGGCGTTATAACGCCGCTCAACCGTTGCGTGATGGAAGACGAGCATCTGTGGGAGCAAATTATGGAGCTCACACCGCTCAAGCGCTGGGCAACGGCTCAGGAAATCGCCGAGTGGATCTACTTTGTGGGCGTGACCAACCGGTTCATGACCGGGCAGAGCCTGCTCATCGATGGCGGCGAGGCCGGTCGCACGCAGTTTATTTGGCCCGAATAGGAAACGCGCCCGATGGGAAGCCGTCGGGCGCGTTTTTGATGTATCGATTTTTAGCCGAGGCAAGTCCAGTTGACGGGGGTCGAGCCGTGCTGTTCGAGTAGCCGATTGGCTGCCGAGAAGGGGCGCGACCCCATAAAAGCGGGGAGCTCCGCCGTGGCTCGGTTGGCTGAAAGCGGTGAGGGGTGCGTGGATGCCAGGCAGAACTTGCCGGTCGCCTCGCCTGCGCCAGTTGCGGCGAGCTTGCCCTCGACCATCTGCTGGGCAAAACGTCCCCATGCCAAAAAGACCACGGGCTGCGGCAGTAGGCAGCAGCGCTCGATGACGTAGTCGGTCAGGACGCTCCAGCCCAGCTTGGCGTGTGAGTTGGCGGCGTGCTCACGTACGGTGAGCGTGGTGTTAAGGAGTAAGACGCCCTGCTGCGCCCATGGCGTTAGGTCGCCCGTGGCGGGGATGGGACAGCCCGGGTCCGCATTGAGTTCCTTGTAGATGTTGCGCAGGCTGGGCGGCAGCTTGGTTTGCGTCGCGGGAACCGAGAACGATAGTCCCATGGCCTGGTTGGGTCCGTGATACGGGTCCTGACCCAAGATGACAACCTTGACCTGGTCGGCCGGCGTGTAGGCGAGGGCATTGAGAATGTCATCTTGCGCCGGGTAGATCGTCTGCCCGGCACGCAAAAGGGCGATGCGCTCGAGCAGCTGGTTCGTGGTGTCACGTACCGGCTGCGGCGCATCGCCCAACCAAGTCGCTATGTTACGGTCGCGAGTTGCGGTGTCCATGGGGCTCCTTTGTGGCAGATGTTTTGCTGGCATCTATTGTAAGGGCGCCTTGTGGAGCTTGACCCATGGCATGAATAAAATGTGCGTGCCCTACGAGACGTGCTCGGGTGCTCCTGCCATGCGGGTACGGGTGTTCGTGCGTGCGAAAAGGCGCGGAAGCTCGACCGTTGCCACCATGACGCCGGTGAGGATGAGGGCGGCGCCAAAGAAGGCGATGGGGCTCAGGACCTCGCCAACTAGGAAGAACGAGAAGACGGCGGAGCAGACGGGCTCCAGCGAGAATGCAAAGCCCGTGGTCTCGGCGGGAACATGAGGCTGCACGAGCGTCTGCGTGATGAAGCCGTAGGCCGAGCAGATGAGTGCGAGGGCGACGACAACCACGATCTCGCTGGGTGTGCTGGGAAGGGTGAAGCCGCCAAAGACAAACGCGGCGATGCCCGAGAACAGACCGCCAAAGCCAAGCTGCCAAACACCCAGGGACAGCGGGTCGACTTCTTCGACAAAACGCTTGGCGACGATGATATGGCCGGCATAGACAAAGGCGGAGAGCAGCATGATGAGCGCGCCGGGGTTGAGGCTGGTAAAGTCGGCGCCCGAGAGCAGCAGCATGCCACAGGTGACGATGGCGGTGCCGACGAGCACCTTGCGCTCCGGGGCACGACGCAGCAGGGCGGCGTTGGCAAACGGCACAATCACGACCGTCAGGCTCTGCAAAAAGCCGGCGGTAGAGGCAGAGGTGAGGCTGGAGCCCAGGCACATGCAGGTGAGCTCGGTTGCCATGATGGCGCCGATAATGGCGGCGCGGACCATTACGTCACGGTTGATACGGAACGCGCGCTTATGGAAAAGCAGCAGGCAGGCCGCGAAGGCGATGAGGCAGCGCAACGCGACGATACTCGTGGCGTTCATGCTGTCCATGCCGATTTTCATGAGGGGATACGAAAAGCCCCATGCGACGGGAACGGAAAATGAGAGCGCGATTGCTTTTTTGCGATCCATGGGACTCCTTTTGTTACAGAACGGTTTCGCAAAAAGGATTCTGCTCCCAGATATGGATGTAGTAAAGCGAATGTATCTTCAGTATGATTAAGCAAAGCTAAAGTAGGCGCGAAAAGCGCTGGCAAAACGTTTTACGGCTGCGTCGATGTGGAGGCAAGATGGCATCGCGGTATCAGATTGTTTGTATGGTGGTCGATCGCGGCAGCCTGAAGGGCGCGGCCGATGAGCTGGGCTATACGCAAAGCGCGGTGAGCCAGGCCGTCAAGGCGCTCGAACGCGAGCTGGGCACCACGCTTATCGAGCGCGGCAAGCAGGGTGTTTCGCTTACGCGTGACGGCAAGCAGTACCTGCCGTATCTGCGCCAAATCGTAACGGCCGAGGCCGAGCTCGAGGGCAAGCGCCAAGAGCTGCTGGGCCTGTCCTCGACCGATATTCGCATTGCGACGTTTACCAACGTGAGCCGAACCGTGCTGCCGCGCGTGATTCGCGACTTTGGGACGCTGCATCCAGGCGTGCGCTTTACCCTCAAACAAGGTGATTACACACGCAACGCCCAGTGGGTGCACGATGGTGTGGTGGACTTTTGCTTTACGGCGCGTGGATTTACCGCCGGGCTGCAGAAGCGCGTGGTCTATCACGATGAGCTCGTGGCACTGCTGCCGGCGACGCATCCGCTGGCGGCAAAGGAAAAGGTCACGCTTGCCGATTTGGCGTCCGAGCCGTTTGTGCTGCTGGATGAGGGTGAGCAGAGCCTGGTACTCGACGCGTTTGCCGCGCATGGGCTATCGCCGCATGTGACGAGCGAGGTTACCGACGACTACACCATTATGGCGATGGTTGAGGAGGGGCTGGGCGTGAGCATGCTCTACCGCCGTACCGTCGAGGGCATGCGGGCTGATATTCGCGTGCGGCCCATCGTGCATGCCCCTTCGCGCGACGTGGTGGCGGCTTGGCGCAGCTGGGACACCATGCCCATTGCCACCAGGCGCTTTATCGACTATATGAGTTCGCATATCGTTAATTAGCGATTGCGCGGCGCTTGAGGTTTCGTCTAGCGCGCCTCTGCCTTGGCCTGGGCCAGGCGGTAGGTGCGCGCGGGGTGACAAAGGAGCACGGCTACGACCATAAAGAACGCCGTGGTTCCCAGACTGATGGGGTAGACCATCATGATGTTCGCGAACGTGCGGAAGTGCGGGAAGACGCAGAACACCCAGTAGAAGCGAATGCCGCAGACGCAGATCATGGTAATGAG
This sequence comes from Collinsella aerofaciens, assembly GCA_021641225.1. GTDB lineage: Bacteria > Actinomycetota > Coriobacteriia > Coriobacteriales > Coriobacteriaceae > Collinsella > Collinsella aerofaciens_AJ. The sequence goes on along the minus strand of JAJWXI010000138.1, from coordinate 1,347 downwards.
GGCGGGCATGAGCGAGATGCCAAAGCCGCGCAGGTAGCCGGACATGTTTTCGTAGAACATGCTAAAGGCGTACGCGGGGAAGATCGAGCACACGCGGATATAGCCGATCGAGACGATATTGGGATCGCTGTTGAACAGCGACAGGATTTCGCGTCCCAAGCCGACAATGATGACGATGGTGGTGAGCGCGACAATGCCGCCTTCGACCAGGCAGACCTTGAGCGTCTTGGTACAGCGGTCGATCTGGCGCGCGCCGTGGTTCTGCCCCACAAAGGTGGTGCAGGCCTGGCTAAAGCTGTTGAGTAGGTTGTAGCACACGTACTCTAGGCTCATGGCAGCGCTGGAGGCCGCCATGACCTCGGTGCCCAAGCTGTTGATGGCAGACTGGATGATGATGTTCGCGACGGCAAAGACGGCGCTCTGGATACCGGCGGGCAGGCCAATCTTGACGATGCGCTTGAGGGCGACGGGGTCGATAGCAAGGTCGCGCGGGTTGACGCGAACGACGGAGTCGGTCTTGAGCAGGCGGATAAAGAGCGTGACGGCACTCGTCGTATAGGCGATGGCGGTGGCGATAGCGACGCCTGCCACGCCCCAATGGAGCACGGGGACAAAGATGAGGTCCAGGCCAATATTGAGGACGGTGGACACGGCGAGCGCTTGGAGCGGCATGCGGGTGATACCGACGGAGCGGAAGATGGCGGCTTCGAAGTTGTAGAGCAAGATCGAGGGCATGCTCAGTAAAAAGACGCGCAGGTAGAGCGATGCGAGCGGCATGGTCTCGGCGGGGACGTTGAGTGCGGCGAGCATGGGCTCGGCGAAGACCTCGCCCAGTGCGATGACGACAAAGCCCACGAGTGCCATAAGGATCGAGGTGTGGACGGCGCGCTTGACCATGTTCTGGTCGTTGCGGCCGATGGCGTTGGCGATAACCACGTTGGAGCCAAGCGACAGACCGATGAACAGGTTGATCATCAGGCTGGTAAGCGGAACGTTGGAACCAACTGCTGCCATGGCAAGGGTTCCCTGGTCGCCCGAGAAGTTGCCGATAATGACTGTGGCGATGAGGTTCGACAGTTGCTCGAGGATGCTCGTCGCGGCAACGGGAAAGGCGAACAGGGGAATGTTGCGCCACAGCGAGCCGGTCGTCATGTCAATGTGCTTAGATGCGGTATCAGCCATACGCTCTCAATCTCTTATATGCGCTTCAATGCTAATTTGCGCAGACGATGATACTCCTAATGCGATCAGCCGGTACTTGGGGGGAACGTTTCTTTTCTGTCAGCACATAGACTAGTCATTGGGTGTTCCTATAGTTTTGTCAACCGTCGGGGCTACTCCCGGTAG
>JAJWXI010000137.1 GCA_021641225.1 Collinsella aerofaciens | reverse complement strand
CCAGCAATGACATCTCGCTGATGAACGCCGTCGATGTCGGTATCGCCATGGGCAACGCACCGGACTTCCTCAAGGAAAAGGCCGACTATGTCACCGACAGCATTGACCACGACGGCGTCGTCACCGCGCTCGAACACTTTGGGCTTATCTAGCCAAGCCCCTACCGCACTTGCGGCCGCATGGACCAATCGTCTTCAACCGCCGCGCTCGACGCCCTAATGTGGCAATATGTTGTCTGCATAATGCAACGATGCAACCTATCAAAGAATGCGAGAACCCGTGTCCAGTCCGTTTACCAGCTTTTTAGCCCAGCACTTTGACCAGATTAACGACTATCTGGCCACGTTCTTTGACGGACAGGCGACTTCCGCCGATATCGAGCGCTACCTGTATACCCCGCTCTCGGCATTTACGGCAAACGCTGGCAAGCGCCACCGCCCGCTCATCTGCATGCTCGCCGCCACCGCGGTAGGCGGCAGCTTTGAGAGCGCCCGCAGCGCCGCGGCGGCCATCGAGCACTTTCAGTCGGGCGCACTCATCCACGACGACATCGCCGACAACGGACAGCTGCGCCGCGGCAAGCCCTGCATGCACCTCACCGAGGGCACGGGCCTTGCCATCAATTGTGGCGACTTAGCGCTCACCATGGTCACCAAGACGGTTCTCGACGACCCCACGCTGGAGTCCGACGTGAAACTGCGCGTGCTCCACGAGCTCACCGAGATGATCGTTCGCACCATCGAGGGCCAGGCGCTCGACTTGGGCTGGGTCCGTGACGCACGCTTTGACATTTCGGTCGACGATTATCTGGACATGGCGACGCACAAGACCGCGTACTACAGCGGAGCGACGCCGCTTGCCGCCGGAGCCATCATTGGCGGAGGCAGCGAGGAGCAAATTGAGGCGCTGCGCGCCTTTGGCCTGCACACGGGCCTTGCCTTCCAAATTCAAGACGACCTGCTCAACTTGATCGGCACCAAGGAGGCCGCCAACAAGGACTTCCGCACCGACATCACCGAGGGTAAGCGCACGCTCGTTGCCGTGCACGCCCTGTCTGATGAGCGCTATCACGACGAGATTGAAGCGATCCTTTCCTCGGGCACCGAGGACCCCGCGCAACTCGCACGCGCCGTGGAGATCTTCCAGGAGACCGGCTCTATCGATTACGCCCACACTTATGCGCTCGACCTGACCGCCAAGGCCAAAGCGGCCATCGAGGACGTTTCGCTCGACCCGCATGCACGTGAACTGTTCCTCTCCATGGCAGATTTCTTTGTGGAGCGCCTTAACTAGCGGGGGTTATAAAACCTGTCAGCAGCGTATTTGGGTACAACTTGCTACACTGTTGAGTGCATGTTTATGCATCCCTTTGCGTTGTCTATCCGACACACGCTCAAATAGTACGAATGGTACGCCGAAAGGGGTTCGTTCATGGAACCTATTACAACGGGCATGCAGGGAGCAGCCGTCGAGGACGTCCAGTCCCGCCTTCTGCAGCTCGGCTATACAATCGATGACACCGAGGTTGCCGACAAGCGCTTTGGCACCACCACCGAGCAGGCCGTCAGCACCTTCAGGCTCGACAGCGGCCTTGCTGCCGGTCATGCCGTCGATATCCCCTGTTGGAGCGCCCTGGTCGACGCCTCGTATAAGCTGGGCGACCGCACCCTGTATCTGCGCATGCCCAATTTCCATGGCGCCGATGTGCAGGCCCTGCAGCGCGCTCTCAACGTTTTGGGCTTTGCCTGCGGCGAGGACGACGGCTACTTTGGTCCGCATACCGAGGCCGCCCTGCAGCAGTTCCAGGAAAATGTCGGCCTGTTTGCCGACGGCATGGCCTTCCAGGACACCTACGCCTACATCAACCGCCTGCACCATGTGTGGGAGGGCAAGCCCTCGGTCACCGAAGCCGAGTCCCGCATCGGTTTTGCTCGCGCCGCCAACGTGCTCGAGCGCTTCCAGATCGCCGTTATCGGTGAGGACCCCATCGCACGCAGCGTTGCTTCGCGCATGTGGAACATCGCCACGGCAACGACCGACAACAGCGGCATGATGCTCTGCGACTCCGAGGTCCCAACCGACGTTGACCTGGTGCTCGAGATCGCAAGCGACGAGCTGCCCGCCGACGCCGCGCCGCGCGCCACGATTGCCCTCGCCGAGTGCCACAACCTGGCCCAGCGCATCCGCACCGCCAATGTCGCCGCGCAGCAGAAGCCGGCTCGCATTCGCATTGAGCTCACGGGCATGACGCGCTACAACGGCACCTTCACGGCCAGCGACGCGCAGACGCTCGCCGTACGCCTACTCGACGGCGTTTGCGATGCCCTCGCAGATTAGGTAAACTAGACGAGTTGCTTTTGGGCAACACCACACATTGGGACGTAGTTCAACGGTAGAACTCCGGTTTTTGGTGCCGGCTGTTGGGGGTTCGAATCCCTCCGTCCCAGCCATTAAAACTGAGCGCCCTGAGTCCATAACGGCCCAGGGCGCTTTCTTGTGAGCAAGCGGAGGAATTCGAACCCGCAAGGGTGCGAAGCTGAGGAAACGCGAAGCGTTTTCCAGCGCAGCACGCAAGGAGCGAAGCGACGCAGCGGGGCGCGGCCGCCGACCAGGCGGACGCGGAATCCCTCCGTCCCACACCAGCCAAGAGCCCCTCACGTCAAGCAAATCGAGCCAACGCCGCCAAGCGGAGGGATCCGAACCCGCAAGGATGCGGAGCGACGCAGCGGCGCGCGGCCACCGCAGGCAGACGCGGTGTCGGCACTTAGGGACGTTCCTAAAGTGCCGGCTCGGGACTATTTTCGAGGACCCTCCGAAGGACTGTGGCCAAAAAACGGCAAATATGAGAACTGTTACCGTTGTAGCTACATTATTTTCGTTAATAAAAGAAGATCTTAATGAGACTTATTCGCATCAAGGTCTTCCTTTAATGAACACTTGAGGAGATACGGCAGCTTATCTGCTCGATCGACACGTCAAATCACCTTAAATGTGGTCAAAATTACTGCTACTAAAAGAGTATCAGTACTCATATTTGATGTTTTTTGGCCACGGCTCTTTATAGACACCCTGTACAGCGACGGTGGTAGATTTCGGAACGTATCCGTCAGCCCCGTTCCGAAAAGCGAACCGCATGCAACGACCAAGCCACGACAGGCCCCGGGAGAACGGGGACACCGGCTTAGGTTTATCGCGAGTTCCGCACGAACAGGAGGCCACTTAATGTGGCCTCCGTCGTGAGCAGGACTGTAGAGCAGGAAACCTAAGCCGGTGTCCCCGCTCTCCCGGGGCCGGCGGAATTTAGTTGTTCAGCATGCGGTCGAAGCTTCCCGAGTCGCCATCCCGATAGTCGGCGGTCATCAGAATCTCCTGCGGAATGCGCCCGCCTTCACGTAGCACGTTGCGGAACTGCACACGCGTGACCATGGGCAGATCCTTGATCGTCGCCGCCAAGTTCTGCGGCACGCCCTGGTTGGCAGCCGCGGGCTCGCACTCTCCGCCGGCCTTCACGCGACGCTTGTGCTCGGCGAGCATGGCGCGGTACATGCCGGCATGCAGGCGAATCTCAACCACATTGGCATTGCGAGCCTGCTCGACGATGCGCGCGCCCTCGCGGTCGATATCGCCCACGTAGTAGACGTAGTTAAAGCGATAGCCGATCTCAGCCAGATAATCGTCCAGGGCATGCGAGACGCTCGCCTTGCATCCGCCGCCAAAAATCACGCCGCCCACCTTGATGCCAAAGAGCTTGGCGTGCTTGCGGCCACGCAGCAGCTTGACGATCTCGTCGTAGGTATCCAGGTTCTCAACCATAATGAACGGCTTGTCGGCGCCCAGCGTAAAGAAACCCGTAAAGTGCACGGGGCGGTTGGGGGCGACCTTAATCGCCTGCATGCTGATGCCCTTTTCGGTCATACGCCGAATTAGGCGCTCGCCGTGCTTGCCGTCAAAAGCCTTCTCGTCGTTAAAAATCTGGTAGGCACGCTGGCGGCGCGAGGCAACCGGCGTATCGGCACCTCGATTTTGCTCGATCCAAGCCTGGATGATTGCGATTTCCTCGGCAATCTTGCGGTTGGACATCTCGTTGTGCTGGGTGCGCTGCGGCGCCTTTTTGCCGTCCTTGCCCTCAACCTTAACAATTTGAGTCTGCTGCTCCTTGATCTTAGAGAGCGCCGTAGGCGTAGGGACAACTTTGAGCAGCTGCCTGCCCAAAACGTGGGCAAGGGCAAACGCCGATACCTCGCCGTGGACGGTCGACTCAGACCGCTGGGCAGCAGTATCTGCTGCGGCAGACTCCGGCTTCTTCTGAGGCTTGCGCTTAGAATCGCCTTGGGAATTGCGCTCGCGCTTCGGCATAGACGCCTGCTTCTGAGGACGATCGGACTTGCTCTCCTTCGCCGGCTGGCGCTTAGGCTGCCCCGAAGAAACCTCGGCCTTCGCATCCTCGTCCTGCGGCGTGGTCTTCTCGGCTGCAGTCTCGGCATGGGAACTGCGGCCCCCGCGATGGCGACGGCGGCGAGGCTTGCTCGACGCGCCCTGCTCCGTCTGCCCATCAGTAGGCTGTTGGCCCTTGGCCTCGGCATCAACCTCAAACTGCGGCTCAACAGGCTTCTGTTCGCGAGCCGCCGGCTCAACGGTTTTCTCGGTTTGTTCGGCCTTCTTGTCCTGAGTGGTCGAAGCCGGCTCGCCCTTCTCCTGACGCCTTACGGGATACGCGCGCCTCGCAAAACCACGTCCGGGACGGCATGAGCCCGGGGCCTTCTTGGC
>JAJWXI010000136.1 GCA_021641225.1 Collinsella aerofaciens | reverse complement strand
GGCTTCCCCGAGAACGGTACGCGCAAGTCGCTGGCGTTGATCGATGCCGAGGGCAAGCCAGTCGTGGCCATTGTCCCGGGCGACCACGAGCTCAATGACTGCAAGGCCGAGCATGTCTTTGGCAAGGGCTATCGCATGATGACCGACGAGGAGCTTCAGGCGAACGGTCTGCACAAGGGCTTTATCGGGCCGGTTAATCTGCCCGAGGGCATCCGTCTGGTGTGCGACGAGAGCCTGCGCGAGTCCAAGCAGTGGGCCTGTGGCGCCAACGAGGTCGACTATCACTTTACCGGTGCCTGCCCCGAGCGCGACTTTACCGTCGATGAGTGGGCAGATCTGGTCACCGTCGTTGCCGGCGATCCCTGCCCGCACTGCGGCAAGCCGCTCTCTGCTGCCCGCGGCATCGAGGTCTCTCAGGTGTTCCAGCTGGGCACCAAGTACTCCGAGGCCATGGGTGCCACCTTTATGGACGAGGACGGCAAGGAGAAGCCGCTCATCATGGGTTGCTACGGCGTTGGTGTGTCCCGCTCGCTTGCTGCCGTCGTGGAGCAGCACAACGACGAGCACGGTATCGTCTGGCCGGTCTCCGTTGCCCCGTACGAGGTCGCGGTGATTCCACTTGACCCCAAGAAGGAAGAGTGCGCTACCGTCTGCGAGCAGATTGTTGATGGCCTGTGCGCCGAGGGTATCGAGGTCGTCGTCGACGACCGCGATGAGCGTCCCGGCTTTAAGTTTGCCGATAACGACCTCATGGGCTTCCCGTATCAGGTCGTTCTGGGTAAGCGTGGCCTCAAGAATGGTACTGTGGAGCTCAAGGACCGTGCCACGGGCGAGCGTGAGGACGTGGCGATCGACGAGGTCGTCGCCAAGGTTGCCGAGCTTGTTAAGGCGGCCCGCCGTTAATCGACGATTTCGCTTGTAGTTCGATATACGGGACGGCCCCGCATTTCTCCAGATCGGGGAGATGTGGGGCCGTCCTTTTATCTTGGGGCATCCTCGATATCTGAAAGAAAACCCCACAGCCCATATGAGCTGCGGGGTTTACCTTTGTGCCTCCGATGCGAAGTGAATCGCTCAGATATTACTGATAATCGACGACGTCGATCCAGTTCTTCAGGAACTCATCGTTCACGTTGCGCTTACGAGCGAGCTCGGAAGCGGCGACGATGCTCGTCCACTGACGCACGACCTGCATGGGCATGTCGGCGCGGTCGCAGTAGAGCTCCAGGTAGGCCTCGGCCTCGTCCTTGCTGTTGAGGGCAAAGAGCAGGTAGGTGGTGGCAACGTCGGCAGCAGGGGAGCCCTGGGTGGCGTGTGCCCAGTCGCACACATAGAGCTGGCCGTCGTCGCCGACGATGACGTTGGAGGGGTTGAAGTCGCCGTGGCAGACCTTGAACTCCTTGGTCATGCCGTCCAGACGCTCCTGAAGGTTGTAGCGCGTGGTGGCATTGAGCTGATCAAGGCTGTCGATCATGCGGGCGAACTTGTCGCGCTGACGGTTGAGCAGCGGGGAGGTGTAGCCGTGGATCTCGATCTGGAGGTCGACGAACATCTCGAGGTACTCACCAAAGCGCTGGGGCTCGGCAGTCATCTTCTCGGCAAGGGTGGTGCCCGGAACCTTCTCGGTCACGAGCGCCCAGCCGTTGGCGTTCTCGAGCTGGGAAACCTCGAGCGCCTTGGGGCTGCGGATGCCGCACTCATTGATGCGGGCAAGATTCAAAGCCTCGTTGAACACGTCGGAGACAGGCTTGGTCTCGTTAAAGACCTTGACGATCTTGTCGCCCAGGTCGTAAACGACCTTGTTGCCACGGCGGACGAGCTCGGTCTTGGAATCGGGTAGCAGCATGGTTGCATCCTTTCAACGATGCGATAGAAGCGACGGCGGGGGTGTGTGAAACACCCGTGCACCCCCGCCGTTAAAAACCGTGCTAAAACTAGCAGACGGCGTAGTCCTGAGGCTCGCGGCCGTAGTAGGCGTCCAGGTAGAGCTCCTTGATCTCGCTCATGAGCGGGTAGCGCGGGTTGGCGCCGGTGCACTGGTCGTTGAATGCCTGCTCGGTCATCTCGTCGAGGGTGTCGAGGAAGTACTGCTCGTCAACACCGTAGTCGGCGATGGTCTTCTTGACGCCGATGAAGTCCTTGAGCTCCTCGAGCTTCGTGATGAAGTTCTCGAAGACCTCCTTGTCGTCCTTGCCCTCGATGCCGCAGTACTTGGCCATCTCGGCGTAGTTGTGCAGTGCGTTGGGGTAAGGATACTGGGAGAAGGTACCCATCTTGACGGGAGCCTCAGCGGCGTTGTAGCGCATGACGCGGGTCAGGATGACGGCGTTGGCGAGGCCGTGGGGCAGGTGATGGAAAGCGCCGAGCTTGTGAGCCATGGAGTGGTTGAGGCCCAGGAAGGCGTTGGCGAAGGCCATACCGGCCATGCAGGAGGCGTTGTGCATCTCCTCGCGGGCATGCGGGTCCTTGGCGCCGTTCGTGAAGCTGGAGGGCAGGTTCTCGAAGACGAGCTTAGCAGCGCGCTCGGAGAGGCCCTTGGTGTAGTCGGAAGCCATGATGGAGACGTAGGACTCGATGGCGTGGGTCATGACGTCAATGCCGGAGGCAGCGGTCAGGCCGCGCGGGGCGGTCATGCAGTTGTCGGCGTCAACGATAGCCATGTTGGGGAGCAGCGCGTAGTCGGCGAGCGGCCACTTGATGCCGGTCTCCTTGTCGGTGATGATGGCGAATGGCGTGCACTCGGAGCCGGTACCCGAAGAGGTCGGGACGGCGACGAAGTAGGCCTTCTTGCCCATCTCGGGGAAGGTGAAGATACGCTTGCGGATGTCCATGAAGTCCATGGCCATGTCCTCAAACTTGCACTCGGGGTGCTCGTACATCATCCACATGATCTTGCCGGCGTCCATAGCGGAGCCACCGCCGACGGCGATGATGACGTCCGGCTCAAAGAGAGCCATCTGCTTGGCGCCGCGACGTGCGCACTGCAGCGACGGATCGGGCTCGACGTCGTAGAAGCAATCGTGGGCGATGCCCATCTCGTCGAGCTTGGCCTCGATGGCGCGGGTGTTGCCGTTCTTGAAGAGGAACTGGTCGGTGACGATGAAGGCGCGCTTCTTGCCCATGACGGTACCGAGCTCGTCGAGGGCGACGGGCGTGGAACCCTTCTTGAAGTAGACCTTCTCGGGAGCGCGGAACCACAGCATGTTCTCACGGCGCTCGGCCACAGTCTTAACGTTGATCAAGTGCTTCACCCCAACGTTCTCGGAGACGGAGTTGCCGCCCCAGGAGCCGCAGCCCAGGGTCAGAGACGGCTTCATGCCAAAGTTGTACAGGTCACCGATGCCGCCGTGCGAGGACGGGGTGTTGATGACGATACGGCAGGCCTTCATGACGTGCTCGAACAGGCTGATCTTCTCGGCCTGGGCGGGGTGCACGTACAGAGAGGCGGTGTGGCCCGGGCCACCGGCGAGCACCAGGTGCTCGGCCTTGTCGACGGCCTCCTGGAAGTCCTTGGCGTGATACATGGCCAGGACCGGGGAGAGCTTCTCGTGGGAGAACTCCTCCTTGGCGGGGTCGGTGGAGGTGACCTCGGCGATCAGGATCTTGGTCTTGGCGGGAACCTCGATGCCGGCGAGCTCGGCGATCTTGGCGGCAGCCATGCCGGGGATGCGGTGATCGAGGGCGCCGTTCTTGAACATCGCGGCACGCAGGGCCTCCATCTCGGCACCCTGCTTGACGAAGTAGCAGCCGCGCTTCTGGAACTCGGCCTTAACCTGGTCATAGATGGTGTCGATGACGGTCACGGACTGCTCGGAAGCGCAGATCATGCCGTTGTCGAAGGTCTTGGAGTGGATGATGGAGTTGACGGCGAGCAGCACGTCGGCGGTGTCGTCGATGACGACCGGGGTGTTACCGGCGCCAACGCCCAGGGCGGGCTTGCCCGAGGAGTAGGCGGCCTTGACCATGCCCGGGCCACCGGTTGCGAGGATGATATCGACGTCGCGCATGACCATGTTGGTCAGCTCGATGGAGGGGACATCGACCCAGCCGATGATGCCCTCGGGAGCGCCGGCCTTGACGGCGGCGTCAAGCACGAGCTTGGCGGCGGCGATGGTGCACTTGGCGGCTGCCGGGTGCGGGGAGATGATGATGGCGTTGCGGGTCTTCAGGCTGATCAGCGTCTTGAAGATCGCGGTGGAGGTGGGGTTGGTCGTCGGGATGACGGCGCCCACGATGCCGATGGGCTCGGCGATCTTGGTGATGCCGTAAGCCTCGTCGCGCTCCAGGACACCACAGGTCTTGGTGTTCTTGTAAGCGTTGTAGATGTACTCTGCGGCGTAGTGGTTCTTGATGACCTTGTCCTCAAGAACGCCGCGGCCGGTCTCCTCGATGGCCATCTTCGCCAACGGGATACGAGCCTTGTTGGCGGCCATGGCGGCCTCATAGAAGATCTTGTCGACCTGCTCCTGCGTGTACGTAGCAAAAAGCGCCTGGGCCTCTCGCATCTGAGCGAGCTTAGCCTCAAGCGCCTCTACGTTGTCCACAATTGCGGGAGTAGTGTTTTCCGGTGACTTTTTCACCATTTGTGTCTCCTTGCGATCGGAGATTTACCCTACGTCTTGCATGATAGCAAGAAATTATTCGGCGAACGGTCAGATTCCCGTAAAAGGCATACTAAAACGCTTCAAATAACTGAAGCGTTTTAACTAAAACAATCTGCCTACTGCATCGCCTCACTCATTGGGGACAGACTTACATGAGTGCTTTCACTCATTGGGGACAGACATATATG
>JAJWXI010000135.1 GCA_021641225.1 Collinsella aerofaciens | reverse complement strand
CCGACGCGCCGGTCATCACCGGCACCTCGCCCGAGGTCTTCGCGCACTACGGACTTACGGGCACCGGAATTGCCGAGGCCGTTAAGGACTTCCTGCCCGCAGAGTAATTGGAATGTGACAAAGGGACAGTCCCTTTGTCACATTCATTTTGAAAGGGGTGGCCATGGGCCGCTACATCATCGGAATCGATCAATCCACGCAGGGCACCAAGGCGCTGCTGGTGGACGAGGGCGGCCATCTGATCCATCGTGCCGACCGCTCGCATCGCCAGATCATCAACGAGGCCGGCTGGGTGAGCCATAATCCGGCCGAGATTGCGGCCAACGTCCTGGCCGTGGCGCGTGCCGTGGTGGAGGAGACCGGGGTCGACCCGGCCGACGTCGCCGGCATCGGCATCTCCAACCAGCGCGAGACCACCGTTGCCTGGAACCGCACGACGGGCGAGCCGCTGTGCGATGCCGTCGTGTGGCAGTGTGCCCGCGCCCGCGAGCTGTGCGACGAGCTGGCCGCGCGCGAGGGTGTGGCCGAGCTGGTGCGCGACACGACGGGTCTGGTGCTCTCGCCCTACTATCCGGCGGGCAAGATGGCCTGGATCCTCGCGAACGTTCCCGCTGCTGCCGAGGCCGCGGCGGCAGGCGAGCTGTGCCTGGGCACCATCGATGCCTGGGTGGTCTGGACGCTCACGGGCGGCGCGGAGTTCCGCTGCGACTGGTCCAACGCCAGCCGCACGCAACTCTTTGACCTGCGCCGTGGCTGCTGGAGCGAGCCGGTGTGCGAGGCCTTTGGCGTTGACGTGGCCTGCCTGCCACAGGTGACCGATTCCGATGGCCTGTTCGGCATGACGGACCTGGGCGGCTTTTTGCCGGCACCCGTGCCCATTCACGGCGTGCTCGGCGACAGCCATGCCGCCTTGTTTGCGCAGGGCTGCCATAGCCGCGGCATGGCCAAGGCGACCTATGGCACCGGCAGCTCGGTCATGATGAACGTCGGCGACGAGTTCGTCGCCAGCTCGCACGGGCTTTCGAGCTCGCTCGCATGGCGCATGGACGGCGTGACCGAGTACGTGCTCGAGGGCAACGTGAGCTACGCGGGCGCTGTCAAGACCTGGCTGCGCGACGACCTGGAGCTCATCAACAATCCCGAGGAAGTCACCGACCTGTGCTACGCCGCCAATCCGGCGAGCCGCGTCTACTTTGTGCCGGCGTTTACCGGCCTGGGCGCGCCACACTGGGCGAGCGATGCCGAGGGCTGCGTCTTTGGCATGACGCGCACCACGGGCCGTGCGGAGTTCGTAAAGGCCGCCGACGAGTCGATCGCCTATCAGATCTTCGACGTCATCGATGCGATGGTCGAGGATTCGGGCGCGGCACTGGCCGAGCTTCGTGTTGACGGCGGTCCCACGCGCGACGCGTACCTGATGCAGTTTGAGAGCGACCTGGTCGGCTCGCCCATCCGCATTGCGAGCAACGACGAGATGAGCAGTCTGGGTGCGGCTTGGGCCTGCGGCATTGCGCTGGGCATGTACACGCGCGACGTCGTTGACGTCTACGGCGCCCGCGGCATCGTGGAGCCTGCCATGCCTGCCGACGAGCGAGCCAAAAAGCTCGCCGGCTGGCGTCACGCCGTCGACGCGACCATCGCCTACACTGCCTAGGCGGCTGCGCGGCGCCCAAGGATTATTCTGGGACGGGGATAAAAAACTCATTGATCCCCGTCCTTGGCAGCTCATTTGGGACGGGGCTTTTTTGACTGGTATGATTGGTGCGACCATTCCAACCAGCTAAAAGAGCCCCGTCCCAATTTAACTACCGAGAGGAACTGCCATGGAGCGTATCGCGAGTTTTTCCGTTGACCATCTGCTGCTCGAGCCCGGCGTGTATATGAGTCGCATCGACCGCGATCCGGCGACCGGCGCCGCCGTCACCACCTTTGACCTGCGCCTGACCACGCCCAACAAGGAGCCAGTTATGAACACGGCGGAGTGCCACACCATCGAGCACCTGGGCGCGACGTTCCTTCGCAATCATGCCGAGTGGTCGAGCCGTATCGTCTACTTTGGGCCCATGGGCTGCCGCACGGGCTTTTACCTGGTTGTCTTTGGTGAGCTGACGAGCGAGGAGATCTTGCCGCTCGTGCGCGAGCTGTTCGAGTTTGTTGCTGGCTTTGAGGGCGATATCCCCGGCGCCGCTCCCGAGGAGTGCGGTAACTACCTTGACCAGAACCTCCCCATGGCAAACTGGCTTGCGCGTCGCTATCTCGACCGCGACCTGGCCGATATCGACGAGAAGCACCTGCACTATCAGCAGGCATAAGGACTTTATCGTCCAAAACGCGCGCATTGGGCGCCTTCGCTTATGCGGGGGCGCCTTTTTGTTGAGTGGTCGGGATGAGCGTTCAAAATCGCTCATGTTTGTTCTAGAATGTTCGTACTGTCACATAAACGAACAGGAGTGAACATGCATATCTACTCTGTCAACGATCCCGAGTTCAAATCCTATGGCAATGTTTGGGATAACGTTCCGTCCGAGCTCACGTCGCCCGTGCTCGAGGCGCTCTCTGCCACGCCCATCCCCGAGGGCAGCAAGTACGTAGCGAGTGCGCCGGAGCTCGAGGGCGTCAAGGATGCCGATAAACTGGGCTTTCTCATGTTTGGCGGCCGACCCTTCCAGCTGGGCTGGTGTAACGGCCACAACACGCAGCTCAACTGCCTGGAGTATCACCGCGCCAGCGAGTTTAACCTGGGCGCCCGCGACTTTATCCTGCTCGTGGCGCATCGTTGGGAGATCGAGGACGGCAAGCTCGACACTGCGTGCGTCAAGGCGTTCCGCGTGCCGGCGGGTACGGTCGTCGAAGTCTTCAACACCACGCTCCACTACACGCCCTGCATGGTCGACGACGGCGGCTTCCAAGTGATGGTTGCGCTGCCGGCGGGTACCAACGGCCCGCGCCCCGAGGCGGCGGCCGACATGCCCGCGGCCGGCGACAGCTACTGCTACTGGAAGGCCGACAAGTGGGTCCTCTGCCACGCCGACAGCCCCAAGGCAGCCGAAGGCGGCTACGTGGGCCTCGTCGGCAAGAACCTCGACATCGCCTGTGACTAGCATCTTCCGTCTCGATTTGTAACATCTAGCGGGCTAAATCGTCTCTACCTGTTACAGATTTAGACAAACTGCGGGGGGCTGCCCGAAAATCTCGATCTGTAACACCAAGCCCGGTTTTGGCTGCCTACCTGTTACAGATCGAGACAAACGGGTCCAAACCACCACGAAGGTGCCTGTCCCCTTCGTGGTGGTTGGGTATCAGAAAGTGTCAGGCGCGGGCGGTTGCTGGGCGTCTGCATGCGAAAAGAAGTGTCGACCTGTGCCGTTGCCGTTGAGCGGGACCCCGTTTACGGGGATACTGAAACCACGACAAGCAGCGTATGAAAGGATCGATGCATGGCTTTCCGTAATGACTTCCTGTGGGGCGGCGCGACGGCTGCCAACCAGTGCGAGGGCGCCTACAACGTGGACGGTCGCGGCCTGGCCAACGTGGATGTGGCTCCGCACGGCTCCGAGCGCTACGCGGTGGTCTCCGGCCAGCGCAAGATGCTCGACTTTGAGGACGGCTACTACTATCCCGCGCAGACCGGCATCGATTTTTACCATCACTACAAGGAGGACATCGCCCTCTTTGCCGAGATGGGCTTTAAGACCTTCCGCATGAGCCTGGCCTGGACCCGCATCTTCCCCAACGGCGATGAGACCGAGCCCAACGAGGCCGGCCTGGCCTTTTACGAGGACGTGTTCCGCGAGTGCCAGAAGCATGGCATCGAGCCGCTCGTGACCATCACGCACTTCGACTGCCCCATCCACCTCATCAAGGAGTACGGCGGCTGGCGCAACCGCAAGCTCATTGACTTCTACAAGAACCTCGCGACCACGATCTTCACCCGCTACAAAGGCCTGGTGAAGTACTGGCTCACCTTTAACGAGATCAACATGATCCTGCACCTGCCGTTTATGGGTGCCGGCCTGGTCTTTGAGGAGGGCGAGAACAAGGAGGCCGTCGAGTACCTGGCTGCCCACAACGAGCTCGTCGCCAGCGCTTGGGCCACCAAGATCGCCCACGAGATCGACCCCGAGGTTAAGATCGGCTGCATGCTCGCCGCCGGCACGTACTACCCCTACAGCTGCCGTCCGGGCGACGTTCGCCAGGCACAGCTCGACAACCAGGACAACTACTTCTTCGTCGACGTCCAGAGCCGCGGCTATTACCCGGCCTATGCCGTCAAGAAGCTCGAGCGCCTGGGCATCGACGTGGGCATGACCGACGAGGACCGCGAGATTCTGGCCGACAACACCGTCGACTTCATCAGCTTTAGCTACTACAGCACCCGTTGCTCCGCCGGTGCCGACAACCCCGAGGTCGAGCGCACCCAGGGCAACGCCTTCGCCGGTGCTAAGAACCCCTACCTGCAGCAGAGCCAGTGGGGCTGGGCCATCGATCCGCTGGGCTTCCGCATCACCCTCAACGACCTGTACGACCGCTATCAGAAGCCGCTGTTCGTGGTCGAGAACGGCCTGGGCGCCAAGGACGTTGTCGAGGAGGACGGCTCCATCAACGACGACTACCGCATCGACTACCTGCGCCAGCACATCCAGACCATGCGCGACGCGGTGACCGAGGACGGCGTTGACCTGCTGGGCTACACCACCTGGGGTCCGATCGACCTGGTTTCCGCCGGCACGGGCGAGATGTCCAAGCGCTACGGCTTCATTTACGTGGACCGCGACGACGCCGGCAACGGTACCCTCAAGCGCTCCAAGAAGAAGAGCTTCGACTGGTACAAACACGTTATCGAGACGAACGGCGAAGATTTGGCCTAGGCTTTCCC
>JAJWXI010000134.1 GCA_021641225.1 Collinsella aerofaciens | reverse complement strand
CCTGTGAAGCTCCTCAGCATCTGAGTGCCGAGGCCGTGCCGTATTTGGTCCTGCGTCGTCGCGATGGCGAGGGCGAGGACGCGCCGCTTGTGCCGCGCCTGACGTCTGCCTCGCAGATCGAGGCCTATTCCACCTGCCCGCTGTGCTGGTTCGTCTCGTATCGCGTCAAACCCCAGTCGATCGACGCCGGCTTTGGCAACATGGAGAAGGGCAACTTTGTCCATGACGTGCTGGAGCACTTGCATGCGCGTCTTCCGCGGGAGGGCATGGAGCGCGTGACGCCCATGAACCTTCCGCGCGCACAGGAGCTGCTGCGCGAGGTCTTCGACGAGACCCTGACCGAGCACGCCGGCAAGCGCGGTACCGAGGGCCCGCTCGTGCCGCTCTCTCCGGTGGAGGAGCGCCAGGTGGCCGAGATTTTGCCGCAGCTGGAGGGCGTTCTTGCCTACGAGTCCGAGGTACTCGCGCCCTTCGCGCCGCGCTACCTGGAGTTTGCGTTCAACGAGCTTCAGGTCGAGTATGCCGGCTGGCCGCTCGGCGGGCGCATCGACCGCGTGGATGTGGATGCCGAGAATCGCGCCGTGGTAATCGACTACAAGCATCGCTCGGGTGTCGAGGAGTTTAAGCTCGCCGATCCCACGGTGCGCGACGAGGAGTCGGGCGAGGCCCCCATCGACGACCCGCGCTGGTTGCCGCCCCATACCCAGACGCTCATCTACGCCCAGGCCATGCGTCGGGCGCTGGATTTGGACACCCGCGCGGCGCTCTACTTTTCGACCAAGGGCGGCAAGCCGGCGTTGCGCGGTGCCGCGAGCGCCGAGCTGCTCGAGGAAGAGCGCGGCGACGGTCGCATCCCGGGCCTTAAGAAAGGTTTCCCCGGCGAGGGTGGCAGCATGGACTTCGACGCCCTGCTCGATCGCGTGGAGGCCGGCATCGCCGAGCGCCTGCGCGAGCTCGAGGCAGGCAACGTTGCCGCCGTCGACCCGACGTCGGCTCAGGCCGCGCATGCGCGCTGCTCGTATAACCACGAAGGAACGTTTGTAAGGAGGGACGTGTAGACCATGGATCTTTCGACTTTGATGCCGCAACAGCTGCAGATCGTCAAAACGCTCGACCGTCCGCTGTTTGTCTCGGCGGGCGCCGGTTCGGGCAAGACCTTTACCCTCACGCGTCGCATCGTCTACGCGCTCTCGCCCGAATCCGGTCCGTTCGTTGAGCATCTGGACCAGGTGCTCGCCATTACCTTTACCAAAGATGCCGCGGCCGAGATTCGCGACCGCGTGCGCCGTGCGCTTATCGACGAGGGCATGGACGAGGAAGCGCTGACCGTCGACGACGCATGGATTTCGACCATTCACGGCATGTGCTCGCGTATCCTGCGCGCGCACGCGCTGGAGCTGGGCATCGATCCCGAATTCACGGTGCTCACCGATACCGATGAGCTTATGGATCAGGCTGTCGAGCATGTGCTGGGGCGCGCGACGGCGCCCGATGCCGCGCCTGAGCTCGCCGCCTCGCTTAAGGCCCTCTACGCTTGGTATCCCATGGCGGGCGAGGGCGGGCCGTTTGGCGCCGGTACCACCATCAAAGGTCTGGTGCGCGACCTGCTGGAGCTATCGAGCCAGCTGCCGGGCGGCATGGACGATGTGTGCGTGGCGCGCGGCCAGGCCGACACCTCTGCGCTTGCCGACGCCTATCGCGCGGCGTTGGGTGCGAGCAAGGCCGCGACCGAGAAAGCGCAGGTGGCACTCGATGCCATCGACGCGTTTGAGGCGAGCGGCAAAACCATGGAGGATGCGGCGCGACTCATGATGTCGTGCAGCATGCCTCGGGCGAGCAAGGCGTTTCCTAAGGAGCAGGTGGAGCTGCTCAAGGCCGAGGCCGCCGATGCATTTATCAATATCGTGCTTGCCTGCGGCGGTCCGGCGCTCGATGCGCTGGTGGGGCTTGCTCGTGCTGTGGAGGCGGAATACCGCGCGCTCAAGGCTGACCAGTCCGCGCTTGATAACAACGACCTGCTGCGCATGGCGTACGAGGCGCTGCGCGATTATCCCGCCATCCGAGCGGCCTATGAGGGTCGCTTTAAGATGGTCATGATCGATGAGTTCCAGGATACCGACCAGATGCAGGTCGATTTGATCCGTTACCTGACGGGTGTGGGGGAGCGCGCACTGTGCACCGTAGGCGATGCGCAGCAGTCGATCTACCGCTTCCGTGGTGCCGAGGTCGAGGTGTTCCGTCGCCAGGAGCTCAAGGTGGGCTCGACGACGGCGTCCGAGACGGTCGCCACGTCCGATGCCCCCGCCGGCGAGCTCGTCAAGCTTGTACGCAACTTCCGCAGCCACGATGAGGTGCTGCGCTATGTGGCGCGCGTCTTTGACGGCGACACCGGTGGTTTGATGCAGGGGTTCTTGGATCTTGAACCGAGCGACGAACGCGAGGACAAGCTCAAGGCGAAGGCATCGCGCCGCCAGGCGCTGCTCGTTGCCGGCGGCAGCACCCAGGAGCGAACGCAGGCGAAAGCTCGTGCGATTGCGGAGCGATTCCAAGCACTCGTTAAAGCGGGCCAGCCCCAGGGCAGCATGGTCCTGCTGCTGGGCCGCATGACCAACGCCGATGTCTATGCGCAGGCCTTCCGCGACCAGGGGCTCGACTGCGTGATCGCAGGCGGCTCGGTCTTTGCCCAGGCAGCCGAGGTGCAGACGGTGCGTGCCCTGGTCTGCGCACTCGCCAATCCGGCCGATACGGCGCAGGGCCTTATGCCACTGCTCGCCTCGCCGATGTTTGCGCTCGGCGCCCAGGAGTTCCTGGCGCTGGCGACCAAGCTGGACGACCAGACGGGGGAGACCTCGCGCCGCAACATCGACGTGGGCATCATGAGCGATTCCGATGTGCCGGGCCTGCAAAACCTGCCGCTCGTGACGCGCGCCCGCGAGGTGCTGCGGTATGCGCTTCGTCGCGTGGGCCGCGATTCGTTCGCCGCCATCGCGCGCGACGTGGTCAACGCCTCCGGCTGGTTTGTACGCCTGGCACAGCGTGGTCCCGAGGGCAAGGCCATTGCCGCCAACGTGCTTAAGGCGCTCGATGCCGTGGCCGAGGCGGAGGCCGAGTTCGGTAACTCGCCGCGTTCCATTGCGCTTGCCTTCGACCGCTTCTTGGCGGGCAAGGAGGCCCCGGGCGCGCTCAACGAGGAGGGCGACGGCGCGGTGCGCATCATGACGGTGCATGCCTCCAAGGGCCTGGAGTATCCGGTCGTGGCGGTTGCGGAGTGCTTTGGCGTGCGTAAGTCCTCGGGTGCGGCTCAGATGGGGCGTGTCGAGGGCGGAGCGCAGGTCGTGGCGCTGCCGGCACGCTTCGACGGCGTTAAACTCGCGGACGGCACGTTCGTAAAGGGCGATGACGTCAAAAAGCAGTTTGAGCATGCGTTTAAGGGTAAGGGCACGTCGCTATGGTTGCCGCCGGAGCTCATGGAGGATGTCTGCGCGACGGGTTCTCCCGCCGAGGCATTCGTTCGCCTGCGCAACGACGACCTGCAGCTTTCGCTCGAGGAGCGGGCTCGCTTGCTCTATGTCGCCATGACGCGTGCGCGAGAGCTGGTCATTCTGGCGATGGATGCCGGCGTGAGCCGTGGCAAGGTGACGGCGCCGACCTTCGATGTCGAGACGGATCTGACCTACGACGTGCTGCGCCGCATCCTGCCGACCGACGCTTTGGACATGCCGCAGCTCGATGCCGACCGCCTGGTGTTCGACAACTCCCAGCCGGGCGACTACGAGCTCATTTCGCTTTCGGACTTTACCTTTGGCGAGCAGGCGTTTGAGGCCAACGCTTCGCTGGATGCCGAGGGCAGGCTTGTCCGCGGCGATGCGGAGCCGGAGGGTGCCGGTGCAGATGCCCGCGCCGCCGTTCCCGGTCCTGCCGACCCCGAGCCCGATGCGTTTGAGCTCGTGTATCCCCAGGCGGTGGGCGTGCGCATGGGCACCTGCCCGTATCCGGCGCGCGATTCGTACAGCTACTCGTCAATCGCCGCGGCGCTGCATGCCGAGTCCGAGGACCGTGCCGCCGAGGCACACGTGCCCATGGACGAGGCCGGCGATGATGCGGAGTCGGATGGTTTCGAGATGACGGATGCAGGCGTGGCCGCCGTTGAGCCCGCCGGCAACCCCATGGCGCTGGGCTCGGCGTTCCATGCCGCCTGCCAGTGGCTGATCGAGATGGGTGCCGATGAGCTGCCCGCCGCGCGTGCCGATGCGCTGGCGCGTCTGTGGCGCCTGACGCCGGAGCAGCGCGAGCGCTTCGACGTTGCCCTGGACCGCTGGCTCAAGTCGGCTGTTCGTGCCGAGCTGCTCGCGTGGCCGTGTATCCGTGCCGAGGTGCCGTTCTTTTCGCCGGGCTGTGAGGACGAGGACATCGCTCGCTACGGTGCATATGCCGAAGGCGCCATCGATGCACTGGCGACCGACCCGGTCGATCCGTCACGCGCACTGGTCATCGACTACAAGACGGGTGGCACGCCGGATGAGACGCCCGACCAGCTGCTCGAGAAGCACGCCCTGCAGGCGCGCGTTTACGCTGATGTTCTGCACAAGGCGGGCTTTGAGGCCGTGACCGTCAAGTTCGTCCGCGTGGAGCAGGCCGATCCCGCCAACCCCTGCGAGCCCCAGGTGGTCACCTACAACCTCTAACCCTCAACAACCTGCGGTGGAATCCCTATCGATTCCACCGCAGTCTTTTTGGACGGGGCTCTTTTAGCTACTTTGGGCAAACCCACACGGCCGCCCCGGAATAAAGCCCTCAATCGTCCAAATAGCACCGCAACGCATGGGAGAGTCTGGGACGGTACAATAGCCCGAACGGTTCAAACGAATAAGGAGCTATCATGCAGC
>JAJWXI010000133.1 GCA_021641225.1 Collinsella aerofaciens | reverse complement strand
CTGCCCGAGCTCAAGCAGGCCGTGTGCGATTACTACGAGCGCCGCTTTGGCGTTTCGGGCATTACGCCGTCCATGGTGCAGTCGTGCAACGGCACGCAGGAGGGCGTGGGCCATTTGGGCCTGGCCCTGCTCGATCCGGGTGACACCATTCTGGTTCCCGATCCGTGCTACCCGGTCTTTGAGGCGGGCGCCAAGATCGCCGACGCCAAGCTCGAGTACTACCCGCTGGTCGCCGAGCACAACTATCTGCCCTATGTGGCAGGCATCGACCCCGAGGTCGCCGACCGCGCCAAGTACATGATCGTGTCGCTGCCCGCCAACCCGGTGGGTTCGGTGGGCACGCCCGAGGTCTACGAGGAGATCATCGCCTTCGCCCGCGAGCACGACCTGTTGATCGTCCACGACAACGCCTACTCGGACATCGTGTTCGATGGCGAGCCGGGTGGCAGCTTTCTGCAGTATCCCGGCGCGCTCGAGGTGGGCGTGGAGTTTTTCTCGCTCTCCAAGTCGTTCAACGTTACCGGCGCCCGCATCGGCTTCTTGGTTGGTCGCGAGGATGTGGTCTCGGCCTTTGCCAAGCTGCGCAGCCAGATCGACTTTGGCATGTTCTTCCCGATCCAGAAGGCTGCCATTGCCTGCCTCAACGGTCCGCGCGATGAGGTCGAGGCCCAGCGCCTGAAGTATCAGGAGCGCCGCGATGCCCTGTGCGACGGTCTTGAGGGCTTGGGCTGGGAGCGCCCCAACGCGCATGGCTCCATGTTCGTGTGGGCCAAGCTTCCCGGTGGCCGCACCGACTCGATGGCGTTTTGCGAGGAGCTCATGGAGAAGGCCGGTGTCGTCGTGACGCCGGGTGCGAGCTTTGGTCCTTCGGGCGAGGGGCACGTGCGCATGGCGCTGGTGCTGCCGCCCGACCAGATCGCTTTGGCTGTTGAGGCTATTCGCGAGGCGGGCCTGTATTAGAAGTTCATTTTGGCTAGTCAATAGCTCGAAACCGATTTCGTGCAGTTATTTTACGAATTCTGCAAACATTTTCGGCAAACGGTCGATTTTTGGCTGCGAATAGGAGCATAATCAAAGTCCCGATTGGATGTATTGGGATTACGGCAAGCCGCTCGGGTCGCCCTGGGCGGTTTGTTTGTGGAGAGAGATGGGAGTTTGTAATGGTTAACGAGAAGAAGGTCGCTATTGTCGGCTGCGGTTTCGTCGGTTCGTCCTCGGCGTTCGCACTGATGCAGAGCGGTCTGTTCTCCGAGATGGTCCTCATCGACGTGGACAAGAACCGCGCCGAGGGCGAGGCCCTGGATATTGCGCACGGCATGACGTTTGCCGAGCCGATGAAGATCTACGCCGGCGATTATTCCGATGTCGCCGATGCCGCGATGATCGTCGTCACCGCTGGCGCTGCCCAGAAGCCCGGTGAGACCCGCCTGGACCTGGTCAACAAGAACGTCAACATCTTTAAGTCCATCATCCCCGAGATTAAGAAGTCCGGCTTTGACGGCATCCTGCTGATCGTCTCCAACCCGGTCGACGTTCTGACCTATGCCGCTATCAAGATGTCCGGCCTGCCCGAGGGCCACGTCATCGGTTCCGGCACCGTGCTCGACACCGGTCGTCTGCAGCAGATGCTCGGCGCCCACGTCGAGGTCGATCCGCGCGATGTCCAGGCCTACGTCATGGGCGAGCACGGCGACTCCGAGTTCGTCGCTTGGTCCAGCGCCCAGGTTGCCGGCGTGCCGCTGAGCACCTTCTGCGAGCTTCACGGCCATCTGGAGCACGAGGCTGCCGAGAAGCGTATCGCCGAGGACGTCAAGAACTCCGCCTACACCATCATCGAGAAGAAGCACGCCACCTACTACGGCGTTGCCATGGCCGTTAAGCGCATCTGCACCGCTGTCATGCGTGACGAGCAGACCGTTCTGCCCGTTTCTTCGCTCATGGTGGGCGAGTACGGCCTGTCCGATCTGGCCATCTCCATGCCGACGGTCGTCGGCCGCGATGGCGTTGTCTGCCGCGTTCCCGTGCCGCTGAACGAGTCCGAGCAGAGCGAGCTTACCGCTTCTGCAAAGGCCCTCAAGGACATCATCGACAGCGTCGATTTCTCCTGCTAAATCAAGCTCGCGAGAGCGAAAAGCTACAATGAAGGCGTCCGAGCCCACACGGCCCGGGCGCCTTTTTGGTGCAAAGTAACCTGACCCCAATGCACCATAGTTGATGGGAGGGCCATGTCGGATTCGCCTAATTTTTTGACCTATGCCCAGACGGCGTTTGATCCGTTTGAGGAACGGCCGTTCTGCGCGGTGGATAGCCTGGTCTTTGCGTGGTTGTCCTATTTGCGTTTGCCGGGTGTTATGGCGGAGCTGACGAACTGGCAGGGCCTAGACGTACGCGAGCTGCTTCGTGCCGAGTGCTACCGGGACATGATTGGCGACCTGTGGGATCCAGAGGGGAGCAGGGCCTTGTTGGAGGCCGTGGCAGCAAGCCCTCGCTACCGTGGCGTGCACGTTTGCGGCTATCGTGCCGTGAGCGATGTGGTGGCGACAGAGCAGTTTGCAGCCATGGCGTTCCGGTTTCCGGCGGGGTTTAGCTATCTTTCCTTCCGGGGGACCGACAGCACGATTGTGGGCTGGAAAGAGGACTTTAACATGGCGTTCCGGTGTCCTGTGCCGGCCCAGGAATCCGCGGTACGTTATGTGGACGAGGCAGCGGATGCGATTGACGGGCCGCTTTTGTGCGGAGGTCATTCCAAGGGCGGAAACCTTGCGGTGTACGGTGCGGCGATGTGCTCCGATGTCGCCCGTGGGCGAATCGAACGGGTGTATTCCCATGATGGTCCGGGCTTCGTCGAGGAGTTTCTGAACGGCAACGCCTTTGCCGATCTTTCCGGTCGAATCGACAAGACGCTACCTCGGTCGTCGATCTTTGGCATGATGTTCGAGACACAGGAGGACTATGCCATCGTTGAGAGCACCGAGTTCAGCCTGCTGCAGCACAATCCCTTTAGCTGGGTGGTTGATGGTCGCGACTTCGTGTACTGTGAGCGCCTGTCCGCCGGTGCTCGATACGTTGATGGCTCCATTCGCGAGATGCTGCTTGCAGTGGGGCCTGCCGAGCGCGAGCGTTTTGTAGATGCATTGTTCTCCGTGTTTGAGGCTACGGGTGCTGAGCGGTTTGCGGATATCGCTGGGAATCTGCGCGAGAGCCTGCCCGTGATGCTCCAGGCTGCGCAAGGTTTCGACAAGGATACACGACGCTTTGTCTCGCAGACCATCGTGGCAATCCTTAAGTGCGCACTGATGCCCAAACGACCCCAGATCGACATGTCCGCTGCCGGTAAGAGTCTGGCAGAACAGCTCGAGGCTTGGCAGTCCGAGCTTCTGCGCTAGCCATTGGTGCAAAGCAACCTGTCCCCGATGCACCAATCTTCGATGCGCTCGGGGAGGGCTCGACCGCTATACTGGTTCGTGCCGAAATCGATCTAGAACGGAATGCCGTATATGAAAATCAATCACGCGATTCTGCATATCCTGGACTTTGACTCTGCCGTCAACGTCATGAGCCAGCGCGAGCTCGATATCGAGAGTCGTACCGTGCGCAACTTTGTGACCACGCATCTGCGCCGCGCACGTACCTCGGCCGACAATAAACGCGCCACGTTTGCCGAGAACTCTGCGTTTGGCGGCGAGCTCAAGGGCTATTTCTTTGGCGAGCGTGAGTTCGTGGACCTGTCGCAGCAGATTGCGGAGTTTATCTCCTCCGAGCTCACCAAAGCCGAGAAAGCCGAGTCCACCGACGTGCTCGTGGCCGATTTTGACGACGATGAGGATGCCCGCTGGTTTGCCGTGATGCTGCTGGGCTCCAAGCAGGCTTTTATGCACGAAGTGGGCCGCGAGGAGGGGGAGGTGCGCAACGACATCGCGCGCCATTACGCTATCCTGCCGAACCCCTCGCAGAAGGTGCCGAGCTATGCCATCGTGCGCGCGAGCACCATGGAGATCGGCTACGTAGACAAGAAGCGCAAGATTGCCGGCGAAGACCGCATGCTCATTCCCGATGGCCTGCTGCAGTGCGACACGGGCGTATCTGGCAAGGAGGTCATCGACACCGTGACGCGTGTGGTCGAGGAAGTCGCCGAGGAGCACGGCGCCAACACGGCCGTGGCGCTCGCCAAGGTTAAGGCCGCTGTGGCCGAGAAGGTCGAGGATGACGAGGAGCTGCCGCCTTGGGATATCGTCGATGAGGTCTTTGAGGACGAGCCGGTCATCAAGGAGAGCGTGCGCGCGGCGCTGACCGAAGAGAAGGTGCCCGAGCGTGTGCCCGTGGAGCGCAAGCAGGTCGAGCGTGCGGCCGTGCGCAACCACAAGATTCGTACCGATACGGGCATCGAGATCAGCTTTCCGGCCGAGATGGGTTCGAATTCCGAGTACATTGAGTTCGTCAATGAGCCCAACGGCCTCATCTCCATCGAGCTCAAGAATATCGGCAGCATCGAGAATCGATAAGTTGCGTTACGCCTACAGCGGGAAAGCAAAGGCCGAAGCCTTGGATGAGGGCTTCGACCTTTTTACTTGGGGCTTAATTACGCTACTGGTTGAGCATAAGTCAGCGAAAACGCCCCAGAGCGAGCAAGGTGACGTGAAAGAGGAGGGCATTGACCTTTTGGTCATGCCCGACGATTGAACGTCAGATTGCCGCTCTGGGGCGTTTGCAGCGTCGAGTCGTTACGGCGTTTGGTAAAACGCCGTAACTGTTAAAGTTGACGTAAGCCCTCTTCCAGACCGGTCTTGCTGTCGGTCTTCTCGTCGCGCATCTTGATGACGCGGGCGGGAACGCCGGCCACGACGGCGCCGGCGGGGACGTCCTCGACGCACACGGCGCCGGCGGCAACGACAGCGCCCTTGC
>JAJWXI010000013.1 GCA_021641225.1 Collinsella aerofaciens | reverse complement strand
AGTGCAAGTTCTGGGGTCTGGGCGGCGACGGTACCGTCGGCGCCAACAAGAACTCGATCAAGATCATCGGCGACCACACCGACAAGTACGTCCAGGCCTACTTCCAGTACGACTCCAAGAAGACCGGCGGCGTCACCGTCTCGCACCTGCGCTTTGGTGATTCCCCGATCCGCTCGCCGTACTACGTGACTAAGGCCGACTTCGTCGCTTGCCACAACCCCAGCTACATCGTTAAGGGCTTCAAGATGGTCCGCGACGTCAAGCCGGGCGGCACCTTCCTGGTCAACTGCCAGTGGAGCGACGAGGAGTTCGCCGAGCACATGCCCGCCGTGGCCAAGCGCTACATCGCGAACAACAACGTCAACGTCTACCTGATCGACGCTATCGACCTGGCCGCCAAGGTCGGCATGGGCAAGCGCACCAACACGGTGCTCCAGTCCGCCTTCTTCGCGCTGGCCAAGGTCCTGCCCGCCGAGGACGCCCTGCAGTACATGAAGGACGCGGCTACCAAGTCCTACATGAAGAAGGGCCAGGCCATCGTCGACGCCAACCACAAGGCCATCGATGCCGGTGCTACCGCCTTCCGTAAGTTCGAGGTTCCGGCCGACTGGGCAACCGCCGAGGACGCCGCCCCCGTCGAGCTCTCCGAGGAGACCAAGTCTGCCATCGCCCGGCAGGTCAAGAACCTGCTCGAGCCCATCGATCGCATGGATGGCGACAGCCTGCCTGTTTCCGCCTTCGTCGATTGCGCCGACGGCCAGTTTGAGCTGGGCGCCTCCGCATACGAGAAGCGCGGCGTCGCCGTCGTCGTTCCCCACTGGGACGAGACCAAGTGCATCCAGTGCAACCAGTGCGCCTATGTGTGCCCGCATGCCACCATCCGTCCGTTCGCGATGACCGAGGACGAGGCTGCCGCCGCGCCCGAGGCTACCCGCACGCTCGACGCTATGGGCCCCAAGGCCAAGGGCATGAAGTTCACCATGGCCGTGTCCCCGCTCGACTGCATGGGTTGCACCAACTGCGTCAAGGTCTGCCCCAAGGGCGCCCTCGAGATGGTTCCCACCGAGCAGGAGATGGACCAGCAGCCCGTTTGGGACTACATGGTCGAGAATGTCTCCGAGAAGAAGGAGCTCATCGCGGCCAACGTCAAGGGCAGCCAGTTTAAGCAGCCCTACCTGGAGTTCTCTGGCTCCTGCGCCGGCTGCGCCGAGACCGCCTATGCACGTCTGGTGACCCAGGTCGCCGGCGACCGCATGTTCATCTCCAACGCCACCGGCTGCTCCTCCATTTGGGGCAACCCCGCTGCCACCGCTCCTTACTGCAAGGACAAGGACGGTCGCGGCCCGGCGTGGAACAACTCCCTGTTCGAGGACAATGCCGAGCACGGTCTGGGCATGGCTGTGGGCTACGAGGCCGTTCAGCACAAGCTGATCGCCGCCACCCAGGACATCATCGCTGCCGATGGTCCGTCCGATGAGCTCAAGGCCGCTGGCCAGGCTTGGATTGACTCCGTCAACGACGCCGAGGCCTCCAAGACCGCTGCCGCTGCCTACGTTGCCGAGCTCGAGAAGTGCGGCTGCGACGCTTCCAAGGCAATTCTCGCCGACAAGGCTTACCTCACCAAGAAGTCCTTCTGGATCTTCGGCGGCGACGGCTGGGCCTACGACATCGGCTTCGGTGGCCTGGACCACGTTCTGGCTTCCGGCCACAACGTCAACGTCTTCGTCTTCGACACCGAGGTGTACTCCAACACCGGCGGTCAGGCCTCCAAGGCTTCGAACCTGGGCCAGGTCGCTCAGTTCGCCGCTGCCGGTAAGGTGACCAAGAAGAAGTCTCTGGCCGAGATCGCCATGAGCTACGGTTACGTCTACGTGGCGCAGGTCGCCATGGGCGCCAACCCGGCTCAGACCCTCAAGGCCATTCACGAGGCCGAGGCCTACGACGGCCCGTCCCTCATCATCGGCTACAGCCCCTGCGAGATGCACTCCATCAAGAAGGGCGGCATGCAGAACTGCCAGGCCGAGATGAAGAAGGCTGTCGAGTGCGGTTACTGGAACCTCTTCCGCTTCAACCCCGAGGCTGCTGCCGGCAAGAAGTTCTCGCTCGATTCCAAGGAGCCCGCGGGCGGTTATCAGGAGTTCCTGATGAACGAGGCCCGTTACGCTTCGCTGACGCGTTCCTTCCCCGAGCGCGCCGAGGAGCTCTTCAAGGAGAACGAGCAGGCCGCTATGGATCGCTACCAGCACCTGCTGAAGCTCAAGACGGTGTACAACGAGGCCTAGGTCTCCCACCGCAGGATCTGAGGGCTAACCTTCGCGGACGTCCTCGGACATGAAAGAACCCCCGCTGCGCACTTCGTGCGGCGGGGGTTCTTTTGTCCTGCGGAGTGTCCGCGAAGGTTAGCCCTCAGATCCTGCTACGACTACGTCCTCGGATTGTGTGGGCGGATGAAAGACGTGGTTGTGGGGGCTTTTGTCCCCTTTGCTGTTTCGCGGCTTTGCCGCGAAACCTCGCGCCACTTTGGAGATAGATGGGGGACTTGGCTGTTGCCGCCTTTTCGGAGCTCTTCTTTATTCCTTATGCTGGATGAAAAGCCCCTTGTTTTTGCAGGGGTGCATACTCAACTTATAAGTGCATAGAATCTCGTATAGTGCGAGTAAGATATTGCGCTGTCCGTTTTGTGTTTAGCAGAGATGTAGTTTGCATAATCCGACATAATCCTCGCTGCATTTAAATAAAGTTGCACGTAAATGGCGTAGATATGTCTGAGCTGGGGTTCTGTACGCTGAGCGGATAAAAACGACCGTTCACCGTTCCGCTATTTTCAAAATGAATAAAATGAGCGATAAAGAGAATATAAACCTTAATAAACTCGCGTATCGCACGGACGCGGGTTATTAATGGGTTGTAGGCCTTTTACAGAAAGGATTCCAGCAATGTCTAAGCCTCTTGGCAAGCCCGATCGTATTGTCGTCGCCCTTGGCGGCAACGCCCTCGGCAACAACCCCGTCGAGCAGATCGAGGCCGTGAGCAACACCGCCCACGCTCTCCTCGGTCTCATCGAGCAGGGCAACGAGATCATCATCACCCACGGCAACGGCCCGCAGGTCGGCATGATCCAGAACGCCTTTGCCGCTGCCCACGATGCCATCGGTACCCCCGAGATGCCGCTGCCCGAGTGCGGCGCCATGTCCCAGGGCTACATTGGTTATCACCTGCAGCAGGGCATCGGCCGCGAGATGCACAAGCGCTACAAGCGTTGGCACGCCGCCACCGTCGTCACCCAGATCGAGTGCGATCCCGACGATCCCGCGTTCAAGAACCCGACCAAGCCGATCGGCCCCTTCTACACCGAGGAGCAGGCCAAGGAGTTCATGGCCGAGGATCCCTCCAAGGTCTTCGTCGAGGATTCCGGCCGCGGCTGGCGTCGCGTCGTCGCCTCCCCCGATCCCAAGAAGATCGTCGAGGCCGACTCCATCCTCAACCTGCTCGACAACGAGTTCATCGTCATCGCCTGCGGTGGCGGCGGCATCCCCGTCGTCCGCGACTACGAGAACAAGGGCTGCTACAAGGGCGTTCCCGCCGTCATCGACAAGGACCTGGGCGGCGAGCTGCTGGCCGAGGACTGCGACGCCGACGTCCTGTTCCTGCTGACCGCCGTCGAGCACGTCGCCATCAACTTTGGCAAGCCCAACCAGGAGGAGCTCGAGGACCTCACCGCCGACGAGGCCGAGCGCCTGGCCGACGAGGGTCAGTTCGGCAAGGGTTCCATGGAGCCCAAGGTCCGCGCCGCCATCAAGTTCGCCCGTTCCCGCAAGGGCCGCACCTGCATCATCGGCGCCCTGGACAAGGCCGCCGAGACCATGGCCGGCCTCTCCGGTACCCGCATCCACGAGTAGCCCCTACTCCGTTGCCTCTCCCGTGGGCGCCAGGCAAAGCGCCCACAAACTAGCCTCTCTTCATGAGCCCCGCAGTCCGCTCCGACTGCGGGGCTTTTGCTATTCACCTAGTCATTGGGGACGTTCTTAAACGACTAGTCAAACAAGAACGTCCACAACGACTACTCATTTAAGTCTGTCCCCAATGACTGCGGAAAGCGCATCTCACACCGGCACATGGCTTTCGGGCCCTTTCTCCGTGCTCCCTATAAGTTCGGCTGGACTCCCCGCAACCTGTTCCGAGTTGGCGGAACGAGCGCGACGTGGAGTGTCATTCTTTACCGCGTTAGACTAGACGCAGGGAAAGGAGGAGGACATGGATGCTCGCGTCAAGCAGCTTGTAAATATGATCGAGGACGCTCAGCCTGTCGCTGTCGCGGTACTTGCCAAGCGTCTCGAGGTAAGCGAGCGCGCCGTGAGAAACTATATCCATCGCGCAAACGACAACCTTGCAGGGGTTGCACGCATCGTTGGCAGCAAGGGGCAGTATCGTATCGATGTTGCACGTGCAGATGAGCTTGCTCGCTTGCTAGACGGTGCGGCTCTGGCCCATCCGGGCATTCCTGATACGCGCGACGGCCGTGTGTCCTTCCTTCTTAACGACCTCCTCATGCGGTCCCAGTGGGTGACGATTGAGGAGTATGCGGATTTACTCTACGTTTCGGCGCGAACTCTGTCCAATGACATGCGTCTGGTAGAGCAGAAACTCGCCCAATTTGACTTAACGCTCGAAAAGCGCCCACGCTACGGAATCCGCGTTGCGGGCGGGGAGTCGCAGCGGCGCCTGTGCCTGGCCTCGCTGGTGAGGCCCGTGTTGCCCGACACCGACGATGCAAAGCTCGCCGAGCGCCTGCGGGCCATCGCCGCATGTGTGGACGATGCTCTGACGGCCTCGCCCGTCACGGTGAGCTCGCTGGCATCCCGCAATCTCATCATGCATCTTTACATTGCTCTTGGCCGCATCGAGCAGGGCTGCTATGTCCCAGCTGCAGAATCGGACGTTCAAAAACTGGAGGGAACGCGCGAATACGCCGCGGCTTTCCAGATTGCCGCAAACATCAAGGATGCCCTGGGCGTGAGCATGCCCCGAGAAGAGGTTGCCTTTATCGCAATCCATTTGCTCGGCAGGGGCACGGGCGTGCCCGAGAAGGGCTCTGCCGTTATCTCGGACGAGATGTGGGAGATTGCTTCCGAGATGGTACGTGCGGTCAACGATGAGTTTAGGTTTGACTTTAGCGGCGATCTTGAACTTCGCATGAACCTTGCTCGGCATATCGGCCCTCTGGGCTATCGCCTTGAATATCACATGCATATGGATAACCCCATGCTGTCCGATATCAAGACGAGGTTTCCGTTGGCCTATTCGATGGCAGCTGGCACCTCGCAGGTACTCGAGCGTCATTTTGGCAGCCAGCCCTCTGATGAAGAGCTCGGCTACATCGCCATGGCATTTGCCCTGGCCCTCGAGCAGCAAGCCGACCAGCCGCGTCGCAAACGCATCCTGATCGTGTGCGCCTCGGGAGCGGGAAGCGCCCGTATGCTCGAGCACCAGTACCGCAAGCAGTTTGGCATGTATATCGATTCGATTGAGACATGCGATGTCGCCCGCGTGGGAACGTTCGATTTTTCGCATATCGACTACGTGTTCACAACGGTGCCGCTCAACGTCAAGTTGCCCGTGCCCGTCCGCGAGGCCGATTTCTTCTTGGAGACGAGCGATGTCAACGCTATCCGCAAGGTGCTGAGCGACGACACTGCGCAATCGGACTCCGTGAGCTCTTTCTTTAGCCGTGCCCTGTTCTTCAACCGCGTTGAGGCGTCGTCGAAGCAGGCCGTTCTCCGATATCTCTCCGAGCGCGCCGTCGAGAGCGGCCGTGTCGATGCCCAGTTTGCCCAAGAGGTCGCCGAGCGCGAGAGCGCGAGCGCCACCTCGTTTGGCAATGGGGTAGCCATGCCCCATGGGATGCATCCCTTGAGCGCCGAGGCCTTTGTTACCGTGGGCCTGCTCGAACATCCCATTCTTTGGGATGAATACGGCCATGAGGTCGATATCGTCTTTATGGTGTCGTTTGCCCGGTCGGGCGGCGATGAGGCGCGGATCTTGAGCTCACTGCTCGCCGAGATCTTTATGGACCGCCAGGGGGTCGAGCGCCTACGCGAGCGCCGGTCCTGGCATGAGCTGATGGCGCTTGTGCAAGCGCATACGGCTTAAGACTTCTTTTGTCGATGACCCTGTCAGTCTACCTGCAATAAACCTCGAGGATTGCGGGCGGGAGATAGGCGTTTCGAATATTCAAGTACAAACCAAACATCACGGGAGAGGAGACCGTTATGGACGATCAGGGAACCGAGATGGTTTCGTTTCAGCTGGTCGCTGCAGCGGGAGAGGCACGCAGCCTTGCCTTCGAAGCCCTTGAAAAGGCAAAGGCGGGGGATTTTGACGCCGCCGCCAAACTCATGAAGCAGTCAAAGGATGCGGGAATCAAGGCTCACCACATCCAAACGCAGCTGCTTTCGACTGAGGCAGCGGGCGAGCATCTGTCGGTGGATGTGTTGCTGGTCCATGCTCAGGACCACCTCATGTGCTCCATGCTTGCTCAGGAGCTCGTGCAGGAGCTGATCTGCCTGTATGAGCGCACTGCAACCAAGAACGCCTAGCGGCGTGCGGTGACTATCCAACCAATCAATGCGAAGGGAATCCCTTATGAAGATCCTTCTTGTTTGCGCAGCTGGTCTGTCTACAAGCATTCTGATGAAGAAACTCGAGAAATATGCGGAGCAAAACGGCATCGAGCTCGATATCGATGCGGTGGGTATCGGCGAGTATCAGGAGACGTGCGCCAATTATGACGTGCTGCTCTTGGGGCCGCAGGTGTCCTACCAGCTCAACACCGTCAAGCAGGGGAGCGGTAAGCCGACCGCGGTCATCCCCGCACAGGACTACGGCATGGGCAACGCCGCCAACGTGCTGGCACTCGCCCAGTCGCTGTTGGGTTAGGAGGCGACCATGGAGAAGTTCATGACCCTGCTTCAGGAAAAACTGACCCCTATCGCCAATTTCTGCGGCACCGAGCGCCACTTTGCCTCCATGCAAAAGGGCTTTATGAGCGCGATCAGCTTCATCTTGGTATCTGCCGTCTTTATGATCCTCGCCAACCCGCCGGTCACGGCCGACCTGGTGGCGCAGGGCGGGTTCTGGTCCGTCTTTGGCCCTTGGCTCGATTTTGCCACGGCCAATAAGCTCACGCTGCTCATTCCCTTCAACATGACGATGGGCATACTGTCGGTGATCGTGACGTTCGCAATCGCCTATAACCTGGCGGGCACCTACAAGATGCCCAAGCTTAACGCCGGCATGACCTCGCTGGTGATGTTCCTGATCGCCGCGGCGCCGTCGTCCTACTACCAGCTTGCTGACGAGTCCGTGCTCCAGGCGGTCCCCTGCACCTATCTGGGTGCGCAGGGCCTGTTTACCGCCATCATCGTTGCCTTGGTCTCCGTCGAGGTCACGCGCTTCTGCCAGACCAAGGGCATCACCATCAAGATGCCCGATGGCGTGCCGCCGTTTTTGTCCGAAACCTTTGGCGCCATCGTACCTATGCTCGCCAACATCCTCATCTTCTTTGGCGGCAACCTGCTGATCCAGATGATCGATCCCGCGCTGTCCATCCCCTCGGTTATCGAGAAGCTGCTCGCTGCCCCGCTTTCCGTCGCAGTTGACTCTGTGCCCGGCGCACTGCTTATCTGCTTCATGACGCTGCTGTTTTGGTGCTTTGGCGTCCACGGCAACATGATCGTAATGCCCATCACCGCCCCGGTCACGCTTGCCGCCTTTGCCGCCAACGCCTCGCTCTATGCTGCCGGGCAGCCGCTTGAGTTCCACCCGGCGCTCATGTCGTTGGCCATCAACCTCATCGGCGGCACGGGTAATACGTTCTCTTTTGTGGCGCTCTGCGCGTTTAGGGCAAAGTCGCAGCAGCTCAAGGCATTTGGCAGGGCATCGATCGTGCCGAGCTTCTTCCGTATCTCCGAGCCCGCGATCTTCGGCGCGCCCATCATCTTCAACCCGATCCTCATGATTCCGTTTGTGCTAGGCGGCATGATCTCGGCCCTGCTGTATTGGGGTGCGGTCTCACTGGGTCTTGTCTCTAACTTCTACATCTTGGTGAGCGGCACGTTCCCCATCTTCGTTCAGGGCTTTGTCCAGTGCCTCGACCCGCGCATCTGGGTGTTTACGATCGTTTTGATCGTGGTCATGGCTGTGGTCTGGTACCCGTTCTTTAAGGTGTACGATAACCAGCTCCTGGCTCAGGAGCAGGAGAACGCCGCGGCAGCTTCTGCCGAGGATGCTGAGTAGCATGAGTTACTTTGACAGAACGTCTGCCGCCGGTATGCCCGAGGGCTTTTTGTGGGGTGGTGCCCTCGCCGCCAACCAGGCCGAAGGGGGCTGGAACGAGGGCGGCCGCGGCATGTCGCACTCCGACCTGATCCCACAGGGTTCCGACCGCTGGGATGTAATGTTTGGCAGGCAAAAGCCCGTGGACGATCCGGACAGGCTGTATCCATGCCGCTGGGGCAACGACTTCTTCCATCATTGGCACGAGGATGTCGAGCTCTTTGCCGAGATGGGCTTTAAGTGCCTGCGTCTTTCAATTTGCTGGAGCCGTATTTTTCCCACAGGGATGGAGACCGAGCCCAACGGCGAGGGCTTGGAGTTTTACCGTCAGGTATTCGAGGCGCTGCGCGAGCATGGAATCGAGCCGCTTGTGACGCTGTCGCACTACGACTATCCGTTGGCTCTGGTCGAGCGCTATGGTGGCTGGCAAAGCCGAGAGATGATCGAGCGGTATGCGCACTACGTCGAGACCGTCGGACGCGCGTACCAGGGCCTCGTGCGTTATTGGCTTACGTTCAACGAGATCAACAGCGTGGCGCTGTCCTATCTCAACGCGGGTGTCACGCTCGAGGATGAGCGTGACCGTGCAGCCGTGACCGCGGCGTTCTCGCACCATATGTTTATGGCGAGCGCTCGCGCTGTCGAGATTCTGCACAAGATCGATCCCGCAAACAAGGTGGGTTGCATGGTCGCTGCCGGTGCGACCTATCCGTACCGTTGTGCGCCCGAGGACGTATGGCTTGCGTATGAGGAGGACCGCGGCCGCTACTTCTACACAGACGTGATGGCTGCGGGCGCCTATCCTGCTTGGAAGCTGCGTGCACTCGAGAAAGAGGGTGTTCACGTGCCCTTTGAGCCGGGCGATACGGAGTATCTGGCAGAGCATACGGTCGACTTCATCTCGTTCTCGTACTATTGCTCGCGCTTGGTGTGCGCCGATGACCAGGTGATCGCTGAGAAGGCGGAGGGTAACGTGTTCCCGACGCTGCGCAATCCGTACCTCAAGGATAAAGAGACTGCCTGGAAATGGCAGATCGATGCGCTGGGTTTGCGCGTGACGCTTGCCGGCTACCACGATCGTTACCATCTTCCGCTCTTTATCGCTGAGAACGGTGTGGGCGGACTCGATGCGCTGGAAGACGGCAAAGTCCACGATGCGTATCATATTGATTACCTGCGAAGGCATATTCTTGCGCTGCGCGATGCAATTGTCGAGGACGGTGTTGACCTGATGGGATACACGCCGTGGGGCTGTATCGATTTGGTGTCGGCCTCGACGGGGCAGATGAAGAAGCGCTATGGCTTTGTTTATGTTGATGCCGATGATACGGGCAAAGGCACGTTCGATCGCTACCGAAAGGACAGCTTCTGCTGGTACCAAAAGGTCATTGCATCAAATGGCGAGGACTTGAGTTAACTCTTGCAGGTCTGTTGCCCCCGCGGTCCGCTTCGGCCGCAGGGGCTTTTGTTATTGAGGCGGCTGTTCATGAGGAGCATTGCAGGCTGCGGAAACCCGGCACTTGGGGACGTTCCTTTCCTGCCGGCAGCTTGGGACAGTCCTTAAAGGCCGCATCGATCAACTGCGGAAAGCACATCCCAGAATGAGCGTCCAACATGGGGTGCGGTTTCCCTTGAGGCCCTCAATCGGAAAATGCATCCCGGATTTTTGTCGAAAAGCGGTCCCTAGTTTCCCAAACGGGCCGCTAACGGAAAGCGCATCCCGCTATTGGGCCCCAAAGCAGGATGCGCTTTCCGTGCTGGCAGTTCCAAGCAGTTCGGGATGGCCCTTTTCGTTTGCTCTCGGCCGGCGTCCGTAAGACTGTCCCCGACGACCACTCATTTAAGTCTGTCCCCAATGAGTGTCCCCAATGACTAGTAGTAGGCCCACATGGCTTCGACTTCGTTGAGGACCTCTACGACGCCCCAGCGGCGGGCGCTGCGGCTGGCCGAGTTGGGGTCGTAGACGCCAATCTGGTTGGCGTCGTCGATACCGTAGAGCACGATGTAGTGACCCACGTTGGTAAAGGTGCCGGGGCGCACTGCGGCGATGATGGGCGCACCCGAGCGAAGTGCCTGGGTCATCGAGTCGCGATCGTTATAGAGCTGCGTTCCGTTGAGCCCCAACTGCCACGCACCGCTTGTCATAAACGACCACTCGGTGGCACCAGTGGGGGCGTAGTTGCCGGCTTCGGCCAGTGCGCATATATCGACCGGCGTCTTATCGGTATGGCCGGTCTTAAAGATATAGACCATGGTAAGGCAGGTGGGACCGCAAGCGTTTTCGCGAATAGTGCCACCGGCATAGGGCAGCTCCGACCATGCGGGATCGATCTGGTAGATATGAGGCATGGTACCGGCTTGCCATTGCGACCGCGGGGTCGAGAACGCAAACGAATAGCCGGGAGCGACCGGGGCCTTGAGCAGCTTATCCTCGGCGGTCGGTTCAAGACCGGCTGAGCCGTGAGAGATGCAGGACCCCAAGAACAAAAAGACCAGGCAGACGGCAATGGAACAAAGCGCAAGGCGGAGGCGGCGGACGGGCAGTCCATGGCTATTGGCATGTGGTGCGGGACGAGAGCCCGAGCTGCCGCGGCCGCGTTGGGGTTGCGAAAAGGAGCGCTTAACGTAGTAGTCGGTCTTACGGCGATCATGGCGGCGCGGCTGCGATGCGTCGGTCTGGCGTTGGCGCGTGCTCGTGCTCGCGCGGTTTGACTGCTGCGCGGTGCGGCTTTGTTGCCGCGAAGAAGCCCCAAGCTGCTCTTGTGGCCGTTGCGGGCTGTCGTTGTCGGAGGTGCTTCTGGGCGTTGGCGTAGTGCGACCGGCAAGGCGCACACTTTGTGGCCGCTGGTCGCCATCGTTGTATCCGTATGCCATTCGAATCACCTTGCCTCGTGTGTAACTTGTCTATCCTACATAAAAAGATGTACGACGCATGGGTATGTGCGCCAAAAGCCCTACAAACGGTATGAACGTTGCCGCGCCGCGCGTCGGCTGCTGTAACGGCGTCGGTTCAAAGACAGGCAAATGGGCATCCAAGACAAATGGTCTCCCCAGCCGTTCGTCCCAAAAACGGCGCCGTTCGTTACGCGGTTTTGCCTTCGGTCGAGCTATAGGCGGTGCCGCGGCTCCAAGGCCGTATTGTAAAGCCACGAAATAAAAGCGCGCAGCTAGACAGGCTGCGCAAGGGGTGACGCCAAAGGGCGTCAAAAAGGAAAGGAGGGGAACAATGGCGGACAAGAACGCAGAGGTTGCAGTCGAGGATAACGGCGGTATGAAGAAAACGCTCTCGCTCTGGAACTTCTTCACCATCGGCTTTGGTGCCATCATCGGCACCGGCTGGGTTCTGCAGGTCGGCGACTGGATGGTCGTGGGCGGCGGCCCCGTTCCCGCTATGATCGCATTCCTCTTGGGTGCAATCTTCCTCGTGCCCGTCGGCGCTGTTTTCGGTGAGCTCACGGCTGCCATCCCCATCTCGGGCGGCATCGTCGAGTACGTCGACCGTAGCTTTGGCCGTACGCTGAGCTACATCACCGGATGGCTCCTGGCTCTGGGCAACGGCATCCTGTGCCCGTGGGAGGCCATCGCCATCTCGACCCTCGTGTCCGAGATGTTCGGCAGCCTGCCCGGTCTTGAGTGGCTGCGCGCCGTCAAGCTCTACACCATCCTGGGCGCCGACGTTTACCTGTTCCCGACGCTGATCGCGCTCGGCTTTGCAGTCTACGTCATCTTCCTCAACTTCCGCGGTGCCAGCTCGGCCGCCAAGCTCCAGGCCTTCCTGACCAAGGCTCTGCTCTGCGGCATGCTGCTCGCCATGGGCGTCTCGCTGTTCACCGGTTCGCCGGACAACGCCATGCCCGTGTTCTCCCAGGTCACCGGTGCTGGCGGCGGCAAGGCCGCTACCGAGAGCACCGGCCTGTTCGCCGGTATCGTGTCGGTTCTGGTTCTGACCCCGTTCTTCTACGCCGGCTTCGACACCATTCCTCAGCAGGCTGAGGAAGCAGCCGAGGGCCTCAACTGGAACAAGTTCGGCAAGATCATCTCCCTGGCCCTGCTGGCCGCCGGCGGCTTCTACATGGTCTGCATCTACTCGTTCGGCACCATTCTCGACTGGCATGAGTTCGTTAAGAGCCCGGTTCCCGCGCTCGCCTGCCTCAAGGGCATCAACATGCTCCTGTACCTGGCTATGCTCGTCATTGCCACGCTTGGACCCATGGGCCCGATGAACTCCTTCTATGGCGCCACGAGCCGCATCATGCTCGCCATGGGCCGCAAGGGCCAGCTGCCCGAGAAGTTCGCCGAGGTCGATCCCAACTCCGGCGCTCCCAAGCTCGCCTGCGTCGTCCTGGGCGTCATCACCGTCGTCGGTCCGTTCCTGGGTAAGAACATGCTCATCCCTCTGACCAACGTGTCGGCTCTCGCCTTCATCTTCTCCTGCGGTATGGTCGCCCTCGCTTGTCTGCGCATGCGCTTCACCGAGCCCGACCTGCCTCGTCCCTACGAGGTGCCCGGTGGCAAGTTTGGCATCTGCCTCGCTATCGGCGCCTGCGCCATCATCATCGGCCTGCTCGTGATCCCGTTCTCTCCCGCCTCCCTCAACATGGTGGAGTGGAGCATCGTGATCGGCTGGCTGGCCATCGGCCTGGCTCTCATGGCCTTCACCAATTCCCGCAAAAAGTAACGCCTGGCCGGGGGGGATCAGGTGCGCGGGACCCTCTCTTCCGCGCACCGAACCCGGCACCACTTGGGTAGCTTTGTGAGGCCTTAACCCAACACGGCCTCGCCCACTATATGGATCCATAAGGAGGAACCATGTCCACTAAGTATGCAATCGTTGGCGGTAAGCTCATCGACGGTACCGGTGCCGAGCCGGTCGAGAACTCCCTCGTTCTCGTCGACGACAACGGCAAGATCGAGTACGCCGGCGCCATGCAGGACCTTCCCGAGGGCGTTGAGGTCATCGACGCTGCCGGCAAGACCGTCCTTCCCGGCCTGATCGACACCCACCTGCACTTCTCGGGCAACCTGACCGACGATGACACCGACTGGGTCATGCAGCCGCTCCTCGAGAAGCAGGCCGTCGCCGTCAAGCAGGCCTATGACTGCCTCACCCACGGCCTCACCACCGTCTGCGAGATCGGCCGCTTTGGCATCCAGATTCGCGACTGTATCGACAAGGGCGTCTTCAAGGGCCCGCGCGTTCTGGCTACCGGCCTTGGCTTCTGCCGCGTTGCCGGCCACGGCGACTCCCACCACTGCACCCAGGAGCTCAACAAGGAATCACACCCCTGGGGCGACCAGGTCGACGGTCCTTGGGATCTGCGCAAGGCTGTCCGTCGTCGCCTGCGTGAGAACCCCGATGCCATCAAGATCTGGGCTACCGGTGGCGGCATCTGGCGCTGGGACTCCGGTCGCGACCAACACTACTGCTCCGAGGAGATCCAGGCCGTGGTCGAAGAGGCCAAGATGGTCGGCATTCCCGTGTGGAGCCACTGCTACAACAACCACGCCGCTGCCTACGATTCCGTCCGCTTTGGCTGCGAGCAGCTGATTCACGGCTTCGACATCGATGAGCGCACCATGGACCTCATGGCCGAGCAGGGTACCTTCTTTACCCCGACGATTGCCTTCCTGCCCACCTGGTACTCCACCTATCCGCCCGTCTACGTCCCCGAGCTGCACGATAAGTACGAGGGCACCCTGGTCGAGAAGGAGCTCCAGCGCAACTACGACTGCCTGCGCGAGGCCAAGAAGCGCGGCGTCGTCATGACGATCGGCTCCGACTCCTTCTCCTTCGTCACCCCGTACGGCACCTGCTCCATCGAGGAGATGTACGAGTTCGTCGACAAGATCGGCTTCACCCCGGTCGAGACCATCACCTGCGCCACCCTCAACGGTGCCAAGATGTGCCACATCGAGGACGAGACCGGTTCCATCGAGGCCGGCAAGTGCGCCGACCTGCTGGTCGTCAACGGTGACGTTGCTGCCGACATCCACGTGCTCAACACCGACAACATGGACGTCATCATGAAGGACGGTTGGATTGTCGAGGCCGGCACCTTCGGCGAAGCCAACAAGTACAGCGCGTAGGCTACCGTTCATCGATGGCTGGATGTAAATCAAAGAAATTGATTGCATAATGCAATGGAGAGGGTCGCTTGCGGCCCTCTTTATTGCTATGGGTGCGTTAGTCAGAAGGGGATGACGGTGGATTTCAATAGGCTGATCTTGGGCAAAAGCTATAACTCGACCAAGGTCTTTCGTACCGCTCAGCATGTGGTCCAGGCTATTTTGCTTGGCGTTGTCGTTCCGCTGCTCATCCTGCTGCTTATCTGGGATTTAACCGATAATCCCAATCCCGTTCCGGCCGTTGTCGTCATTGCCGGCTTGGTCATGCTGTGCTTTTTCTTCTCGTATGTCTTTGTGGTGCCCGACGACCTCACGTCGAGCGCTACCGACCGCACGCTCGCCATCGCCTCAAAAATATTCGCCTATACGTCACGCGGCTTAACGCCCGAGGCGGCCCTGGGTGCCTCCAAGATCATCCTGTCCGAGACCTTTGCCTCGGCCATTTGCTTTACCGACGGCAGGCAGGTGCTGGCAAGCTGGGGCGAGGATTCGGCAAAGTGCCCCGCCGGCACCCCGGTCGTGCTCAAGACCACGCTCAACGTGATTGAGTCTGGCGAGCAGAGTGTGTTTTCGCGCGACGCCTCGTCCGAGACGGGTGGCTACTTTCCCCGCCTGCGCGCCGGCATTGTCGCGCCGCTTACCGTGCGCGGGCATTGCGTGGGCACGCTCGAGCTGTACTATCCCCGCCTGAGCAGCATCGATATGCGCCAGACGGCCCTTGCCTCGGGCTTTGCTGACCTCATTTCCACGCAGCTCGCGAGCTTTGAGCTCGAGCGTCAGGACGAGCTCACGGCCCGCGTTGAGCTGCGCGCCCTGCAGTCGCAGGTCGATCCGCACTTTCTGTTCAACACCATCAGCACCATCGTGTCGCTCGTGCGAACCGAGCCCGACAAGGCCAGGTCGCTGCTCATCGACTTTTCCAATTATTACCGTCAGACGCTTTCTGACTCCGATACGCTCACCACGCTCGAGCACGAGGTGGAACAGGGCACTCGTTATATCAATCTTATGCAGGCCCGTTATGGCGACGGCCGTCTGCGCGTTTCGGTCGATATCGACTTCGAGGTGCGCGACAGCATGGTGCCGCCGTTTATCTTGCAGCCGTTGCTCGAAAACTGCATCAAGCACGCGCAGCGCGAGACCGAGCCGCTTTCTATTCATGTAAGGGCTTTCGAGACCGATGACGGCCTGGAGATTATCGTCGAAGATGACGGCATCGGCATGAGCGAGGAAGTCTGCGCTCATCTGTTCGAGCAGCATAGACGGGAGGAGCCCGAGAGCATTACTGCCGACGGCTCCATTAAACGAGGCTGTGGGCTGGCGCTCTTTAACGTTCTTCAGCGCATCCATTTCTTTTACGGAGAAGATTCCGGCATGCGCGTGGAGTCCCAGGAGGGCGTGGGGACGCAGGTCATCGTTGAGTTGAATGGTGAACCGCATGAGCCGGCGCCGATGACGGCGTAGCATGCGAGTGTATTGAGAAGAGAGGAAGCGGACATGTCCGAGGGCTGGAACATCCTAGTGGTTGATGACGAGCCTCCCATTAGGGCTGAACTACGCTATCTGTTAGAGAGGGATGCGCGCGTGGGACAGATTGTCGAGGCGGGCAATGTTACCGAGGCGGTGGAATCGATTCTGTCGAACAAGCCCGACGTGCTGTTCTTGGACATTACCATGCCGGGCCGCTCGGGGATTGAGCTTGCCGAGACGTTGCAGAACCTAAAAAGACCGCCGCTGGTGGTCTTTGTGACGGCGTTTGCCGAGTACGCTGCCGATGCTTATAACCTCGATGCCGTCGACTACGTGGTCAAGCCCGTTGAGGACGCGCGCCTGACGAAGGCACTCGACAAGATTGAGGCTGCCTTGGGTGTCCGCCGCGTTGTCCAGGCTCCGCGCCAGCCGCTGCGCTTGACGGCAGATCGCGGGGGCAAGAAGGTGTTCATTCCCGTTGCGGATGTCTGTTACTTTGAGGCGCGCGCCGATTTTTGCAACGCCATCTGTCCCGAGGGGACGTACCTCATCAACGAATCGATCTCCTCGCTTGAGCGGCGCTTGGCGCTCGAGGGCTTCATCCGCGTCCATCGCAGCTATCTGGTCAATTTGGAGGACGTACATAACGTTGAAGTCGGCTCCACGGGCCTGATGGAGTTGAGGCTCGATCGCGTGGACTCGACGGTGCCGGTGTCCCGTCGTCGCGCCGCCGAGGTCAAGTCGCACTTGGGGCTTGCATAAGAGCCCGCGTGTCATCGTTTGGCACCGTAGGTTTGGCATGGCTGTGGGGTGGGCATAATGGATTGCATCGAATGAAATCGAAAGGATTATCATGCCTGCGCTTATCACCCATCATTTGTTTGGCGAGGAAAGCATTGACCGTCTTCCGCAGGGCGTCATCACGTCCGACGAGGAGCGCATCGCCTTTATCTTGGGCAACCAGGGTCCCGACCCGTTTTTCTTCCACATCCTGACGCCCCGCGTTTCCGACTGCACGCTGCTGGCGCAGGTTATGCACCGCTCGCGTATGTCGCGCCAGTTCTCGTGCCTGCGCGACGGCGTGTCTCATCTGCTTCCGCGCGATGCCAACTTGGGTCGCGCCTTCGCGCTGGGTCTGCTGTCGCACTACGTGCTCGATCGCAATGCGCACCCCTTTGTCTACGAGCAGCAGTTTGGCATCGTGGAGTCCGATCTCGATCTGGAGGATTCGGGCAGCCAGGTCCATGCCGTACTCGAAAGCGACCTGGATGTGCTGATGCTGCAGCTCAAACGCGATGGTGCCACGGTCGAGGACTATCCGCCGGCGGGCGAGATCGTCACCACCGACCGCATCAATCGCGTCGCTGGCGTACTGATGAGCTATGTTGCCGGTCGCGTGTACGGCATCGATATCCCGGCGGGGGAGTACGGTGCCGCCGTCTCGGACATGCAGCTGCTCTACCGCACGATTGAGCCGGCGGGCTCGGCCAAGACGCGTGCAATTGCCCTGGTCGAAGGCATGGTGCACGACTACTCGCTGCTCGATGGCCTTGCCCATCGCGTGACGACCGAGCTGCCCGAGCGTACTGGCAACTTGGGTCATCTGATCTGGAAGAATCCCTTTACCGACGAGGTCTCGAACGAGAGCTTCCCCGAGGTCTTCGATCGCGCGCTGGTCGATTACGAGTGCACGGTTGCACGCTTTATCGAGACCGGTGACATGGAGGCCGTGACCGGCCATGTCAACTACAGCGGCCGCGTGCTCGATGCCGACGAGGAGTTCGACCGCGAGGAATAGCAAGCCAACTCGTCCACGCCTTCCAATAAGTTGCGGTGGAATAGTTCCTGTTTGGGGTCCGAGGCTTCCAAACAGGAACTATTCCACCGCAACTGCGTTTGGGATGCGGGTCTGTCCCGCCGACTTGCATGCCCGTGCGTTCCCCTTTGCCGAATCCTTACCAGCGGTTCTGGACAATTGGGGTACGATGAACTAACTGCATATCGGGCGAATACGAAGGGGCCCTGTCCATGAAATACACCAAGCTCGAGCGTAACTGGGTTATGTACGATGTGGGCAACTCGGCCCTCGTGCTGCTCAACACCTCGGTGGTGCCCATCTACTTTAACGCCATCAATACTGGCGCTTCTTCGGCCGACCTGGTGGTCGCCTGGGGCAACGCGCAGACGATTGCCTCGCTGGTCATCGCCATGCTCATGCCCATTCTGGGCGCACTTGCCGACTACGCGGGCAATAAGATCAAGTTCTTCATGGGCTTTTTCCTGACGGGCCTGGTTCTTTGCCTGGCACAGGCCATCCCCATGTCTGCCATGGCGTTTTTGACCGTCTACGTGCTGTGCACCATCGGCCTCAACTCGTCCATGACGTTCTACGACGCCATGTTGCCCGACATCACCACCGACGAGCGCATGGATGCCGTGTCCAGCTCGGGCTATGCGTGGGGCTACATCGGCTCGACCGTGCCCTTCATCGTCTGCCTGGCTCTCATTATGGGTGGTCCGGCCTTGGGCATTCCCACCATGCTCGCCACGCGCCTGTCGTTTATCATCACCGGTGCCTGGTGGCTCATCTTTACCCTGCCGCTTATTCGCACCTATAAGCAAAAGTACGGTCGCGAGCGCGGTCCCGAGGACACCATCGGTCGCATCGTG
Organism: Collinsella aerofaciens; assembly: GCA_021641225.1. Lineage (GTDB taxonomy): Bacteria > Actinomycetota > Coriobacteriia > Coriobacteriales > Coriobacteriaceae > Collinsella > Collinsella aerofaciens_AJ. Next base: position 4,205 of record JAJWXI010000013.1, on the reverse strand, counting down.
GGCGGAGTGTTTTCCGAGGTGGGACACACCATGCGTGAGATTGCCCACAACAAGACCGTGCTGGTCTACATGATCGCCTTCTTCTTCTATATCGATGGCGTCCACACGGTCATCTCCATGGCAACCAGCTACGGTTCGGCCTTGGGCATCGATTCGACCCAGCTGGTGCTGGCGCTGCTCGTCACGCAGTTCGTGGCCTTCCCGTCCGCCATTATCTATGGCAAGCTCGCCGGCCGCGTGGGCACGCTTAACATGATCATGGTGGCCGTCGCCGCCTATATGGGCATCGTGCTCTTCGCCGCGTTCTTCCTTAAGACCGCCTTCGAGTTCTGGGTGCTTGCCATTCTTGTCGGCCTGTTCCAGGGCGGCGTGCAGGCGCTCAGCCGCAGCTACTTTGGCCGTATCATCCCCAAGGAAAAGTCCAACGAGTACTACGGTTTCTTTGATATCTTTGGCCGCTATGCAAGCGTTATGGGCACCTTCCTGGTGTCGGTCGTCACCTCGTTGACCGGCAACCCCTCGCTGGGCGTCCTGTCCATCGGCGTGCTGCTGGTGGTGGGCTTTATCCTGCTGGTTCGCCTGTCTCGCATGACTCAGGCGGCAGAGCGGGCCGCATAGGAACTGGTCGGTAATTGCGTCCGCCACGATACTCTTTTGGGGTTATCCGCAATAAACATTCTGACTTCCGAACAATGATTAGCCCAAGTGGGTATGATGGAGTCAGCTAGGTCGCGGGGCGTCGCCTGTGTTTGGCGGCGCCCCGTTTTTGTGTTGCAGGGAGGGTAAGGCATGAACGCCACGGTCGTGATTCCAACGTATTGGGCGGGCGATGACGCTCGCGCAAACACCCCTGGCACCTACGATCATTCGACGCGACTCAACGCCGCCAATCCCGAACTCGACCGCTGCCTGACATCGCTCGAGCAGGTGCGCGACATTCCGCGCATTATCTTGCTGGTGGTCTGTCCCGTTTCTGCCACGGCCGATGTGTCGCTGCGCGTGCACGATATCGTCAACGCGCATCCTACGCTCAAGGTCACTGTTGTCACCAATACTCAGGCATCGCGTATCGCCGATCGTGTGGCGCAGATCGCGCCCAAGGGCTCGGGTGAGTGCGTGAGCCTGCGCGGTTACGGCGCCATTCGCAACATGGGCCTTGCCTGCGCCGCCGTGCTGGGACACGATGCGGTTGTCTTTTTGGATGACGACGAGACCGTCATCGATGCCGACTTTATGAAGCGTGCGACCTATGCTCTGGGGCAGCAGACGCGCCAGGGCTTGCCGATCTTGGTCAAAAGCGGTTATTTCTACGACCGCGATGGATCGCCGCTGGCCCCTACGGACAAGGTGGGCATCTGTCATCGCTGGTGGACCAAGCGCATTGAGTTTAATCGCTGGATGAAAAAGGCGCTCTCGGGCACCCGCATCTCGCGCTCCAACTACGTGTGCGGCGGTCTGATGGCCCTGCACGCCCGTGCCTTTACCCGTGTGGCCTTTGACCCGTTTATCACCCGTGGCGAGGACCTCGACTACCTGTTTAACATGCGCATGTTTGGCTACGACGTGTGGTTCGATAACGAGTGGACCGTGCGCCATCTGCCCCCGGAGTCCGAAAAGCGCTCGCCGCGCTTTATGCAGGACGTGTACCGTTGGTACTACGAGCGGGCCAAGCTGACGTTCGCCGCGCACCAGAAGGAACTCATTCCCATTACGGCGGCGTCGCTCATGCCCTATCCGGGTCCGTGGATCTCGCGCGAGCTCGACGACCGTGTGCGCAAGACCGCCATGGTCCGCAGCGTGTTTACCCGCGAGCACGAGGGCTATCTGCGTATCTGGCGCCATGGTATCGACGAGGCCAAGGCGTATGCGCGCCAAAACGCCGCAAGTTACCTGCGTTTCCAGAGCTTCTGGCCCAAGATCATGGACGGGCTTTGGCGAGACGCACAGCTGATCAGTATCCTGGAGGGGGCCGAATGATCGACCGCCGCGCCCAGCGCGATAGTTCAATATCAATCTTTCGCATCATCGCCGTTGCCTGCGCCGTCTGCGTGCTGGCGTACTTTGTCTTTGCCCTGGCGACCGGTATCGAGCCCATCGCGACGGTTGTCGCCTGCGCGCTGCTGTGTATCTTTCTGTGCATCTTTATCTTTTTGACGCTCAACCCCGATTCGGTGCGCTCGCAGTACACCGAGGAGACGCTCTCGGTGGCCTCTGCCATGCTCGAGGATATTAAGGGTGGTCTGACCCAGGAATCGGCGCGTTTGGTGTGCCAGCGCATCTTGCCCGAGACGCGCGCCATGACCGTCGCCATTACCGACGAGGACAACGTGCTGGCGTGCGCGGGCGAGTTTGAGGAAAAGCTGCTGCCCGATTCTCCCATTCACACGCTTGCCACGCGCTACGTCATCGAGCACGGTATCGTGCAGTCGTTCAACCGCGTCGTGGACGTCGTGGGCTCGGACGGTTCGCACAACCAGGTCCCGGCGGGCATCATCGCGCCCATCAAGGTGGGTGACCGTACCGTCGGCACGCTCAAGTTCTACTACAAGACCCCGCGCGCCGTTGACCGTACCCAGTACGCGCTCGCCTCGGGCTTTGCCGAGATCTTGTCCACGCAGCTCGCCATCCATGAGCTCGAGGTGCAAAAGGAGCTCACGGCCCGCGCCGAGGTACGCGCGCTGCAGGCGCAGATCAATCCGCACTTCCTGTTCAACACGCTCAACACCATCGCGTCGTTTACGCGCACCGATCCGTTGCGCGCCCGCGAGCTGCTGCGCGAGTTCTCATCGTTTTACCGCGCCACGCTCGACAACTCGGGATCGCTCATTCCGGTTTCGCGCGAGGTCGCACAGACCAAGCGCTACCTGACGTTTGAGAAGGCGCGCTTTGGCGAGGATCGCGTGCTGGCGACCTTCGATGTCTCCGAGGACGTCGAGGACACGCTGGTGCCGGCATTTGTGATTCAGCCGATTGTGGAGAACGCCGTGCGCCACGGCATGGGAGATGCCGACGCGCTGGTGATCGATGTATCGGTACACCAGGACGGCGAGGATGCGATTCTGATTTCGGTGGCCGATAACGGCGTTGGCATGGACGAAGGCACCGCTGCCAGACTGTTTGACGAGCGCTCTGCCCGTCCCGACGCCAGCTCTCCCCAGGGTGGCGGCGCCGGTGTGGCCATGCACAATATTTCGGAGCGCATCCATCGCTTTTACGGGCCACACTCCTATACGCGTGTCGAATCGGCGCCGGGCAAGGGCACCAAAGTGCTTCTTCATCTTGATTTGTCAGAGAGCATCTTTGACATTCAAGAGTAAAATAAAAGGCTACGGGCTCAACGTCATGCGACGGATGCCCGGCGTAGTTAGTTGACGAAAGGTTTTATCCCTATGCTGCGTGCGATGATTGTGGATGATGAGGCGCCGGCTCGCTCGGAGCTTCGCTTCTTGCTCGAGCAAACGGGCAAGATCGGCACGATCACGGAGGCGTCGAGCGTTCGCTCCGCCATCGAGATGCTTATGGAAAGTCGCGTGGATGTCGTGTTTCTCGATATCTCGATGCCCGGTGCCTCGGGCCTGCAACTTGCCGAGGCGCTGCATAAGCTCAAAAATCCGCCGGCGATCGTATTTGTGACTGCGTATAGCGACCATGCGGTCGAGGCATTCGACGTGGATGCCGTCGACTATCTGATGAAGCCTGTCGAGGAAGCTCGCTTGGATCGCGCGATCGAGAAGGTCATGCAGCGCGCCAAGCCGGTCACGGACAGCAAGGTGACCATCGAGCGTATCCCGGTGGAAAAGGGCGGCCGCAAGGTGCTCATTCCCGTGGATGACATTCGCTTTATCATGGCCAAGGACGATTACTCCTGCATCTATACCGTCGATGATCGCTTTTTGTCGACGACCTCGCTGGCGCAGTTTGAGGCCAAGCTCTGCGACTTTGGCTTCTTCCGCGTGCACCGCCGCTATATCGTTAACCTGGCGTGTGTCACGGACGTCGAGACGGTGCCTTCGGGCGCCATCCAGTTGGGCATCACGGGCGTTGACGAACGCGTGCCGGTTTCGCGCCGCCGCGTCGTTCCGCTCAAGAAGGCCCTGAGCCTCTAAGCACATTGGCCCCGCAGCCCTGTAGACTTATCGTCTGCGGAGCCGTGGGGCTTTTTGTATGCACCTGCCGAATCGTTTTGCGGAGGGGATCCCATGAAC
>JAJWXI010000132.1 GCA_021641225.1 Collinsella aerofaciens | reverse complement strand
GTGATGCCCAAGACCAGCGGTTGCTCGCCGGCGGATTTTGCGCATGTGTACGACCGCATCCACGCCGAGCGGCCCGATGCGACCATTTTGCATCTTGCGTATTCCGAGGTTACGACCTGCTCGCATCAGTCGTCGAAGATTGCGGCAAAGGGCCGCGATTACGTCTTCTCCATGGATACGCGCTTTGTGTCGGTGGGCCAGTCGCTTGTCGCCGTTGAGACCGCCAAGTATATCGAAGCCCATCCGGATGCCACCGTCGACGAGATTTTCGCCTTTACCAATTCCGTTATGGACCGCGTGCTGTTGGGCTTTGTCCCCACCGATCTCGCCTTCCTTAAGGCCGGCGGTCGTTTGTCCAACGTGGCATTCCTCGGTGCCCATCTGCTCAAGATTAAGCCCTGCATTGAGGTAACGGGCGGCAAGTTCGTGGCGACCAAGAAGCTCCGCGGCTCTATGCTCAAATGCGCCCGTGCCTTTATTGACCACATGGTTGCGAAGGGCGATATTGATTACTCGCACATTGGTTTGGCGTATTCAGTGGGCCTTTCCGAGGAGCTGCGGGACGATATGGAAGTCTATGCGCACGACCTGGGCTTTAAGGACATCACCTGGACTCAGGTCGGCGGCGTCATCTCGAGCCACTGCGGCCCGACCGCCTTTGGCGCGGTGCTTACGCTTAAGGCGTAGGGCCTGGCGTCTATCGATTTCTATTGCTTCGGCGGCGAGCGGGTTGTGACAACCTTCCCGCCGCTTTTGCGTGGAGTCAAATAGGACGATCTAATTGACCGCTAAACCGTTTCGCCATCAGGCGTATGGGCTAGAATGGCTCTGGCATTTTAATTGACAAAAACCAAAGAGAGGCAAGGTTGCGGGAATGGCTGAGATGACGCTTGAGGGTGTGGATGCTCATCCCGAGGACTCTGCGTATGCCCTGGGTCGCGTGCATTCGATCGAGACGATGGGAACGGTCGACGGACCCGGCATCCGCTTTGTGGTGTTTGTTCAGGGCTGTCCCATGCGCTGCGCGTATTGCCACAATCCCGATACCTGGTCTGTTAACGGCGGCACGATGGTGACCGTCGAGCACCTGATGGACGAGTTCCAGAGTAACCATGAGTTTTACCGTAGCGGCGGAATTACGGTTTCGGGCGGCGAGCCGCTCCTGCAGCCTGAGTTTTTGGCCGACCTGTTCCGTGCAATGCACAACAACCCCGATGGCCGCGTGCATACCTGCCTAGACAGCTGCGGCTATGCGTTTGATCCCAAGCATCCGGAGAAGTTCGATGCTGTGCTCAACGAGACCGATATGGTGCTGCTCGACATCAAGCATGCCGATCCGGCTGAGCATAAAAAGCTGACCGGCTGCGATCCTGCGCGCATCCTGGCGTTTGGCGATGAGCTTGCCCGTCGCAAGATTAAGGTTGTTATTCGCCACGTGGTGGTGCCGGGTATCACCGATACGGCGGAGGAATGCGAGAAGCTCGGTCGCCTGATTGCCCCGTGGCATAACGTGGTGGGCCTGGAGATGCTGCCGTATCACACGATGGGTGTCGTCAAGTACGAGCAACTGGGTATTCCCTATAAGCTCGAGGGCGTGCCCCAGATGGATACCGCGCGCATGCCCGAGCTGCGCAACGCCGTCATGGCCGGCATGAAAAAGCGCCGTGCGGAGCTCAGGTCGGCCATCGGCTAATAAGCCCGTCCCAAATTGATCACTCATTGGGGACAGACTTAAATGAGTGCCCCCGGGCACCTAGTTGATTGCTAAAGAGCCCCGTTAAGTTGCGGTGGAATAGTTCTTGTGTATCGGCGTATGCCGCCCAAACAGGAACTATTTCACCGCAACTGCGTTTTGGGCAAAGATACGCAACAGAATCGGTGTTTTTGCATAGAAACGCCTGTTTATTGTTTAGAGACACCTTAAACGCGACTGAATATCTTTGGAAAGAAATGCCTGCTATCGACATCGATGGCCGTACCTATGTCATGAGCGTCATGACATCGATGCCGTGGAGCGACCGCTCGAGCGAGGTTACGGCCGCGATTGCAAAGGCGCTGTTTGATGCGCGAGCTGCACTGGCTTAGCGTGTTCGTTTGGCGAGGTCAAACAAAATGCTGGTACCATACCGTGGTTGAGAATTTCGTATAGGTTTGGGGAATGGTATGGCTACCATCGCGATTATCGGTGCGCTCGAAAAAGAGATCATGCAGATTAAGGAAGAGCTGAGCGACGTTTGCGAGGCGCGGGAGGCAGGCTTGACCGTTGTGAGCGGTGAGCTCGACGGTCTGACAGTTGTCGCCACAACGGCGGGCATGGGCACGGTGAACGCCGCCGCTGCAACACAGCACCTCATTAGCAAGTATGCTCCGCAGACTGTTGTGTTTTCGGGCATTGCGGGCGGTTTGAACCCCAAGCTCCATATCGACGACGTGGTCATTGGCAAACGCCTGCGCTATCTGGATACCGATACCGCGCTTATCGCCGAGTCCGCACCGGGGCTCGAGGAGTTTGGCTCGACACCCGCGCTGGTCGATATTGCCGTCGACGTGCTTGCTGAGCGTGGGTTCGTTGACGCTTCGACAAATGCAGTCGCTTCGAACGAGGGCACCAAGCAGTTCCTGGTCGGCACGATTGCCACGGGCAACCGCTTTGTGACGGGCGCCGCCATGCGCAACGACGCTATCGAGGCGACGCATGCCGATTGTGTCGGCATGGAGGGCGCGGCAATTGCCCATGTCGCAACCAAAAATGGTGTCGATTGCCTGGTGCTGCGCGCTATCAGCGATAATTGTGACGAGGCGTACGATGCAATTTGCGACCGAGAGTTCGATCTGTTCGAGTACGCGCGTGTCGCAAGTGACATCACGCTTGATATCGTCCGCCGCATTGCCGCTGCGCAATAGCGCGCTCTTTTGTAAGAACCTACGACCAAGGAGTGTCCATGGCCGATTCCATTAACTACCAGCTTGCCAAGTTCGTCGCCAGCTACGGCAAGGTTTCGCAGATTCCCGAGTCCACCTGCCCCGAGGTGAGCTTTGTCGGCCGCTCCAATGTGGGCAAGTCGTCGATTATGAACAAGCTCTTTGGCCGCAAGAACCTGGTCAAGGTTTCCAGTACGCCGGGCAAGACGAGCAACATCAACTTCTTTGAGGCCGACGACGTGCATTTCGTGGACCTGCCGGGTTACGGTTTCGCCCGTCGCTCCAAGGCCGAGCGCGACCGTTGGGCCGAGCTCATCGGTGACTTTTTCGACTCCGAGCGCAGCTTTAACCTGGTTGTGTCGCTGGTGGACATTCGTCACGACCCCAGCAAGCTCGACCACGACATGATCGACTACCTACAGGGCAACGAATTCAACTTTATCGTCTGTCTCACCAAGGCCGACAAACTCAGCCGTACCCAGCAGGCCCGCCAGGCAGCAGCCATCAAAAAGCAGCTCAACGTCCCTGCCGAAAACGTAATCATCACAAGCTCCCAGACCGGCACCGGCATCGACGAACTCAAGCGCCGCATCGCCGAGGCCTGCCTCTAGTAAGGGGCCCATCCCAGTAAGGGCCCCCACCAATAAAAAGCCAAACCATCAGCCCGGCGCCCCTTCAAAGCGTGGGTTCCTATAGACATCGTCGACTACGTTGCTGTAGGGCCGCCCAAGGGTATCCCCTTAAAAACATTCCGCAGCACGAGGCCCGCTTATCCGTAGCTCCGAAGGAGCAGGATAAGCGGGCCTCAAGTGCGAGGACGTTTTTAAGGGGATACCCTTGGGCGGCCCGAAGGGATTAACCAGCGATGTCTACAGGTACTCGATTTGAGCGCCCTCGGTGTCGCACGTCAGAATATGCGTATCGCACTTGGGGAACTGCTCACGCAGCTTGACCTGCAGGAACTTGGCTACGATAGTGTCATCGGTTACGGCCATGAGGGTCGAGCCGGAGCCGCTGATCCAGATGGTCTTGGCGCCGCCGTTAAGGCAGGTGTCGCGCACAGCGTTGTAGTCGGGAATCAGACGGCGACGATAGGGTTCCTGGATACGGTCGTCATTGGCGGCGGCAATCAGGTCCAGATCGCCGGTCTCGAGACCGCGCGTCATGCCGGCGATGCGGCCCATCTGCCATACGGCGGTGGAAAGCGGAATCTCCTGCGGCACGACCTTGCGCGCCTCACTCGTGTGCACCTCGTAGGGTGGAATGACGGTAATAAAACGCAGGCGATCGCTCACCTCGTAGCGCAGGCACTGGGGGAGCGAATCGGTCGGCGTAAAGGAGCAGACGGCGCCGCCCAGGATAGCGGGGGCGACGTTATCGGGATGGCCCTCGACCTCGGTGGCAATGCGGACGAGCTCGGCGCGGTCGACGGTGTGGCCCGTCAGCGCGGCGGCGGCCATAATGCCGGCGACAACGCAGGTGGAGCTGGAACCCAGGCCACGAGCGACGGGAACGTCAGTCTGAATGTCGATGGCGACGGGAAAGGCCGGCTCGCCCCAGGCGGCCAGAGCATCGACAAAGCTCACATAGACCAGGTTGTTCTCGTTTTGGAACTCCTCGGGGCAGCCCGTGATGGTGAGCTTGTCGGCGCGCTCGAAGGTGAAGTGCGAGTAAAGGCTGACGGCCATGCCGAGGGTGTCGTAGCCAATGCCTAGGTTGGCGCTTGTTGCTGGGACGGTGATCTTGATCATGTGAGTCCTCCTGGCGTGCCTGGCTGTTTAGTTCGCTGCTCGGGCAGTCCTGCGCAAGACGGAAAGCACATTAAGTGCTTTCCTTTGCGTGCGGAACTCGCGACGAACTAAACAGCCAGGCACGCTGTGCGCGTTCGTCATCATCCCGGGGGTTATCTGATAAAAGAAGATGCGCCGGCTTTCGCCGGCGCTTAATAAGGGGTTTAGTTGGTGCTCATTCGTTTTGCTGCAGACTCTACGTAGCTGGCCATGTCGGCTACGTCGCAGACGTCTTCG
>JAJWXI010000131.1 GCA_021641225.1 Collinsella aerofaciens | reverse complement strand
CGATTACCGTCGCAAACGCATCAACGCTGCCGAAGCCCGCGAACGCGCCACCGACGCCCGCAGCCGCAGCACCGACGCCACCATCGACAAGCTCCGCCACCGCCCTCGCCACTAACCGGCAGGCAACGGCATCGCCCGCCCTCAGCCCCATCCCCTCCTGAGTTGCGGTGAAATAGTTCCTGGATTTAGGCTTATTCGAGCTTTTCAGGAACTATTTCACCGCAACTTTTTGTAAGGGCAGGTTTTAATACCGCCGAAAGGCCATTATCGACCGTTTGCCGATGTGCCCAGCTCCGTTATAAGCCCCTGACCTGCACCGTCAAGCTTTTGGTCAGCTCATGGCAAGGTCTGGCGGACCGAATATGGGATAGCGTAGTGTCATTCACTCCCCCTCGAGACCATGGGGTCGAAAATGAGTCACGATAAACGCTGTTCCAAACCGCAAGTAGAGCTGTTCTTCCGGTTATTCGAGGCTCATCATGGCGGGCACTTGTTTGTAGCTACCAAAAAATGGGATGAACGCTGCGCCTACGCGCTCATGCAAAAAGAGATGATTATTCGACTCTACAACCATGTCTACGCTGATCCCGCGTATTGGAATGACCTCGGCGTCGAAGATCGCATCTTTCAATTGGCATCCGCCATTGCGGTCGTTGAACCGGATGCCGTGTTTTGTGGAGCAACGGCAGCACTACTCTATGGCATCGGTTCTGCACACACGCTTCTCGACAAGGTGCATGTGCTGTTGCCGCGTTCTACCAGGCGTGATACGTATGAATTCGTTGAGTATCGTCGCTGGCGGGCGGGCGAAGTGTGGCAGCTCGGTCCGTTTACGCTCACGGATCCGTATCGAACGGTTGTCGATATCGCCCGAACGACCGCGTTTCGCTATGCGCTGGGCTATGTCGATGGCTTGGCCCGTGAGTACGATGTCGAGCGCGAAGAGCTGCGGGCATACGCGCAGGCTAATTGCCGAGGGTTGCATGGCATCGCGCGTGCGTTTGATGTTTTTGAACACATGGATGGCAGATCGGATAACGGTGGAGAATCCGAAGCACGGGCGGCAATGATTCTGGCGGGAGTTGCCGCTCCCGAACTTCAGGTTGAAATCACTCGACCGGGAAACGCCGGCTATTATTTGGCAGATTACGGCTGGCAGATGCCGAATGGCTCTTGGATGCTGGCTGAGCTGCATGGACTAGGCAAGTTTGAGGACGATACCCAAGATGATCCGGAACATACTGCGGCAAAAACCTATCGGGCTGCCCTCATGCGCGACGCAAACCTGCGTGCCATGGGCCACAACGTCATTCATTTCAAGCTCTCAGACACCTACGATGTCGAAGCATTTGGCGCCATGATGCGAGGCTATGGTGTTCCGACAACAAAACCTTACGCCGGATCCTGACCGGCGGCACGTATCTTCTCGACAACAGAACCCAACATCGGCCCAGCCCGCTCGGCCTCAGTAAGTTGCGGTGAAATAGTTCCTGGATAACAGCTTTAGCGGCTAATCCAGGAACTATTTCACCGCAACTTAGGAGGTGATGTGGGGTCCCCGGCATGTATATGAAAATGGCTCTGGTCCCAAAAGGAACCAGAGCCATTCATCTATCTTATGGAGCGGGCGACGGGAATCGAACCCGCGTCATCAGCTTGGAAGGCTGGGGTTCTACCATTGAACTACGCCCGCAAGATATGGTCGGGACGACAGGATTTGAACCTGCGACATCCTGCTCCCAAAGCAGGCGCGCTACCAAACTGCGCCACGTCCCGAAGGTGTTGAGCAGCTAAGGTCTAAACCTTGCGTGTCCCAAAGCGAAGGAAATTATAGGGTAGACTCCCCGCCTGTGCAAGCGCAGAAACCCTAGCTCCTCGAATGTGCGACAAACTGGCTATGGGCCAGGCCGACCACAAACGCCACCACGGCAACCGGCGCCCAGGCGGCACCGATGTCTGCCAGAGGCAAAGCATCGAACGGCAGCCACGTACCCGCAAAGAACGCATCGCGGACCGAAGTGATCACGCTCTGGACCGCGACAACGCCGCCAACCCAAACCCACACCTGCGGATGCGCGTCACAAAAGCCGTGCACCAGGCCCATAAGCACCAGCACAATGGCAACGGGATACAAGGCATTGAGCATGGGCACCGAGAACATAAGGATCATGTCGAGACCCACGTTGGAAAGCACGCACGAAAACGCCGCGAACACAAAGGCGAGAATCGCGAAGGGGCGGCTCATGGCCTCCTCGGAAGCCTCCGCTCCCCCTTCGACCACATAGGTCTCGCAGAAGTAACGCGAGCAGCAGCTAATGAGGCCAATGCACACGTTCATGCAGGCGAGGAAGAAGATCGCGAAGACCACGACCGTGCCGGCCAGCCCAAAGTGCATGGAGGCCGAGCGAGCGAGGATGGCAGCACCGTTGGTAGCGTCGGGCATCACAGTACCGAGCTGCATACCGGCAAGGGCCAGGCCACAATAGATGATGGCCATGAGCACGCCGGCGATCACGCCGGAGCGCGAGATCTCGAAGGCGACACGCTTGTCGTCGGTCACGCCCAGCTCATGAATGGTCTCGGCGATGATGATGCCAAAGGCGAGCGACGCAAGCAGGTCCATGGTCTGGTAGCCGGTCAAGAAGCCTTGGACCGCAGCGCCGGCATCATAGGGAGCTTGCGGGGCAGTAGCCGGTCCCAGGGGCGAGATCACGGCGGCACCCACGACCAGCACAATGAGTGCGATGAGCGCGGGGCCCGTAATGCGACCGAGCACGCGCGTGATGACGCCGGGGCGCAGCGTGAGCGCAAACGCGACCACGAAGAAGGCGACAGCGAAGACTAGGCGTGCGGTACCAAGCGAGATGCCCTCGGGCAGCAGCGGCACCAGCATCTCGAAGGCCGTGGAGCTCGTACGAGGAATGGCCAGGCACGGACCGATCGCCAGGTACACTGCCGCGACGAAGAACTCGCCAAACTTGGGGTGCACGCGGCCGGCCAGCTCGCGCGCCGTTCCAGCAAGTGCCACGGCGATAAAGCCCATGACGGGCAGGCCGATAGCGGCAATCAAAAAGCCGACCATGGCAAGAGGCGTGGCCGTGCCGGCCTGGAGCGCCAGCAACGGCGGAATGATCAGGTTACCGGCACCAAAGAGCATCGAGAACAGAGCGATGCCGACGGTAACGACATGGTCGGAGCGAAGACCGCGCGGGGCAGATGAAGCCATAGGGCCACCTTTCGGGTCGAAACAAAAACGGGACGGGCAAAACACCCGTCCCGCAAGTATAAACGCTTTAGCAGGCTATATCCTGCCAGGGCGTCAATCTGGCTGCCAAGCGAGTGCGCTACGCGCCCGGATGGCGGCGACGCAGCAGCTCGAGCCCCAGCGCGATAAGTGCAACGGCGCCCGCAGCGACGGCGACGGCCAATGGTGCGCGATCACCCGTATCGGCGAGCTGCTGAGCGCTCGACTTGGACGAATCCTTCTTGCCAGAGTTTTCCGTGGCATTCGTCTTTGCCTTACCGGCAGCAGAATCATCCGAACTACCGGGTTTTGCCGGATCCTTAGAATCCGACTGGTCGGAATCGGGAGCACCGGGCTTATCCGGTTGGTCAGGGTCCGGGCCATCGGGCTTATCCGGGCTCGGCTCGACCGGCTCGGGGTCGACGGGCTCCTGCTTCCTCTTCACCGTCAGCGTGCCAGGCTCGACGACGACGTCGAAGTTCGGGTCGGCAACCGTCGCGCCAATCTGGTACGTGCCCGCTGGCGAATTCTCATCGGCATCACAGGAGTACTCGACCTTCACGCCCGAGGTGCCGACCGCGCTCTCCAGGCTCGAGGTGAACGCGGGATTCGCCTCCCCCTCGTAGCGCTCGGCGTCATCGACCTTTACCTTGAGCTTCGCCGGCGTAATCTTGAACTTACGCGAGGCGGCGCCGATATACCCGTTGCTTCGCAGTGTGGCAACAACGCGGTACGTGCCGGCATCGGTCGGGGCCTCGCTCGACGAATAGTACGTGCCGTCCGTCCCGTAATACCTGATCCTCAGGTCGCCCTCGCAGGCCTTGGGGACACCCGTGACCTTGGGCGCTTGAGCATCACCGCTATAGACGAAGTTGCCGCCCTCAAATGCAAGCTCGACCCGCTTCGTCTGGACGACCAGAACGAGGTGCGCAGTCACCGTCTCTCCCTGAGCATCCTTGCACGTGACGTCGAAGCTAAACACTCCGGCCTTGGACGGCGTGCCCGAGAGCGTCAGGCCACCCGACTTGCGGGATAGCTTAAGCCCATCGGGGAGCTTCGCGTCGTCCCACGTGTACTCGTACGGAGACTCGCCGCCCGCGGCTCCGGCGATGGTCACACGGTACGCACTATGCGCACGCGCCGCCGGCAGCAGGCCGCCGTTGAACACAAGGGCATCCCGGGGCACAACGGACACGACAGCGCGATCGCTGTCCGCCTGCGTCTCAGTGCCAAGGTAGCGCTGAGTGATGCGGCAGAAATACTCGCCGGCGCAATCGTCATCGAGGTTCTCGATGAGGAGCGTCTCCCCCGTCTCGCCCTCAAGCGCCACGGCCTCGCCGTCCACCATGCGGAACCACTGATAGGACAGTTCGACATCGGCGGCAGAACCCGCGGACGAGCCCGCGTGGTCGAGGACGCCCTTGCCCGCCTCGGCCGCGACCGAGAGCACGACAGCATCGCCCTCGTGGGCACTCGCGTCCTGCGGCTGGGCGATCACCTTCGGAGCGTCCGCCTTCGCGAACTCGAACGTGACCTCCTGCGAAGCGGTGACGCCACTCAGCGTGACCTCGTACGCTCCGCCCTTATAGTCGGAGATGTCGAGGTTGACGGCCGCGTCCGAGCCGGCCTCAGCGACCGTCACGCGCTCGAGGTAGCAGCCCTCGTCGGGCGTCGCCGCGATGGGCACACACTCGCCCGCAGCAACGGTGATCGAGCTGTTGTCGACCGAACCGTTGACCGCCTTGACCGTCACCTCGAAATTGACAGGCACGTCCGGGTTATCGGGCTCGGGCTTGTCCGGCTGGTCCGGATCGGGTCCATCGGGTTTATCC
>JAJWXI010000012.1:2772-23504 GCA_021641225.1 Collinsella aerofaciens | reverse complement strand
GCGGTGCGGTTGGCCACGGGGCCGATGGTCGCGCCAAAGCAGGCGGGGTTGTCAAAGTAATCCTCGAGCTTATCGAAACCCAGCACCACATCGCGCACGTTGCCGGGAATGTCGGGCACGTCAATGCCCAGAACGGTGGCGCCGTAGTCCATAATGCGAACGCAGATCTCGGGCCCGTTGAGGGTGTAGCGATGAACGGGGGTACCGCACGGCGCGGTGCCGAAAAGCTCGGAAGTGATCATTTGGTTCCTAACATCGAGGTATTTCGGACAAACTGTAGCGCGAACAGGCGAGATTATCACTACACCTCACTAAAGCAGGGGGTATTTTTCTTAAAAAAAGTAATGAAGGTGCAGTTGAAGCACTCATTTTTGGCCGCGCGAGTCTGATATAATTTGTTCGATACTGTTTGAATTGGTGCGCGCAAGGAACAGCGAGGACTCATCGTGATTAAGGCGGAGCGACAGGATAAGGTTCGTCAGCTGCTCGAGGAACAGGGAACGGTCTCGGTCAAGGAGATTTCGGACGCGCTGGGCGTCTCGGACATGACGATCCGTCGCGACCTTGAGGAGCTCGCGAGCCTGGGCGAGATCGAGCGCGTGCACGGCGGTGCCCGCAGCGCTCAGGGTCGTCCCCACGCCATGCTGCGTCATGAATATTCCCACAGCGAAAAGCGCACCAAGCATGCCGAGGAAAAGCTGCAGATCGCGCACCGTGCCGTGGAGCTTATCGAGGAGGGCTCGACCATCTTTTTGGGTACGGGCACCACGGTTGAACAGATGGCCTCGATGCTGCCGGCGTTTCGCCTGCGCATCGTGACCAACTCGCTTTCGGTTTTTAACCTGCTCGAGGAGCGCGAGGACTGCGACCTGTGCCTGGTGGGCGGCATGTACCGTCGCCGCACTGCCGCCTTTGTGGGCCCCACGGCCGAGGACACCCTGCGCGCACTGGGGATCGACGCGGCGTTTATCGGCGCGAACGGCATCCTGGACGGTGACGTGTCCACGTCCAACATGGACGAGGGCCGCATCCAGCAGCTCGCCTTTAGCAAGGCAGACTCGCGTTACCTCATCGCCGACTCCAGCAAGATCGGCAAGCGCGATTTCTACACCTTCTGCCGCCTGGACAGCCTGGACGCCGTGGTATGCGAGCCGAGCATCTCCGCCGAAGACCGCGCCGCCATCGAGGAGCACACGCAGGTCATTTGCTAACTAGCGAAGCAGGCGATACTTCTGCCCCCTGCCGGCGCGGGGATTTATCGAATCAAAATGGCGCGCAAAATGACACGTAAAAATTTGCGCGTCATTTTGCGCGTCAACGTGACACGAAATGACGCGCAAATGTACGCGGATAGCAAGAACGAGGTCATTTCGAGAAATGGCTAGATTCCGTATTTTGCCCTGATGCCCCTTGAGAATGAATCGTAGTCCTCGTAGAGTCCCTCGCTGCTTTCATCCTCGGCTCGGTTCATGCGCTCAAGGATTTTTTCCTTTGGGGATTCTTTTGTAATTGCTTGTTCGCCATCGGGTGTTGTGGATCGCATGAATAATTCCAGAGCTTGGGCGTCTTTGAGTGTGTAGCCCGTTGAACGACCTGCTCCAGTTTTTTCGATTGCACCGCAAATAACAAGCTTGCTGAGAGTCCGTTTGATCGTCACTTCGCTGATGTCGGGGCTGTTGGACTGGATGTCGGATTTCTTTATGACGCCGGGTCTTTGCTGAAATAGAACGGCGATTCGGTGTTGCTTCGACACGGGGCGGACACCGGATCTTATCAAGGTGCGCTCCTCGAGTTGTCGGTATGCGGCCAAAGTTGTTCCGAGCATGAAGCGGATGAAGGGTGCCTCCGTGTTTTCATTTTCATTCCATCCGGTGGAGCTGGCAGCGAGTGCGTTGTAATAAAGCGCCTTGTTGTCTTCAATGAGTCGTTCGATGCTGATATAACGTGCGACGTCGTAACCAGTCTTTTCGAGCAGCAGCGTTGTGAGGAGTCGACTCATCCTTCCATTGCCATCGTTGAAGGGGTGAATGCTGACAAAATCAAAGATGAAGCGGAATGATATGAGGAGGGGGTCGCAGACTTGGCGAGATAAAGCATCGTTGAGAGATTTACAAGCTTCTTCGATAAGCCTCGGGGTTGCTAGGGCCGAAGGGGGCCTAAAGCGCACATATCGATTGCCCTGGTCATCGATGGAGACGATTTCGTTATCGCCATCTTTCCAATGACCCCCATATGAGATGGCTGTGTGTGCCATGAGGTCACGATGTAGCTGCAGAATGACCGACGGCGTGATGGGAATGGAATCGTGTTGCTCGTGAATAAGCGATAGTACGTCTCGGTATCCAGCGATCTCTTCCTCTGCACGGGAGCTTGGTTTGGTGGAATACGCCATAATCGCTTTGAGTCTTTTTTGAGTGGTAACGATTCCCTCAAGCCCGTTGGAGGATTGGGTGCTTTGAATCTTTGCTTCCTCCATAAGAGACGACAGAAGCTCAGGTTTGACTTGGCTCAGAACAAGCTGCCTGCCTTTATATTCGCGTATCGAGAGAAGGAGGTTGGTGATTGGAGTTATTTCGAGCTCCGCTGGAACTGTGGCGTAATCGAACTGGCGCATGGGGCTCCTTTCGGTATCACGAACATACTTTCGGTATCATATTACCATGAAATGATACCGAAAGTATGTTCGCGATACCGAAAACTAGAGACCGCGTTTCATGGCTGCGTGGAAAGATTGGATTCCACCATCTAATTGTCTCAATTTGTAACAGCTAGGGGTGAAAAACTCGGCTAGATGTTACAGATTGAGATTTTGTTGGAACGGGTCACGGGTTTGTCTCGTTCTGTAACATCTGGGCGGCAAAAATCGGTCTAGATGTTATGGATTGAGATCTTGCAGGGCAGCCCATCCGTTTGTCTTGATCTGTAACAGTTAGGACCGAAAAACCCTGCTAGATGTTACGGATTAAGACAAACGCGCGGTGCCAGCCGAATCAAAGAAAAAAGGCCGCATACGAACCCGTGGAGGGATTCGCATGCGGCCGACAGAGGGTATGCAAGCGGGGCTAGGCCATGAGCAGGCCGGTCTCCGCGACGTTCTTGTACCAGTACGCGCTCGCCTTGGGATAGCGCGCCTGGGTCTCGAAGTCGATGTAGAACAGGCCGTAGCGCTTGTTGTAGCCGTTGGTCCAAGAGAACTGGTCCTGCAGCGACCACACAAAGTAGCCGTCGACGTTCACGCCGCCGTCGATTGCCTTGAGGATCCACGCGAGATGCTGGCGCATATAGTCGATGCGAGGGGCGTCGTCGATAAAGCCGTCCTCGAAGTCGTCCTTATAACCCATGCCGTTCTCGGTGATGTAAATCTTCTTGTAGTTGGGGTAATCGTTCTTAATGCGGAGCAGCAGATCGTACAGGCCCTCGGGATAGATAATCCAGTCCCAATCGGTGGTGGGTACGCCTTCGCGCACGCATGCCTCACCAACGCCCTTGAGGAACCAGCGCGAGGAGCCCTTGTCGCCAGTGCCATTGTGGTTGATGTCGTTTTCGCCCTCGGCGGCACGCAGGAACTGACACTTGTAGGTGTTGACGCCCAGGCAATCGTTGTAGGGGAGCGCGGCGGTCAGCGCAGCGATGTCCTCGTCACGGACGTCGAGCTCGCCGCCGGCGATATGGGCCAGCTTGGTCGCAGCCTCCATGGTGTCGGCTGCATAGTGGCCGCGGAAGGTGGCGTCGAGCACCCAGCGGTTGTTGATGACGTCGGCCATGCGGGCCGCCTCGCAGTCGGCGGCGCTGTTGGGGTCGAGGGGATACTTGGGCTCCAGGTTCTGGACAATGCCGATCTCGCCCTCAAAGCCACCCTCGTGGAAGGCGACAACGGCCTTGGCGTGGGCCACCATCATGTTGTGCATGAGCTGGAAGGCCTTGTCCAGACGGTACTTCTCACCGTGCGGCCAGTTGCCGACGATAAAGCTGCCCTCGGCGGTCGCGGGAATCTCGTTAAAGGTAAACCAATGCTTGACCTCGGTGAACTCGGCAAAGCAAAACTTGGCGTACTCGACGAAGGCGTCGATGGTCGTGCGCGTCAGGAATCCCTCGCCGCCGTCCTGGTAGAAGGCCTCGGGCGTATCAAAGTGATCGAGCGTGACATAGGGGATAACGCCGGCTTTATTGCAGGTGGCAAAAAGCTCGTGATAGAAGGCAACGCCCTCGGGGTTAATCTCACCAGTGCCGTTGGGGAAGATACGGCTCCAAGCGATGGAGACACGGATACCGTTGATGCCGAAGCGCTGGCACAGGTCGATATCGACCGGGTACTTGTTGTAGAAATCGCTTGCGGGGTCGGGGGAGAAGCGACCCTGAGCAGCCAGGAAATCGTCCCAGGGCACTTTGCCCTTGCCGTGCGTGCGGGTCTCGCCCTCAACCTGGTAAGCAGCGGTGGCGCCGCCAAACACAAAGCCGTCGGGGAACTGCATGGGATTGGTCATGAGTCGTCCTTTCTGTGGGATACGAATAGGGAGAGGTGCCCGAACGGGGATTCGGGCACCAGCAGAGGGAGGAACTAGTCGAGGTTCTCGCGGAGCCACTTGATGGCGCCAGCGGGGTCGCGAGTAAGGTCGATATATTCCTTGCCGCGCGGGGCGAGCAGCTTAATGCCCAGGCGATCGGTGTCGGCCTTCATGTCGTTGTAGTAGCTACGAACCTGCGGGGCAAGCACGATAACGTCGTACTGATCCATGATGGCGGTGTGCTGGCCATAGGCACCTGCGGAGGAGGCGATGTTCTCTCCGGTCTGCGCGGCACCCTCCTTGATGGCATTGGCGAGCATGGCGGAGGTGCCGGCGCCGGCGCACAGGACGAGGACCTTCAGGCCATCGACATCCTTCTTGGCGGATGCATCGGCAGCGGGCTCGGGCTGATCGGCGACAGGCTTGCTGTCGACGGCAGCGGCGGTCGGCTCGACGGAAGCGGTGGCCTGCTCGACAGCGGGTGCAGAGGCGTTGGCAGCGATGGCAGCGGCGCCATCGGACTCGAGGCCCAGCTCGGCGGCGCGCTCGGCCTCCTGGTCGCAGAGCAGCTTATCGTAGGCCTTTAAGAACGGCAGGTAGATGATGGCGTCCAGCAAGATGATGATCGCGACAAATACCAGGGCAATAAGCTGGAAGTTCGTGGTGATGAAGATACCGATGGGGGCGGGGGTGGCCCAAGGCACCACGAAGGAGAAGCCGTTCATGCCTACGTTATCGATAAAGAACTTGGCGACACTCACGTTGACGCAGCCGGCGGCAACAAAGGGGATGAGCATGTAGGGGTTAAGGATCATCGGCGCGCCGAAGAGCAGCGGCTCGTTGACAGCGAAGGCAACAGGAACAATCGAGGCCTTACCGACGGCTTTGAGCTGCTTGGACTTCATAAAGAGGATCAGCAGAAGCGGCACGATGAACGTGGCGCCGGTGCCGCCGAACTCACCCACGAGCGACATGTTAAAGGTGAGGGAGTGGGCGGGGTGACCACCGGCCAGCAGAACCTGCAGGTTCTCGGCCTGGTTGGCAAGACGGATGGGGTCAATACCCGGCTGGACGATCGAGGGGCCGTGGACGCCGATGAACCAGAAGAACGCGGTGGCCGCCTGGATAAGGATAAGGCCAGGATAGGTTTCTGCAGCGGTAAAGAGCGGGGAGAGCAGTTTGATAAGCAGCTCGGAGAACGGGACGCCCATGAGGTTGCGCACGACGACATCGATGATGCCGCAGATGATGACGGCGCCGCCAAAGGGGATGATGTCGCGGAAGTTCTGAGCGATGGCGCCCGGGACCTCCTTGGGCAGCTTAATGGTCAGATCGCGCGAGACGCAGAACTTATAGACCCACACGGTAATGAACGCGGCGATATAGGCCGAGAACAGACCGCGCGTACCCATGCTGGTGCAATCGAAGACCGAAAGCTCGGAGCCGTTGAACTTGGTGGTGAACTGCGTAACAGCGAGCAAAAGCATGCTGCACTGGGCGGCCACCATGGTGGAGCCGTCGTTGAGCACCTTGCCGGCGGGCATGCGACGGTTCATGGAAGCCGTAAAGTTCTTGGCAGTGGTGCCGGCAACCATGATGCCCATGACGCCCATGGTGAAGTTGTACAGCTTGTTGCACCAGTCGATGAGCGGCTGGGGCAGCGTGATGCCAACGACGCCGGGAAGGGTGGCGATCAACAGGAAGATCGAAGAGGTGAGGACGATGGGCATGCACCCAAGGAATCCGTCCTTAATGGCCTGGAGGTAGATGTTCCTCGAGATCTTCTCAAAGAACGGTTGATGCTTTTCGAGCATCTTTACGATGGCGTCCATAGAGCTCCTTTGCTGCTCGATGCGCAATGCATGTGGATGGAACTGGTCGTCGATGGATGGTCAGGACTGCCCGGAAACCTTCCTGCTTAAGGAAGGCATTGCGAAATGACAACGTTGTCATTTCGTTAATGACAACGTAAGACATTTTTGGAAGAGCAACAAGGATATACGGGTGAGCGGTCGATATCGTTCGGTAAACGGTTGATTTATCAGTCAGGCAGGTAGTGTATGCTAGAACGCAAAAAACAAGCGATGCAAAACCGACTGGAGAAGTAGTGGCAACGATGGACAAGAAAAATGTCTCAATGAGCGATGTGGCAGTTGCCGCGGGCGTTTCTCTCAAGACGGTGTCGCGCGTGATCAACGAGCCCGATAGCGTGCGCGAGTCGACGCGCGATAGGGTCCATGCGGCCATGGAGGAGCTTGGGTTCCGGGCGAACTTTGCCGCGCGTTCACTCAAGTTGGGCCGTTACGGGTGCATCGGCGTGGTGCTGTTCCACTTGTCGGGCGGCAACGTGGACATGATCGACGGTATCGCTGATGCCGCCGAAGAGCGAGGCTTTGCTCTCACGATGATCAAAAAGCGGGCGGGGGAGAAGATGACCCTTGCCGAAGCGGCGCGTAGGATGTCGCAGCTTCCCGTCGACGGCATGATTTTCAACCTGCGTCAGATGGTCGATGACTTTGATACCTTTGAGGCACCGAAAGACCTCAAGACGGTGATTATTACGCCGATGGAGCATTCTACCTGCTCCACCGTCAGTGACGACCAAGAGGGCGGTGCGCGCATGGCGTGCGAGTACTTCTTAAATCGCGGGCACAAGAACGTGTACTTCGTCTCTGGTAAGAAAGAGTCGCTGTCGAGCCAGTGTCGTATGAAAGGTTGGCGTGCGGCACTCGAGGCGCGTGGCATTGAGCCGCCCGAGCCTCTGCAAGGCGATTGGAATGCGGATAGTGGCTATGCCGCGGGCCTTGTGCTTGCCGATAAGCCCGATTGCACGGCGGTCCTCGCTGCTAACGACTGCATGGCAAACGGCGTGATGATGGCTCTACGTGACAAAGGGCTCAGTGTGCCCGACGACGTGTCCGTGATCGGCTTCGACGATGAGCTCTACAAGACGATTCCCAACTCGATTCTGACGTCGGTAAAGTTTCGCCACCGCGAGCTGGGCGTCCGTGCGCTCAACGAGGTCGTCGCGGGTCTGGAAGCTCCGAGCTCCAGAAGCCGTACGCTCGTCTCGGGCGTGTTGGTCGAGCGTTCCAGCGTAAAGGACCTGCGGGCGTAGGCTTGCCCGGTTCGTTCATCTCGATCTGTAACAGGTAGACGTCCAAAATCGGTTTTAGTGTTACAGATTTAGACAATTCGGCCCGGCATATTCCGTTTGTCTCGACCTGTAACATCTAAGCGGTCAAAAGTGGTCTACATGTTACATATTGAGATTTTCGGCTTGGCCTGTGCGTTCATCTCGAACTGTAACAGCTAGGGCCGAAAAACTCGGCTAGATGTTACAGATTAAGATGAACAGGAGGATGGGTGCGGTCTAAACAAAATGGCCCGCGCATCACACATCGATGCACGGGCCATTTTTTTGTCTGCGAGCGGCAGGTAGCGTCAGCGTCTTATGCCTCGAGGTTTTCCTCGATCCAGTTGACGGCACCCTTGGGATCCTTAGTGAGGTCGATGTACTGTTTGCCCTTGGGCGACAGCAGCGTGATGCCCAGACGGTCGGTGTCGGCCTTCATCTCGTTGTAATAGGTGCGAACCTGCGGAGCCAGAACGATGACGTTGTACTGGTCCATGATGGCGTAGTGGCTGCCGTAGGCACCGGCGTTGGCGGTAATGTCGATGCCCAGCTCGTCGGCGCCTTCCTTAAGCGCGTTGGCGAGCAGTGCAGAGGTGCCGGCGCCAGCGCACAGAACCAGAACCCTCAGATCCTTGCCCTTAAGGGCGGACGGAGCTGCGGAGGCCTCAGTGGCAGAAGCGGTCTCGACAACGGGAGCCTCAACGGCGGGGGCGGCAGCGGTCTTGACGGCCTTGACGGCCTTGGTCTCTTCTTCGGCCAGGGTCTCGGCCTCCTGCTTGCACAGGACGTTGTCGTAGGCCTTGCAGAACGGGTAGTAGATCAAGAAGTCAACGACCAGCAGGACGACAACCAGGACCAGAGAGATCGGCTGGAAGTTGGTGTCGATGAAGGTGCCGATCGGTCCGGGGAGTGCCCACGGCATGGCATAGATAAAGCCGTTCATGCCCAAAAAGTCGATGAAGAACTTACCGATGAGGACGTTGGCCACGGGGGCAAACAGGAACGGAATCAGGAAGTACGGGTTGAGGATGATGGGCGCGGCGAACAGCAGCGGCTCGTTGACGGCGAACATCACGGGCACGACGGAGGCCTTGCCAACAGCCTTGAGCTGCTTGGAGCGCATAAAGAGCAGGAAGATGATCGGGACGATGAACGTGGCACCCGTGCCGCCGAGCTCGCCGATGTAGTTACCGAAGTTCTCGGTGAGGGCGAGGGCAGGATGACCGCCGGCCTGCAGCGTGGCGAGGTTGGTGGTGATGTTGCCAAACAGGGCGGCGTTGAGCGCAGGCTTAACAACCGAGGGGCCGTGAATGCCCATGAACCAGAACAGCGGGATCATGAACCAGATGATGGCGAGACCGGCGTAGGAATCGGCGGCGGCGAACAGCGGGCTCACCAGCGTGGAGATGACGTTGGCAAACGGGACGGCCAGGAAGGTGCGGCAGATGAGGTCGATGACGGCGACGAACAGGATAGAGAAGCTGAAGGCGAAGATATCGCGGAAGTTCTGGGCGATGGCGCCGGGAACCTCCTTGGGCAGCTTGATGGTGATGTCGCGCTTAATGCAGAAGGCATAGATGTTGACCGTGGCAAATGCGGCGACAAAGGAGCTCAGCAGGCCCTTGGTGCCCATGTTGTCGGTAAAGAACACCGAGACATCGGCGCCGTCGATCTTGGCACTCGTCTGGGTAACGGCCAAGATGAGCATAGCGCACATGGCGGCGACCATGGTGCTCGTGGCGTTGATGGCCTTGCCGGCAGGCATACGGCGGTTCTTGGAGCCGGTCAGCGCGCTTGCGGTGGTGCCGGCGACCATGATGCCCACGACGCCCATCGTGAAGTTGTAAACCTTGTTGCAGAAGTTCACGACGTCGACGTTCCACCAGTCGGGCAGCGTAAAGCCGCCGACCGTGGCGACAACGCCCGGCAGGGTCGAAATAAGCAGGAAGACAGAAGAAGACAGGATGATGGGCATTGCTGCCAAAAAGCCGTCTTTAATGGCCTGAAGGTAGATGTTCTTAGAGACCTTGTCGAAGTACGGCTGGCCTTTCTCCAAGAACTTAACGATCGATTCCATAGTTCACGCTCCTCTTTGCATGAAATCTTAATGGCATGGACGTTGAAAACCTATATGGTCTCCCGCTTGCTAAAAGCCCGGGTGCAGGCGGGGTCGGTCCCAGGGGGAGAGAGGGGAGCGGCTGGGTTTGTATCGCATAGGGCCGCTCCCTTCTCGGGGGAAAGCGAGGCGATGCGCTACTGCGCGTCTGCCATAGTGTCGGCGAGCTCCTTGTACCAGAGTGCCGACTGCTTGATGTAGCGTTTTTGCGTGTCGAAGTTGATGTAGAACAGGCCGTAGCGCTTGTTATAGCCATTGGCCCACGAGAACTGGTCCTGCAGGCTCCAGATAAAGTAGCCCTGGACGTCGACGCCCTCGGCGCGCGCCTGGAGCACCTTCTCCATGTGCTGGTCGACAAAGTCGATGCGCTCGGGATCGGCGACGATGCCGTTTGCGTCGGGCTCGGGGTCCTTGTGGCCCAGGCCGTTTTCGGTGATATAGATGACGGGGAGGTTGGGATAGGTGGCGCTGATGTGCTTGAGCGTGTCGTAGAGGCCTTGCGGGTAGATGAGCCAATCCCAGTCGGTGGTGGGGATACCCGGCATATCGACCTGCTGCCCGACGCCCTTAAACTTAAAGCACGAGGTGCCCTTGTCGCCGGTGCCGTTAAAGCTGTTGGTGGACTCGCCATCGTAGGCGGCGATAAACGCCGACTGATAGTAGTTGAGGCCGAACATATCGTTGCGGGGCGCCGCCTTGGCGAGCTCCTCCATGTCGCTGTCCTCAACCGTAAGTGTGGCGTTGTTGGCGCGCAGAATCTCGTTGATGAGTGAGAGGGTGCGCGCGGAGTAGTGGCCCAGGAAGGCGCCGTCCATGATGAAGTCGGTGTAGAAGGCGTTGTACAGGTCGGCGGCGTGCTGGTCGGCGGGCGAGTCGGTGGCAGGATATGCCGGCGTCAGGACGTTGACCATGCCAATGCGGCCGCCCAGGTGCTCGGTCTCGTCAAGATCCTTATACAGGTTGACGGCGCGGGCGTGGGCAACGAGCTCGTTGTGCTGGCTCTGGATGCCGCTCGTCACATCAAAGTGATGGTTGGGCGGGAAGTTGCCTTGGATGTATTGGGAGTGCGAGAGGCTGATGAGCTCGTTGATGGTGAACCAATTCTTGACCTCGCGGAACTCGCGGAAGCAGAACTCGGCATAGCGCACATAGGCGTCGACGGTCTTGCGGTTGAGCCAGTCGCCCTGGTTGAACAGGGCGGCGGGGGAGTCAAAGTGATGCAGGGACACATAGGGCTCGACGCCATACTTTTTGCAGCAGGCGAACAACTCGTGGTAGTGCTTAACGCCCTCGGCGAGGGGCTCGGCATCGTCGCCGTTGGGGAAGATGCGGGTCCAGGCGATGGACACACGGATGGCGTTGAGTCCATGCTCGGCAGAAAGGCGGATATCCTCCTCGTAACGGTTGTAGAAATCACTGGCCGGGTCGGGCAAAAAGCGACCCTGGGCGACAAGGTAATCGTCCCACATGGTCTTACCCTTGCCTGCCACCTTCGTGGAACCTTCCGTTTGGTACGCAGCGGTTGCGGCGCCCCAAACAAAGCCCTTCGGCAGCTGCTGTACGCGGTTTAGCAAAGACATATGCATACACCCTCTCGTCTAGCTGTTCGATATTGTGCGTTTGCGCTCAGGAGGCTCCCTGGTTAGCGTTCAGGGGTGAAAAAGCCCGATAAACGCTAACCTAAAATGATTAGAACCAAAATGAGCACGTGAACATTTGACAATGAGCACGTTAACATCCGGTTGGGATGTATAGAAACAAAACAACTTCAAACAGCCGCGAACGGTTGTATTTGTTCGGTAAGCGGTTTTGATTGACAGAAGTTTTCATGTTGTGGTATATGGCTCGGGTATTATGAGCACGTTATCAATGTATGTACGATGCGCCATGGGCGCGGGGAATAGTTGGGAAGCAGGTTAGCGTGGAAGGCATGGCTCAGCAGACAAGGAATGGTCGTTCGGCGAGCGCGGCAGAGGTTGCGGCGCTCGCTGGCGTGAGCCGCCAGACTGTGTCTCGCGTGGTCAACGGTATGCCCAACGTGACGGAAAAGACGCGCAAGCGTGTGCTGGCCGCCATGGAAGAGCTGGGCTTTCGTCCCAATTTTGCTGGAACGGCGTTGCGCGGCGGGTCGTATCGTTCTATTGGCCTGTGCATGTACAACATCACGCGTGTCGGTAACCTGGCGACGCTCGAGGGTATCATGCAAGCGGCGCGCGAGCACGATTTTGCCGTCACTATGATCGAGATGGGCGGCGACAAGCCCTATGCACTTGCCGATGCCTCGCGCCGCATGGTCGAGCGACCCGTCGACGGCATGATTCTCAACATGAACCGCATGGCTCCCGATTTTGAGGAGTTTGTTCCCCAGCCGGGAGTGCGAACGGTCATCCTGTCCATGTATGCGCATCCGCGCTGCACGACGATCGACTCTGACCAGTATGGTTCGTGCGAGCTGTTGACCAATTATCTGCTGGAACATGGTCACTCGAATATGCGGTTTGTGGCGGGTCCGGAAAACTCGATTTCCTCGCGTTTTCGTGAGGCCGGTTGGCGCGATACGCTGGGTCGTGCTCATATCGATGCCGCTCCGATGCTGCGTGGCGATTGGAGTGCGGACAGTGGGTACGCCATGGGCGAGCGGATTGCGGCCGAGGTGCTTGCCGGCGGGTCGCAGGCGCCGACTGCCGTGCTTGCGGCAAATGACCAGATGGCGCTGGGCGTTATCGCCGCGCTCGAGAACGCGGGCCTGTCCGTGCCCGACGACGTGAGCGTGGTTGGTATCGACGACGCACTCGAGGGACTTGTTCCTCACAATCGGCTGACGACGCTGCGATTTGATTTGCGCGGTGTCGGTAAGCTTGCGTTTGAGGCGGCGATTGGAGAGAACTCGTCTATCGAGGCGATTCATGTGCCGAGTACGCTGGTCGAACGCTCGACTGTTAGGGACATACGGGGTTAGGTCCTACTCAGTTTGTCTCGATTTGTAACAGGTAGACGGTCAAAAGCGGGCTACGTGTTACAGATTTAGATTCTTCGGAAAGAGCAATCCTGTTCGTCTCAATCTGTAACAGCTAGGGCCGAAAATCTCAGCTAGATGTTACAGATCGAGATAAACGGCTTCCGATCTGCACGAAAAGACCGGGGGCGGCGCGCCGTGTGACGTGCCGCCCCCGGCTGAGAAATGGGGACAGGTTATGTGGGCAGGCAACCCCGCTAGTCTTTAGTCCAGACGACGGGTCTGCGCCACGTGCTTGTACCAGTAGGCGCTTGCCTTGGGCGTGCGCTTCTGGGTTTCAAAGTCAACGTAGAAGAAGCCGTAACGCTTGTTGTAGCCATTGGTCCAGGAGAACTGATCCTGCAGGCTCCACAGGAAGTAGCCACCCACGTTGACGCCCACCTCCATGGCCTTGAGCAGCCAGCGCAGGTGCTGCTCGATGTAGTCGATGCGCGGCTGGTCGTCCACAAAGCCGTCCTTGTAGGGATCCTTGTAGCCCATGCCGTTTTCGGTGATGAAGATCTGCTTGTAGTTGGGGTAGCGCTGCTTAATGTAGACGAGCAGATCGAACAGGCCCTCGGGATAGATGATCCAGTCCCAGTCGGTGGTGGGGATGCCGGGCTTGTTCACATGCTCGCCGATGCCCTTGACGCGCCAGCGGCCGGTGCCCTTTTCGCCCGTACCGTTGTGGTGCAGGTCGTTCTCGCCATCGTAAGCCTTGAGGAAGCGGCACTGGTAATTGTTGACACCCAGGTAGTCGTTGTAGAGCGCTGCCTCGCGCATAATCTCGAGATCCTCGTCCAGGATCTCGATGGTGCCGCCCGAGACGGCAGCCAGGCGGTTGGCGCACTCGAGGGTGTCGGGCGCGTAGTCGCCGCGGAAGGTGGCGTCGAGCAGGAACTGGTTTTGCAGCACGTGCTCGTTGTTGGCGGCCTTGATGTCGGCGGGGTCGTTCTCGTTGAGCGGGTACTTGAACTCCAACGACTGGATGACGCCGATCTTGCCCTTAAAGCCGCCGTTGTGGAAGGCCAGCACGGCCTTGGCGTGGGCGAGCATCATGTTGTGCTCGCACTGGAAGGCCTCGGCCAGATGCGCCTTGACGCCACCGGGGAAGGTGCCCTCGATGTAGGTGTTGGAGGCGTCGGCCCAGATCTCGTTAAAGGTGAACCAGTAGGTCACCTGGTCGGCGTACTCCTTAAAGCAGAAGGTGGCAAAGTCCACAAAGGCGTCGATGGTCTCGCGGTTGAGGAAGTCGCCCTTCTCAAAGAGGGGAAGCGGCGTGTCAAAGTGATGCAGCGTGACGAACGGCTCAACGTGGTGCTTGTGGCACTCGGCGAAGAGATCGTGGTAGAACTGGACGCCCTCGGGGTTGATTTCGCCGGTGCCGTTGGGGAAGATGCGGCTCCAGGCGATGGAGAGGCGAATGCCGTTGATGCCGAACTCCTCGCACAGCTCCAGGTCGACGGGGTACTGGTTGTAGAAGTCCGAAGCGGGATCGGGGGAGAAGCGCCCCTGGGCCTCCAGAAAGTCGTCCCAGGCAACCTTGCCCTTACCGTGAGTGCGGGTCTCGCCCTCTACCTGGTAGGCAGCGGTGGCGCCGCCAAAGACAAAGTCCTCGGGAAACTGCGCGGGCGGGTTGGTGACGCTAGCAGGATTAACGGACATGATGATCCAATCGTCTAAATCGAAGGGCCAGCCGGTCTTGGATGGTCGGCTGGCCCTGGGCGTTACTTACTTCGAAAGTTGCTCACTCACGAAGGCGAGAGACTTGTCGCCGTTCTGGGAGAGCTCGATGTACTGCTTGCCACGGCAGGCGACGCACTTGTTGCCCACGCGCTCACAGTCCTTCTGCAGGTCGGCCAGGTAGCTTGCGGCCTGCGGGGCCAGGACGACCAGGTCAAAGTCGGGGAGCATGTCCACGTGGTTGCCATAGGCCTCGGCAGCGGTCTCGAGGTTAATGCCGCGCTCCTTGGCGGCCTTGGCCAGCGCGTTGGCGAGCAGGCCCGAGGTTCCGCCGCCCTGGCAGAGCACGAGCACGCGCTTGCCGTTGAGGTCGCTGGCGGTCGTTGTCTCGGCAGCGGGTGCTGCGGGAGCGGCGGGGGAGTCGGCCTTCACGGCCTCGGCAGCAGCGCCGGCGGCAACGCTCTTGGCGTCAGCCTTGCCCTGGAAGGCATCGTTGAGCTTGGCGGCCTTCTCGGCGTTCTTGGCGGCGAGCTCCTCCTGGGAGATCTCGGCCTCCTCGGCGCACTTCTGGGCGTCATAGGCACGGAAGAACGGGTAGTACAGAACGAAGTCGACGACCAGGATAAGGGCGAGCATCACAAAAGCGAGCGGCTGGAAGCCCAGGCCCATGATGGTGCCGATGGGGCCGGGGACGGTCCAAGGCAGGGTGTACATAAAGCCGTTCATGCCCAAGAAGTCGATAAAGATCTTGAGGATCCAGATGTTGGCGATCGGGGCAAAGACAAACGGGACAAAGAAGACGGGGTTGAGCACGATGGGCGCGGCGAACAGCAGCGGCTCGTTGACGGCAAAGCAGACGGGGACGATGGCGGCCTTACCGACGGCGCGCATCTCCTGAGACTTGGCCAGGAAGCAGAACATAAAGACCAGGACGAGCGTGGCGCCGGTGCCGCCCATGCAGACGACGAAGTACTGGGCACCCTGGGTCAGGACAGCGGAAGCGTGCTGGCCGGCCTGGAACGCAGCCAGGTTGTCGGTCATGTTGGCAACGAGGGCGGCGGCGATGGCGGGCTCGACGATCGAGGGGCCGTGGACGCCCACGAACCAGAACAGGCTCATGGCGCCGTAGATCACAGCGAGGCCGATGTAGCCGTCGGCAGCGGTGAACAGGGGCTGGAACACCTGGATGACGCCCTGGGCAAAGCAGAAGCCAAAAGCAGCGCGGAAGACGATGTCAAAGACCCAAAAGACGGTGATGCAGACGGAGAAGGGGATGATGTCCTTAAAGGTCTGCGAGATGTTGGGCGGAACCTGCTCGGGCATCTTGACGGTGATGTTGCGCTTAATGAAGAACTTGTAGATGATGCCGGTCACAAACGCAGCGATGAAGGCGGTCAGCAGGCCTTTGGAACCAAGGTAGGTCGTGTTGAAGCCGCTGGCGGCGTCCGTGGCGATCGTGTCGCTCGAAAGGAGCAAGAAGCCGATGATGGCCGCGCACATGCACGAGATGAAGTTAATCTGGTTGTTCTTGGGCAGATCGCGGTTCTGAGCGTCGGCGAAGTGCTTGGCGGTGGTGGCGGCGCAGGCGATGGCCAGGATGCCCATGGAGTAGTTGTAGCACTTCCACAGGGCGTTGTTGATGTCATCGGGCCAGTAGAAACCCCAGATGTTGGGGACCGAGGCTACCAGGCAGAAGATGGACGAGAAGATGATGATGGGGATGACGGAGATAAAGCCGTCGCGGATTGCCTTGAGGTACTTGTTGCGGGCGATCGCGTTGAAAAAGGGCTGTCCCTTTTCGATGATGGCGATGAGTTGCTCCATGCAATGCTCCTAAGAGACGGTGGATTAGCAACGATGGTAGCTTTTGGCGTTCGGTTGCCAAAATGTTGACGTTGCCATTTTGCGACACAAAAAAAGACGCGAACCGGTGGTTCCTGTGCCTGCGAACCGTCGATTCCTTACGCGTAAACGTTTGAGCCGCCCGGTGGCTCTGTGTTTGTGCAATGGCAACGTTA
Organism: Collinsella aerofaciens; assembly: GCA_021641225.1. Taxonomy (GTDB): domain Bacteria; phylum Actinomycetota; class Coriobacteriia; order Coriobacteriales; family Coriobacteriaceae; genus Collinsella; species Collinsella aerofaciens_AJ. The sequence goes on along the minus strand of JAJWXI010000012.1, from coordinate 7,051 downwards.
ACATTTGGGCGACAAAAGCCGTTCGGGGAAGCAAAAATGTCGGTGAACGGTAGGTTTTGGGTGGTGAGCGTATGGTGGGGGAGGCGTTGGATATACTTGAAGGCGTTAAAAATGACTGCGTAGGGTGCCACCAATGGCATCGTTGACATAGAAAGATCGACCTATGGCCGCTGTTAAAAAATCGGTTTCCGTTAAGGACGTGGCACGTCTCGCGGGCGTCTCGGAGCAGACAGTCTCGCGCACCGTGCACGATTCGCCCAGCGTGCGCCCCGAGACCAAGGAGCGGGTACGCGCCGCCATGCGCGAGCTTGGCTATCGTCCTAACTTTGCCGGCCGGTCGCTGCGTCGCGGTAAGTTTAAGACTGTCGGCGTCGCCATGTTCAACATTACCGGTACCGGCAACCTCGACCGCATGGAAGGCTTTGCCGCCGCCGCCGACAAACACGGCTATGCCATCACCCTTACTAAAGTAGATGGACACCCCTATACCCTCGAGGGCGCATCATCGCGCATGAGCGCGCTGCCGGTGGACGGTATGGTTGTGATCATGAACCGCATGCCGGCGGACTTTGGCACCTTTGAGCCGCTGCCCGGTATGCAGACGGTGCTCGTTACCATGCTGGAGCACCCGCTGTGCTCGACGGTCGATAACGACCAGTTCGATTGCTCGCGCCAGGTTGTCGAGTACTTGCTGGGGCAGGGGCACAAGACCGTGCACTTTATCTCGTGTCCCGAGCGCTCGCTTTCGGGCATGCAGCGGGAGGAGGGCTGGCGCGAGGCATTGCGCGCACATGGTATTGAGCCGCCGCGACTCGTCCGTGGCGATTGGACGGCTCAAAGTGGGTATGCCGCAGGTCAGGCTCTGGCGGACGATCCGACCTGTACTGCCATCTATGCCTCCAACGACGCCATGGCCTACGGCTGCATTCGCGGGCTCGAGTCGCGCGGAAAGCGCGTGCCCCAGGACGTGAGCGTGGTGGGTGTTGACGATAGTCTGGGCGATATCGTGCCCGATTGTCGCCTGACCACCGTGCGCTTCGACAACAAGCGCGTCGGCATGTGGGCGGTTGACAAGATTGCCGGCGCCGAGGGGGTTGCGTCTGGCGTGGAGCACATGCTGATCCCCGGCGTGCTCGTAGAGGGCGATACGGTGCGCGATTTGCGTTAGGGTGCGGTCCTGTTTAGGTTTCCGCTAATCATGTTTGATATTGTTCGAAATGGTTTGAAAACCGTTCACGGGTGATAATAGACCGTTCACGGCTCGAAATAACGGTTTGTATTGTTCTTTTTTGTTTGAATGTTATTGTTTCTGTCATACACAGCGCAGCGCGTATGCCCGGACGCGATGCTCTCCGTTGGTTCATATGTGAAAGGAACGCAATATGGCAACCAAAGAAGAAATCTCGATGGTTGGATTCGAGATTGTCGCATACGCAGGTGACGCCCAGACCGATCTGCTTGCAGCGCTCGATGCTGCTCGCGAGGGTGATTTTGAGAAGGCCGAGCAGCTGCACAAGGATGCCAGCGATGCGCTCATCGGTGCCCACGACACGCAGACCAAGCTGCTTTCGCAGGAGGCCGGCGGCGGCGAGATGGAGATGACCTTCATCATGGCTCACGCTCAGGACACTCTCATGACCACTATGATCCTGGAGAAGCAGGCCCGCTTTACCATCGATGCCTACAAGCGCATCGCCGAGCTCGAGGCCAAGCTCGCCTAACGAGTCCGCATAACCTCGTCCCCTTCCAAAAGCTCTGCTGCAAACCCGCGGCAGGGCTTTTTCTGTTCTCCTCCAATTTGCGGTGAAATAGGGACTGAATAGGGGCCGGCAGGCGCAAAACAATCCCTATTCCACCGCAACTCATCCCGAGATAGTCATTGGGGACGTTCTTAAACGACTAGTCATTGGGGACAGTCTTGGTGCGCTCTGTTCGTCTTCCCGTTCGTTTTTTGCTCGGTGGGTATACTTTCTTTCGCATTAAACGCCGGACTGAGGAGGTATCCAAATGCCGGATAACGGGTCAATACAAAAAAGAGACGCGCACGAGATGGCTCATGGGCGTCCTGTCCAGATAACCGAGCACATGACGGTAACAGAGCTGCAGCCCAGCCTGTCCGATGTCGTGTGCGCAAACAAAAAGCTGCAGATTGGCTTTATCGTTGCGCTCGTGGTACTGGCGCTGCTGTCGGGCTTTGTAGCTCGTCCGCATTTTGCCGATACCAAAACTTGGGACTCCACCATCGAGGTCATCGATCAAAAGAAAGGTAACGTACTGGCGCTCACGACCTCGTGCGTGGCGCTGTCTGCGGGCATTACCGCGCTGCCGGGTGATACGGGAACGCCGGTTGCCGAGCAGCTCGCACAGCTTTCAGGCAACCTTGGTATCGTGCTTGCCGTGCTATACCTGGAGAAATATTTGCTCACGATTTTGTGGTCGGTTGGCCTGGGCATCTTAATCCCGTTTGCGTTGGTGCTCTTTGCGGTGTCGCTCGGCATTCACGGGCGCTGGAGCACGAGCACTGTCCTGCGCCGTGTGGCGACGCGCGTGTTGGTGGTTGCCGTGATCGGCATGGCGCTCGTGCCCGCGAGCGTATGGGTGTCGCAGAAGGTCGATGAAACGTATCGCGTAAGTATTGAGCAAGCTGAGCAAAAGGCTGCGGACGCTGCGGACGCGGCCGACGCCACGGACAAGTCAGCCGAGACCAGCTCAAAATCGAACAAGAAAAAATCCGAGGCCACGGAGTCCAAAAACGTGCTCGAGCAGTTGACTGATGGGGCCTCGAACCTGGTCACGTCGGTGACCAGCGGCGCCAAGCAGATGACCGATGAAATTGTGCAGCAAGTGACCGATCTCATCGAAGGCGTCATTGTGATGATCGTGACCTCGTGCGTTATCCCGCTGCTGGTGCTCGCGGCGTTTCTGTGGCTGGGACACACGCTACTGGGGATTGATATTTCCGGCCCGGCGAACTATTTGACGGGCCGCTTTCTGAGCGCTCCTTCCAAGCACGCTAAAAAGGGCGGGCAGTCTGAGTAGCTAAAACAGCTGTATATACCGGGGAATACCGCCGAAGGGGCGGCCGAGACACGTTCTCGGCCGCCCTTTTGTTTGTTGAACACATGGTCGCTGCGTCCGCGCCGGGCTCAAACGGTCGGCAATCAACCGTGAACGGTATTTGTTCAAAAAAGAACAAAGTTAAACAAATAATGGTTGCACTCGATGTTCGAATGTGTTCAAATAAACATGAACAGTGAAGAACCGCACATTCAGATGCCCGGACCTGAACGCGATTCAACACTTCCAAACAGAAACTACGCGCCTGCGTATCTCTCAAGGAGGATGTCATGAGGGTTGTTATCGCTTCCGATGCCGACGGCATGTCGATGAAGGAGTCCATCAAGGAGATGCTCATCGCCGACGGTCACGAGGTCGTCGACTATTCCGAGACCCCTGCCGCGGACTTTGTCGATTCCGCGACCGCCGTCGCCAAGGACCTGCTGGAGCACAAGGATTCCCAGGGTTTTGCCTTCGATAAGTACGGCGTCGGCTCCTATATGGCCGCCGTCAAGATGAAGGGCATGGTTGTCGCCAACATTTCCGACGAGCGCTCCGCCTACATGACCCGCGAGCACAACGGTTCGCGCATGGTCACCATGGGCCCGGGCGTCGTGGGCACCGAGGTCGCCAAGAAGATCGCTCGCGAGTTCCTGCGCGCTCAGTACGCCGGCGGTCGTCATCAGATCCGTGTCGACATGCTCAACAAGATGGCCTAACGAGAGCCACCGAGAACTCGAACTTCTACCTCAACTTGTGAATTCAGACGAAAGGACGTTCTGATGAAGAAGACCATCGCAATCGGTTGCGACCATATCGTTACGGACGAGAAGATCTATCTGGCCGACCGCCTGGAGCAGGCCGGCTACAAGGTGCTCGACTGCGGCACCTACAGCCACAGCCGCACGCACTATCCCATTTACGGCAAGGCCGTGGGCGAGGCAGTTGCCAGCGGCAAGGCCGACTTTGGTGTGGCTCTGTGCGGCACCGGCATTGGCATCACCAACGCTGTCAACAAGGTTCCCGGCGCCCGCTGCGCCCTGGTTCGCGACATGACCTCTGCCCTGTATGCCCGTCGCGAGCTCAACGCCAACATCGTGGGCTTTGGCGGCAAGATTACCGGCGAGTTCCTGATGGCCGACATCATGCTTGCCTTCCTGGAGGAGCCCTACGAGAAGACCCCCGAGCACGATGCCCTGATCGCCAAGATCGATGCCTGCAA
>JAJWXI010000012.1:0-2672 GCA_021641225.1 Collinsella aerofaciens | reverse complement strand
TTGACGGCTCGCGTTTCTGTGAGGGGGCGCGGGCCGGTTTTCTATCAGCCCTATTCACTCGGCGGGCTGGCGTAAGAAAGGGAAGGCTCCTATGGAGTTTGTTCTTGATAACGGTTCTGTTCGCGTGGCACTGAGCACGGCTGGCGGATCGTTCACTTCGATTAAAGCCAACGGTCGCGAGTACCTGTGGCAGGGCGATCCGGCGGTCTGGTCGGGCCAGGCACCCATTTGCTTTCCGATTTGCGGCGGCCTTCGTGACGGCCGCGCGATGACCATGGGCGGCCGCGAGGTCAAGCTTGCCCGCCACGGCTTTGCCCGCAAGCAGGAGTGGAAGCTTGAGGAGCAGGGCGACAGCATGGTCGCGCTGAGCCTAAGCTCTGCCGACCATGCCGAGTTGCTCGAGCAGTACCCGTATCCGTTTAAGATCGTTGCTCGTTACGCGATCGATTCGGAAAAGGTGGCCGTGTCGTACGAGGTGACCAATGAGGGTACCGAGGACATGCCATTCTTTGTGGGTGGTCACCCCGGCTTTAAGTGCCCGCTCGACGAGGGCGAGTCCTATGACGATTATGAGCTTCGTTTTGAGCAGCGCGAGGCCACCGAGCTCTGTACTGCCGTTCCCTCGACGGGCCTGATTGATGTTGAACATCGCAGCAAGAACCCCATGATCGGCCAGAACCTGCCGCTGACCCACGAACTCTTCGACTTCGCGGAGACCATCTTTGACGTGCTCGACAGCCGCGTGGTTACGCTGACCAAGAAAACCGAGGACAAGGGCGTGCGCCTGACGTTCCCCGATATGCCATACCTGATTGTGTGGAGCAAGCCCGAGGGCGACTTTGTGGCCGTGGAACCGTGGGGCGGCCTGTCCACCTGCTCTGACGAGGACGATGTTCTGGAGCATAAGCGCGGCTGCCTGGTTGCCAAGCCGGGGGAGACCGTCACCCGTGGCTTTGAGATCGAGATCCTTTAACGAGTTATCGTATGTTTGGGGTCGCGCGTTTGGCGCCCCGGAAACAGGAGTTCAATATGATTCTGACCGTTACCATGAACCCGTCGATCGATACGCGCTATCAGCTCGACAAGCTGATCATCGACGACGTGAACCGCGTGACGCCCGAAAAGACCGCTGGCGGCAAGGGCCTCAACGTGAGCCGCGTGTTGCTGCAGCTGGGTGACGACGTGCTCGCGACCGGCCTGCTCGGCGGCCACATGGGCGCCTATATGGCCGAGCTCATGGATGCCGATGGCGTCAAGAATGACTTTGTGCCCATTGCCGGTGAGACGCGCATTTGCCTGAATATTCTGCACGAGGGTAATCAGACCGAGCTGCTGGAGAGCGGTCCGCAGATTGCGCCTGCCGAGCTCGAGGCCTTTACGGCCAAGTTCGCCGAACTTGCAGCGAAGGCGGACGTCGTGACGCTTTCGGGGTCGCTGCCGCGTGGCGTCGATGCCGGCTACTATGCCGAGCTCGTCAAGATCGCCGAGGAGGCGGGCGCCAAGGTGTTACTCGACACCTCGGGCGCCTCGCTTGAGGCGGCGCTTGCGTCCGATGCCAAGCCCGAGCTTGTAAAGCCCAACCTGACCGAGATTAACGGTCTGCTGGATGCGTCTTTTACGACCGACGATGTCGATGCCCTGCGCGAGGCGCTTGCCGCCGACGGCCGCTTTGCCGGCATCCCTTGGGTTGTCGTGTCGATGGGCGCTGCCGGTTCGGTGGGCTTCCATGAGGGCCGCGCGTTCCGCGCCAAGACGCCCGCGATTGCGGCTGTGAACGCGACGGGTTCCGGTGACTCGACCATCGCCGGCTTTGCGCATGCCATTGCTGCTGGTGCCGACGACGTCACGGTGCTCAAGACCGCCAATACCTGCGGCAAGCTCAACGCCATGGATCCCAAGACCGGCCACCTGGTCATGGATCGCTGGGACGAGGTCTACAACAGCGTTGAGGTAACGGAGCTTTAGGGTTACGGCGTCGAGTTACGGCGTTTTACCAAACGCCGTAACCTGCCGACGCTGCGCGGGCCGCATTTGGACAATCTGACGTTCAACTTCAAGGGCGCGACCAGAAGGTCAGCGCCCTTTCGTTTCACGTCACCTTGTCTCAAATGCGGCCCGCTCGCTGTCGTTTCCAAGACATCGGCGTTGCCTTGCTTCGGGAATGCGGCAGATAGGGACGTTCCTTTTCTGCCGGCAGTTTGGGACACTCCTTACGGGACACCCCCTCCACAGCGCCTATGCCAGCTTGTCGATTTGCCCAATCTCCCAGAGCGGAATGTTGACGAGCGTGCCCTCGTCTCTATATGCCGCTAACGATGTTCTCACGCAGCGCTCGAGCTTGAACTTCTCGCAGGCAATCCTCAGGCTCTTTGCTTTGAGGTTCTCTGCCGCCTTGACCTCGAGCGGAAGCACGGTCCCCGCATGGTCGATGGCAAAGTCAGTCTCTGCATTGCCGGAGGAGGATGACCAATACGCGGGAGTTTTGCCTTGGAGCAAAAGCTCCTGTGCGACGTATTGCTCGGTCAGCGAGCCTTTGAACTCCGTAAAAACAGCGGGCCCGTTCAGAACAATGGCTGGCGAGAGGCCGGAGAGTGCTCCGAGGATGCCGGTGTCGATGCAGAACAGCTTGAAGCCCGAGAGATCCTCGTAGCTTGTGAGCGGTGCTCTTAGGG
>JAJWXI010000130.1 GCA_021641225.1 Collinsella aerofaciens | reverse complement strand
GCTGACTCCAATGAAGATTGGAGGGTAACTGCCAGGGGTGACGGCCCAGCGAGTGTTATTTTGCGAGCTATGCGCATTGAAAGCGACCTTTCGTGGTATAAATTACTTGCCGGAAGCCGCGGCTTTCAGAGTACGGCTTACGTGTACGTTTAACCTCCGTGGGCGACGGGGTGCCGCAAGGTGTAGAATATCGCCCACCTGTAGGGGCCTGCAGCGATGCGGGCCCCGCTTCGTATGAAGGGGGCGTAACCGATGAAGATCGTATCCATCTCCCAGGACTACTTCGACCTCGTCGATGGCGACCGTGAGCTCATGCTTAAGCGCGACCGCCCCTGCATCGTGGTGGTGAGGCTGCGTTTCCGCGGAAAGCGCAGGGACTTCGCCGTGCCGCTGCGTTCCAACATCGCCCCCAACGTGCCCAAAGACCAATACTTTGCACTGCCACCCCGCCCCACGACGCGCCCCGGCTGCCGCCACGGCATCCACTACATCAAGATGTTCCCCATAACCAAGGCCTACCAGCGCCGCTTCAGGACCGAGGGCTCGGCCTACTACGAGACACTCCAGCGCATCATCGACGGCAACACCAAGCGCATTGTCTCCGAGTGCCAGGCGTACCTTGACCTCTATGAGCGCGAGGGGAGGCCTCGTTTCGCCGTCGACATCGATCGCATCGTGGGCCTGCTGGAAGGCAAGAAATAGGGCACTTCGGCTCAATCTCGAGCCATGCGGAGTCGCTCCGCATTTTTGATCGCCGCGTGTGCGTCCCAAATAATTGAGAAACAAGCTGTGAAGTGCGGTGGCGCGCCCGTGCCCGTGCATAGCCGTCACCATTAGCGTCTACGCGGCGTCGGCTTCAAGTGGAATTGACGCCGCTGCTGTATATGGTTTGCCTTGCTGCAAATGGCGATCAATGTCCGCGATGCTTCTGCTTGTGCTTCAGTTTTCTCTGCTCGAAGCGCGCATCAGCCTCTTCCGCGCGACGCTGGCTTCTTGCTCGAGCTGATTCCCGCTTCATCGTCTCCCGCTGATTCGCGAGCGCCTGTTGCGCCTTGGTGCTCATCGCCGGCTGCTTAAGGGCCTTCGCCGCCTCGCGGGCACGTCTCTTGGGGTTCTTCGCGGGCTTGCTCGCCTCGGTCGGCTCGCCACCGAAGAACGAGAGCTTCTCCCATTTGCCGACAACGAATCGCAGGATCTCCTCATTGGACGGTTCTGCGCCGAAGACGATGCGGGCGGCGCCGTACCTTCCGTCCTCGACATGCTCCGCCAGCCCGACTCAGAATTGGCCGTCGTGATATACGGTCAGGGTGGACGACACGCTGATCTGCATGGTTGGTTCCTCCTTTATGTAGATGACCATGCAGAGAAGGGACAACCAAGGAGGCAGGTTACTGATGCGGACTCCCGCACGCCCACGACTACCCGACGGGGACTGTGTTTTCATCTCTGATGGTTGGATTGTAGCATGAGCGAATGTGCGTCGACATCGCTGGCGGCATGGCGCGACTGGGACTCGCTCCTCGACGCATCCTTCTGTAGATTGCCATTCCGATTTCGAAACTTTAAAAATATTCAAGTTTCGAAATCGGGAAGGGGAACACGAACAAGAGATGCGATCTGCGGGCGATTGAATAGCTCCATCCGTTTTGGTTACAACAATCAGCGTGCCGCGCGCCTGCGGCACGAAGGAGGGAGATTCTTATGAATACCGTTGTATTGAGCGGCAGTCCGCGTAAGGGTGCCAACACCGATACCATGGTCGAGGCATTTGCCGAGACCGCGCGCGAGGGTGGCCACACGGTCGAGGTCGTCCGCGTTGCCAGCAAGAAGATCGCCGGCTGTCTGGGATGTCAGTATTGCTTTGCCCACGAGGGCACGTGCGTGCAGAAGGATGACATGGCGGGCGTGATGGAGTCGCTGAAAGATGCCGACATGGTCGTGTTCGCCTCGCCTATCTACTGGTTCGACATCACCGCGCAGGAGAAGGCCGTCATCGACCGCCTGTATGCCTTTGGCGCCACGGGATTCCCGTTCGCCAAGACGGCCCTGCTGCTCGACAGCCACAGCGAGGGTGTCTACGATGCGGCGATTGCTGCGTACAAGGCCACCTGCGCATACTGCAAATGGGAGGACCAAGGCATTATCACCATCAGCGGCATGGAGGAGCGCGACAGCATGTCGTCGTCGCCCAAGCTCGAAGAGGTGCGTGAGCTCGCCCGCAAGCTTGCGTAAGCAGTCACATGCATGGGTACCAGATTTTTAACGCAGAAAAATAATCAAAAATCAATTAATCTGCGTTAAAATATTGCCAAACAAAAGTTCATGAGGAAGGACGCTCATGCGCCGTAAAGCAGACAGGCTCCTTAGGGAATGGCGAGACAAGGCTGATAGGAAGCCTCTGTTGGTCAAGGGCGTACGCCAGTGCGGCAAGACCTATCTGCTCAAGACGTACGCGCAAGAGCTTTTCGAATCGGTTGTCTATATTAATCTTGAGAACGATCGGTCGGCTCGGGCTGACTTTTCGGGCGGTCTCGATCCCCATTCGATCGTGCGCGCGATTGAGGCTCGCACGGGACAGCGCATCGTACCGGGTAAAACCCTGCTATTCATTGACGAAGTCCAGGCATGCGAGGAAGCGCTTACGTCCCTTAAGTACTTTTGCGAAGATGCACCCGAATATTATGTCGCGGCTGCTGGGTCGCTCCTTGGGGTTGCCATTAATCATCAGTCGTATTCGTTCCCCGTTGGAAAGACCGATTTGATCGAGATGGCTCCGCTTGATTTCGAAGAGTTTCTTTGGGCGATGGGGCACGACCTGCTGGCCGACGAGATTCATTCGTCATTTGAATCGATGGAGCCCCTTGCTCCGAGTCTTCATGACGAAGCACTGAGGTTCTATCGACAGTATCTTGTTATTGGTGGAATGCCTGAGGCTGTCCAAACCTATGTTGAGGCTCAGTCGGTCATCGATGTTGCCGAAAAGCACCGGATTATCCTCGACGGATATTCTGCTGACACTAACAAATATGCCGATGAGCGCCTTAGCGCAAAGACACGTGCGTGTTTCGATTCCATCCCGCAGCAGCTTGCCAAAGAAAACCGTAAATTCCAGTACAAGGTAGTGCGAGCGGGGGGCAACGCGTCTCTATTTGGAGACGCTCTCGATTGGCTTGTATTGTCAGGCACCGTGAAACGTTGCAGCCTGGTCGGGCAGATTGAAAGTCCTCTCGAGGCGTTCGTTAACCCTTCGTCTTTTAAAATCTATCAGGCGGATACCGGGCTGCTTGTCTCCAAGGCAGGTGCTCAACGAGCCGATATTCTCTCCGGTATCGGCGGTACATTCATGGGCGCGCTTACCGAAAACTACGTTGCCCAACAGCTTTCAGCCATTGGCTACCCACTGCATTATTGGGCCCGAGATAATCGCGCGGAAATCGACTTTGTCGTAGAGAGACAGGGGTGTGTGTCTGCGATTGAAGTTAAAGCGGGGGAGAATACGAGGTCTCGAAGCCTGTCCTCACTTAAAAAGAGCCATCCGGGCGTGCGTCCTATCAGGCTTTCAACTAAACCCTTTGGATTGAATGATGGGATGATGTCTGTCCCACTTTATGCAGCGTTTTGTCTATAGGGGATGATTCCATTGTAACGATAGGGCCCGGAACGCAGTGCTGCTTTCCGGGCCCTATCGTTTTGTGAGTCTACAATGGTTCGACTGCCGTCGTCCTAGTCAAACAAGCTCGGCATGTCGTTTTCCTTCATGAGGGCACCGGCGGAGGGTAGGCTCTGCGCGGTGAACTTCTCGGCGGAGACGCCGGCGCCGAGGATGTCCTCGGTCGTGCCGACGGTGGTGACCGAACGGCCCTTCTTGGCCGTGAAGGCCTGGACGCCCTGCGTGTTGGTGGTCGTCTTAGTCTTGAGCAGCGAGGTGTTGAAGTTCATCAGGCGGTAGTCGCTCGAGACCAGCGCAATGTCGCGGTCTGTGTTGAGCACCTGGGCATACAGCAGCTTGCTGCCGCCGTAGATGGCGTTCTTGAGGCGCTTACGGTTGGTCTTGGTGACGTATCCGGAGAGTGCGACGCGCACCACGCGGCCGTTCTCAAAGACAAATAGCGCGTCGGCCTTGTAGTCCTCGGGGTCGATGACCCAGATGACGCTCTCGTCGGGTTCCATCTCAAGATCGGTCGGCAGGTACGAGCCCAGTTGGGCGGACTTGGTGTCCTCAAACGCCGCGACCTTGCACTTGTACACCTGGCTCTTGTTGGTAAAGACCAGCAGCTCGTGCGTGTTGGAGGACGGGAACTCGATAAAGGGTTTATCGCCGTCCTTGTACTTGAGCGTTGCAGCCTTCTTGAGCACGCGGTCGGTCATCTTTTTGAGGTAGCCGTCGCGCGAGAGCATGATGGTCACCGGGTACTCCTCGACCTCGGGCTCCAGACTCACTTCGATAACCTCATGGGGCTCGATCCTGCCCGTGCGGCGCGGCATCACGTATTTCTTGTTGACGGCGGCAAGCTCGTCGCTGATGACCTTTTTGATCTTGTCCTCGCTCGACAGGATATCCTCGAGCTCGGCGATTTCGCCCTCGAGCTTGGCGATGTCCTTGGTGCGGTTGAGGATGTATTCCTCGTTGATATTGCGGAGCTTAAGTTCGGCAACAAACTCGGCCTGGGTCTCATCGATGTCGAAACCCTTCATAAGGTTGGGCACGACCTCGGCCTCGAGCTTGGTGCCACGGATGATGGCGATGGCCTTGTCGATGTCGAGCAGAATCGCCTCGAGGCCGTGCAACAGGTGCAGGCGCTCGGACTTTTTGCCCAGATCAAAGTTAATGCGGCGACGCGTGGACTCAATACGCCACTTGACCCACTCGTGCAGGATCTGGCGAACGCCCATAACGCGGGGGTAGCCGTCGACCAGCACGTTAAAGTTGCAGGAGAACGAATCTTGCAGCGTGGTCGAGCGGTAGAGCTTCGCCATGAGCTTGTCGGGGTCGACGCCGCGCTTCAGGTCGATAGCGATGCGCAGGCCCGAAAGGTCGGTCTCGTCGCGGATATCGGCGATCTCCTTGACCTTGCCCTCCTTGGAGAGCTTGACGATGCGCTCGATGATGACATCGGTCTTGGT
>JAJWXI010000129.1:3927-5138 GCA_021641225.1 Collinsella aerofaciens | reverse complement strand
CGAGCCGAGCCGAGCCGAGCCGAGCCGAGAATAGTCACTGCATTTCCATTCGCCATAGTCAAGCCCTCCTTCCCTATTGTAATTCTCCACTTATGATTATACCTACCAATTCAATCATAAGTGGGGGATTACAAAAGCCGAAAGGGAGAGGACTTCCTTACGAAGCCTCTCCCTTTCAGGGCCTTCTTTTTATAGGAATTCGCCTACTCGGTGGACTTCGGGTTGTAGGTCTACTCCGAATTGGTCCTTGACGGTTGCTTGAATGTGGTGGATGAGTTCGTCGACGTCGGCGGCGGTGGCGTGGTCGGCGTTGACGATGAAGCCGCAGTGCTTCTCGCTCACCTGCGCGCCGCCGATGGCGTGGCCGCGCAGGCCGGCGTCCATGATGAGCTTGCCGGCAAAGTAGCCCTCGGGGCGCTTGAAGGTGGAGCCGGCGCTCGGCATGTCGAGTGGCTGCTTGTCCTCGCGGCGTTGGCGGTAGTCGTCCATGTCGGCCTTGATCATCGCAGCGTTGCCCGGGGCGAGGTTAAAGGTGGCAGAGAGCACGATAAAGCCGTCGTCGGCGATGCGGCTCTTGCGATAGCCCAGGTTAAGCTCGTCGGCATCGAACTCAATGATATTGCCGCTGCCGCGGGTGCCGTCGTCGAGCGCGCGGGCGGGCTTATAGACGCGCACGGACTCCAAAACATCGGCCATGCAGGCGCCGTAGGCACCGGCGTTCATGTAGCAGGCGCCGCCGACCGATCCGGGGATGCCCGAGATGGGCTCCATGCCGGTAAGACCGGCCTCGGCTGCCGCTGCCGCTACGTCCGAGAGCAGCGCGCCGGCTGCTGCCGTAACATGTGTGCCGTCGACGGTGATGTTAGAGAGGCCCTCGCCCAGCGCTACGACGACGCCGCGGATACCCTTATCACCGACGAGCAGGTCGGAGCCGTTGCCCACGATGGTGAGCGGCAGATCGCAGCGGTAGCAGGTGTCAAGCGTGGCGACGAGTCCCTGCTCGGTATCGGGCGTGACAAAGACATCGGCCGGGCCGCCGATCTTAAACGTGGTGTGCTCGCGCATGGGCTCGCTCATGAGCACGTTGTCCTCGCCGGCAACGCCAGCGAGCGCGCAGAGCAGGTCCTCGTTAAAAAAGTCATTCTCGTGCATACGAATATCCGCCTTATGGTGGTCGTTTTCATCAATCGAATGCAATATACCCCACCCGG
>JAJWXI010000129.1:0-3827 GCA_021641225.1 Collinsella aerofaciens | reverse complement strand
ATATCCGCCTTATGGTGGTCGTTTTCATCAATCGAATGCAATATACCCCACCCGGGCGGATTTGGTGCGCTGGCGGCGATAAAACAGCCGTCCACCGGATTGGTAAAGTGTTTATCAACGAGGTAGAGGGACGGTCGCTATACTTTCAAGAGATTGCGCGAATACTCGGAAGGAGCGAGATGGGCAACAAAGTTACTCTCAAGCAGATTGCCCAGGAGGTGGGGCTTTCCCCCTCGTCGGTCTCGCTTGTTCTCAACAACCGACCTTGCCGTATCTCGGAAGAAAACCGCAAGCGCATCAAAGAGGTCGCGGCGCGTAACCACTATGTTCCTAACCAGATTGCGCGCAGCCTGGTCATGCGTGAGTCGCGCACGCTGGGCCTTATCGTTCCCAACATCGAGAGCCGCTTTTTTGCCTCGCTTGCCGGCAGCCTGGAAAAGCGCTGCCGCGAGGACGGCTACGCGCTCTTTATTACCAGCTCGGGTGGAAGTGCCGAGGACGATCTGGAGCTCCTGCGCCAGCTGGTGACGCGCGGTGTCGATGGTGTGTTCTTGGTCGTGGGCGACGAGTTCTCGGACGACCGCGCCCTGCGCGAAGAGGTCAGCCATCTGCCTATCCCTGCTGTAATGGTCGACCGTGCCATTGAGGGACTCGAGTGCGACAAGGTGATGTTCGATCACGAGATGGGTGGCTACATGGCTACCCGCTACTTGATCGAGCAGGGGCACCGTCGCATTGCCTGCTTGGTTAACGCGCGCCGTTCCAATACGGGCCGCAAGCGACTTGCCGGCTATGAGCGCGCGCTGCGCGAGGTTGGCCTGCCGATCGACGCGCGCTTGGAGTTTGAGAGCGAGTACTACATTTCGAGTGCCTACGAGGCCTCGGAGGCGGTGCTCGCAACTGACGCCACCGCCGTGTTCGCAAGCTCGGATAACATTGCCCTCGGTTTGCTCAAGCGCCTGCATGAGATGGGGAAGAGCATTCCGGGCGATATCTCGGTGGTGAGCTATGACAACTCGGCAGCCGACGTTCTCTTTGAGCCGGCGTTGACCGCGATCGAGCAGGATCCTGGTGTCCTTGCGGAGCATGCTTTTGGCTGCATGTCCAAGCGTCTTGCCGGTAGGGGTGGCAGGCGTGCCGAAGAGGTTGTTCTGGAGCCCGCGCTCATCGTAAAGGACAGCGTGCTCGAGCTTACTAAACACAACTAAACACGTTTACCAATTCGCATAAAGTGAATGTGGAGCGCCTGTGATAGACGATATCGCAGGTGAAGGTCTGGTTTTGCTTGCCTGCGAAAGGGATAACGATGCTAAAACGTTTTTTCACCATGATAAAACGTTTTAGCAAATATACTAGTCCCAATGAAAGGTTGCCGTATCGGAGGGTGACCGCGCAGCGAAGGGATATAAACAATGGCTAAAACACTGGGAACGCCGTGGCAAAAACTGGGACACGAGGTTCCGGCTTCCGAGCTCGAGGGTGTCGATCTGTATTGGCGCGCTTCGAACTACCTGTCCGTCGGCCAGATCTACCTTCGCTCCAACCCGCTGATGCGTACCGACTTTGTGGACGAGAAGACCGGTGAGACGCGTGACTTTGGCCGCCCCGACGTTAAGCACCGCCTGGTTGGCCACTGGGGCACCACGCCCGGCATTAACTTCCTGTTCGGCCACGTCAATCGCCTCATCGCCGATCACAACCAGAACGCCATCTTCCTGATGGGCCCTGGTCACGGTGGTCCCGCGGGTACCGCCCAGTCGCTGCTCGACGGCACCTACCGCGAGATCCGTCCCGACATCACCGATGACAAGGCCGGCCTGCAGAAGTTCTTCCGCCAGTTCTCCTACCCCGGCGGCATTCCGAGCCACTTTGCGCCCGAGACGCCCGGCTCCATTCACGAGGGCGGCGAGCTCGGCTACACGCTCAGCCATGCCTACGGCGCCGTCATGGACAACCCGAGCCTGCTCGCCGTTGCCGTGGTGGGCGACGGCGAGTCCGAGACCGGCCCGCTTGCCACCTCTTGGCAGTCCAACAAGCTCGTGAACCCGGCAACCGACGGTATCGTTCTGCCGATCCTGCACCTCAACGGCTACAAGATCGCCAACCCCACCATCCTTGCCCGCGTGTCCGACGAGGAGCTCACCAAGTTCTTCGAGGGCATGGGTTATAAGCCGCACTTCTTTGTCGCCGGCTTTGACGACGAGAGCCATGCGAGCATCCACGAGCGTTTCGCCGCCCTGTTTGAGCGGGTCTTCGACGAGATCTGCGACATCAAGGCCACCGCTCAGGCCCAGGCCGCCGCGGGCGAGACCGTGGTCCGTCCGGCTTACCCCATGATCGTCTTCCGCACGCCCAAGGGCTGGACCTGCCCCAAGCAGATCGACGGCAAGAAGACCGAGGATTCCTGGCGTGCCCACCAGGTGCCGCTGGCGAGCGCCAAGGACACCCACGAGCACTTCCGCGTGCTGCGCGAGTGGCTGCGTTCCTACAAGCCCGAGGAGCTCTTTACGCCCGAGGGCCAGGTGCGCCCCGAGGTGACGGCCTTTATGCCGACCGGCGAGCTGCGCATCGGCGCCAACCCCAACGCGAACGGCGGTAAGGTGCGTCGCGAGCTCGAGCTGCCCGATATTCATGCCCACGAGGTCCCCGTCGCAACTAAGGGTCATGGCTGGGGCTCCACCGAGGCCGCCCGCGTCTTTGGTGAGTACACTGCCGACGTTCTGGCCAAGAACATGGATGACTTCCGCATCTTTGGTCCCGACGAGACCGCGTCCAACCGCCTGCAGGCTGCCTACAAGGTGACCAAGAAGCAGTGGGACGCCGGCTTCTACGAGGACGAGGCCAACGACGAGCTGCTCGCCGGCTCCGGCAAGGTCGTCGAGCAGCTGTCCGAGCACCAGTGCGAGGGCTTCCTCGAGGCTTATGTGCTCACCGGCCGCTCCGGCGTGTGGAGCTCCTACGAGAGCTTTGTCCATGTGGTCGACTCCATGGTCAACCAGCACTGCAAGTGGCTCGAGGCTACCAAGCGCGAGATTCCGTGGCGTGCCCCCATCAGCGGCCTTAACATTTTGCTGTCGAGCCACGTCTGGCGTCAGGACCACAACGGCTTCTCGCATCAGGACCCCGGCTTTATCGACCTGCTGCTCAACAAGGCCAACGACACGCACATCGTAAACGCCTACTATCCGGCCGATGCCAACATGGCTCTCGCCGTGGCCGAGCGCGTTTACCAGTCCACTGACTGCGTCAACGCCATCTTCTGCGGCAAGCAGCCTGCTCCGACCTTCCAGACGGTCGACGAGGCCAAGGCGGAGCTCGCCGAGGGCGTTGCGACCTGGGAGTGGGCATCGACCGCCGATTCGCTCGCCGAGGCCGACGTCGTGGTCGCCACCTGCGGTGACGTGCCGACGCTTGAGGCTCTGGCTGCAACCGACATGCTGCGCGAGCTGGGCATCAAGGTGTGGTTCGTCAACGTGGTCGATCTGCTCAAGATTCAGAACGTCTGCGAGAACGACCAGGCTCTCAGTGACGAGCGCTGGGCTGAGTTGTTCGGCTGCGGCGAGAAGCCCGTCCTCTTCGCGTTCCACGCCTATGCCGGCACGATTCGCCGCCTGATCTGGAACCGCCCCGGCCACGACGCCTTCCGCGTCCACGGCTACGAGGAGAAGGGTTCCACGACCACGCCGTTCGACATGCTGCGCCTGAACAACATGGACCGCTGGGCCCTGGCCGCCGACGCCCTGCGCCTCGTGGACGCCAGCAAGTTCGCCGAGAAGATCGACGAGTGGGAGAACTTCCGCCAGGAGGCCTTCCAGTTTGCCTGCGAC
>JAJWXI010000128.1 GCA_021641225.1 Collinsella aerofaciens | reverse complement strand
CTTACGCCTTGTTGACGGAGCCAAACTCCTCCATGAGCTCCTTGGTGCGGGCAACGATGTTGTCGCGACCAGGCTTGAGGAGCTTGCGGGGGTCAAAGCCCTTGCCCTGCTGATCCTTGCCAGCCTCGATGTACTCGCGGACGCCCTTGGCGAAGACGAGCTGCAGGTCGGTGTTGACGTTGATCTTGGAGATACCCAGGGAGATGGCCTTCTTGATCTGATCCTCGGGGATGCCGGTGCCACCGTGCAGGACGAGGGGCAGGTCGCCGGTCTGAGCCTTAATCTCGCCCAGGCGCTCGAAGGAAAGGCCAGCCCAGTCGGCAGGGTACACGCCGTGGATGTTGCCGATACCGCAGGCGAGGAAGTCGACGCCCAGGTCAGCAATCTGCTTGCACTCAGCAGGATCAGCGAGCTCGCCGCTGGAGGTCACGCCGTCCTCGGTGCCGCCGATGCCGCCGACCTCGGCCTCGATGGACATGCCCTTGGAGTGGGCAAGCTCAACGAGCTCCTTGGTGCGGTCGAGGTTAAGCTGGAAGGTCTCCTCGTGAGAGCCGTCATACATGATGGACGTGAAGCCGGCCTCGATGCACTTGAAGCAGTCCTCGTAAGAACCGTGATCGAGGTGAAGGGCGACGGGAACGGTAACGCCCGTGGCCTCGACGGCAGCCTTGACCATGTCGGCGCAGACCTTGAAACCGCCCATCCACTTAGCGGCACCAGCGGTGCACTGAAGGATCAGCGGAGACTTGGCCTCCTCGGCGGCCTGGAGAATAGCCAGGGTCCACTCGAGGTTGTTGGTGTTGAAGGCACCGAGACCGTACTTGCCGGCCTCGGCCTTCTTGAGCATGTCTGCTGCGTTGACGAGCATAAAAGAAACCTCCTGTAAGGTTGCTCCGATAACGCCTGAGATTTTACCACGACATACCCGAGCATAAACGTTCGTTTGTTCACGAATACCATCCGATTGGACAAATTTTGACCGTTTGCCCCACAGAATCGACCCACTGGGGAAAATAGCTTGACGATTGAGCGGTCTTCGTGGTTCGGACGACGGCTTCGAGCCTACATCTGCATAAACGGGTTCTGCATAAGTTCGCGCGCCATCGTGGTCGAATCGCCATGGCCCGTCAAGCAAACGGTATCGGGCGGAAGCATCTTGGCAAGTTTGGAGAGCGAGCGCATAATCGCCGCCTCGTCACCGCCGGAAAGATCGGTACGACCGTGGCTGCCCGGGAAAAGCGTGTCGCCCACAAAGGCGATGTTCCCCCGCTCGGTCGCGGCGAACAGGACGATGCCGCCCGGCGTATGCCCCGGCGTCTCGATCACCTGCAGGCAGACGTCGCCCACCTCGATTGTATCGCCCTCGGCAAGCAAACGCGTCGGCTCACCCGGATCGGGTGTCTCGATACCCCACATGGCGCGCTGCTCCTCGATATTTGCGCGAGGTACCGTCACGTCCTTAGCGCACAACTCATATAGCGCGCTGTCGCCAACGACAGCTCGAACCCCGGCAACCCCGCCAACATGGTCGGCATGACCGTGCGTGCAGACAGAGCCGAGTACGCGCACCTCAGGATGCGCGGTGCGGATATGCTCCACAAGACACTCGCCCTCCCACGCCGGATCGACGATTAAGCACTCGTCATTCGAAATCACGGCGTAACTGTTGGTCTGAATGGGGCCGTTGACGAGCGCCTCAATCGAAGCCGCACCTCGGGGTGTCAGGTCCAAAGTCATATCGCCCATGCGCATACCCTCCTTCTAAAATACGTTCGAGGCACCAAACGATGCCTCGAACGTAACCAATATCTATGATGCTGAGAGGCTCTCGCACCTACACACGGCGCTTGAGCTGAGCTCCGCCTTCGCCGGGCATAAGACGGCGAGCGTCGTAGACCGAATCGACACTGCTGATGGAAGCCAGCAGCGGATCCAGACCACTCGCGTCCGAGATCTCGACCATAAAGCGCAGGGTTGCAATACCCTCGCGGTTGGTCGACGTGGCGGCAGAAAGGATATTGCCGCCCGCATCGCCAATGGCAATGGTGACATCCTTGAGCAGGCCCATGCGGTCCAGGCACTCGACCACGATCTCGACCTGGAAGAGGGTGTCGGCAGCGCCGTCCCACTCCACATCGATCATGCGCTCGGGATGTTCCATAAGACCCTTGACGTTGGGGCAGTTGGCGCGATGTACCGAAACGCCACGACCGCGCGTGATAAAGCCGACGATGTCGTCGCCCGTCACGGGGTTGCAGCAATGAGCCAGACGGACCAGCAGGCCGCTGTTGCTCTCGCCCTTGACGATAATGCCGTTACTGGCGCTCTTGCCGCGCTTTTGCGGCTTGCGGTTGGAGCCGCGAGCAGGCTGCTTCACGACCTCGGCGATAGCCTCGGCCTTGGTGAGCTGTTCCTCGGGCTTGGGGTCCAAGATTTGCTCGACCTTATTGCCCACAGCGCGCGGGGCAACCTTGCCGGCGCCGACGGCGGCAAACAGGTCCTCGAGCTGCTTGAAGTTAAACTGCTCCGCCACGGCGTTGAGCGCACGCGTCGAACGCGGCGTAGAAATGCCATAGCCACGCTTACGCAGGTCCTTGGACAGCATATCGCGACCGGCAGCAGCGTCGTCGTCCTTGGTCGCAGCGGCAAAATAGCGGCGGATCTTTGACTTGGCGGAAGGTGTCTTAACGATCTTGAGCCAATCACGCGACGGCTTGGAACTCTTGTTAGTCAGAATCTCGACACGGTCACCCGTCTTAATCTCGTGCGTGAGCGGAGCCACCGCACCGTTGATTTTGGCGCCGACGCAATGGTTTCCCACCTCGGTGTGAACGGCGTAGGCAAAGTCGAGCGGCGTGGAGCCGGCACGAAGCGCCATGACCTCGCCCTTGGGCGTAAAGACAAAGATCTCCTGATCGAAGAGGTCGACCTTCAGCGAATGCAGGTATTCCTTGGCGTCGGTAATCTCATCAGACGCAGCCCAATCGAGCGAATGTTTGAGCCAGTTAATCTGGTCGTCCAGACGCTGCGCATCGTTGGTCTTGGAGGCAGACGATCCGCCCGACTTCTTATATAGCCAGTGGGCGGCAATGCCGTACTCGGCCTGCTCATGCATCTCGTAGGTTCGAATCTGAATCTCGAGCGGGCGAGCCGTGGGGCCGATGACCGTCGTGTGGAGCGACTGGTAGTTATTGACCTTGGGCATGGCGATATAGTCTTTAAAGCGGCCGGGCATGGGGTGCCACAGCGTGTGCACCGCGCCGAGCGTGGAGTAGCAATCGCGCACCGAATGCGTGATGACGCGCAGTGCCACCAGGTCGTAGATCTCGGAGAATTCCTTGCCCTTGCGCTTCATCTTTTGGTAGATGGACCAATAGTGCTTGGAACGGCCGTTGATCTGGAAGTCTTCCAGGCCAATACGGTTGAGCTCGTCGGTGAGCGTCTTGATGGTCTCGGCCAGATAGCGCTCACGGACCTCGCGCGACTCCGCCACCATGCGTGCGATGCGCTGGTAGGCATCGGGCTCCAGGTAGAAGAAGGACAGGTCCTCGAGCTCCCATTTAATGGAGCTCATGCCCAGACGGTCGGCCAGGGGCGCGTACACGTCCATGGTCTCGCGAGCCTTAAACAGGCGACGGTCCTCACGCAGAGCGGCAAGGGTGCGCATGTTGTGCAGACGATCGGCAAGCTTAACGATAATGACGCGGATGTCCTTGGACATGGCGAGGAACATCTTGCGCAGCGTGAGGGCCTGCTTCTCGTCCATGCTGTCGACTTCGATGTTGGTGAGCTTGGTCACGCCATCGACGAGCTCGGCCACCGTATCGCCAAACAGGCCGGAAACATCGGCAAGCGAGGTCTCGGTATCCTCGACGGTATCGTGCAGCAGCGCGGCGCACACCACGTCACAGTCCATCTTGAGATCGGCCAAAATGATGGCCACCTCGACGGGATGGTTGATGTACATCTCACCCGAGCGGCGCTTTTGGTTGCAGTGCTTCTCGGCAGCAAAGCAATAGGCCTGCTCCACCTTAGAAAAGTCGTCCTCATTCATATATTTGAGGCACAGGCGCTCCAGTTTGTCGTAGCTGTCCGCCATAATCTCGGGCGGCAGCTCATCGGCATGCTTATAGTGCTCCATCTCCGAGAACGGCTGGAGGGTGGAATCATGGGCGGTACGGGCTGCGGCATCCATCGAGGTCCCCTTCCCCTAGGCCCGCGGTACGATCGGGCGGTTAACTTTGGCTAGCATATCAGATGCGCACGAATCGAGCGCCCAACTCCGGAAAGCCGAGAACTCCATGCGCGAGCGCAAGCCCTCCAAATAGCGAATTGACCTGCTCAATTGCACGCGGCCGGGGTTTTCGGCCATCACGATGCGGCGCGTGTCGCCAAGCCCCGAAACGCGGCAGAAACCAAGCTCTTCGAAGATTCCCAGGCCGCTTGCCACCGAACGTTCGTCGACCGGGGTGCGGGCATCGATGGCAAGGCACATCTGCGCGATGTCGATATCGCTTGCGCAGAATGAATCATCCCCGGTCTTACCGCGGTTGGAGCGCCACATGGTCTGCAGCGCGCGATAGAGTGTGACGAGTTCGTCGCGCTCGGGTGCGTAGCAGTCGAGCAGGCGCTCGTTGATGCGGGCGTCGCGCGACGAATAGAGCAGGTGGATCACGGCGGGCTGTCCGTCACGACCGGCACGCCCGCTCATCTGGTTGAACTCAATGGCGCCAAACGGCATGTGGTACAGCACGACATGGCGGATATCGGGCAAATTGACACCCTCGCCAAAGGCGGAGGTCGAAACGATGCAGCTGAGGCTTCCGTCTCGGAATGCTTCCTCCACGCGGCGGCGATCGGAGCGCGCAAGCCCCGCGTTATAGAACGCGATATGGGTTGCGTAATCGGGCACACGCTTGCGCAACGTCTTGGCGAGCGCCACGGACTGGTCGCGCGAATTGACGTAAATGACGGTCTTCTCCCCCGTCGCCACGATCGACACCAAACGGTTCTCGCGGCTCGCAAGGTCGCGGTCGTCCTCGAGCTGCAGGTTCTCGCGCACCGTCTCGTCGACCACTGTGCGGGTAATCGGCAGCACGCGGGCGAGCTCGGCCACGACCGGAGCCGTCGCGGTGGCCGTCGCCGCCATAACGACCGGATCGCCCAGGGC
>JAJWXI010000127.1:3863-5175 GCA_021641225.1 Collinsella aerofaciens | reverse complement strand
GTCCAGGCCGTCCGAGACGACCTCCCACAGGTTCTTATCGGGGTCGATGCCGGAACGGTTCTGGTCGACATAGGAAATCTTGACGGTCTCGCCCACCTCGAGCTCACCCGAAGTCAGCGGCTCCAGGCCCACAATCGTCTTGAACAGCGTGGTCTTACCGACGCCGTTGGGACCGATCACGCCCACGATGCCGTTGCGCGGCAGGGTGAACGAAAGATCATCGATGAGCACGCGGCCATCGAACTCCTTGTGCAGATGATGGGCCTCGAGCACCTTGTTGCCCAGACGCGGGCCCACAGGGATGCGGATGTCGGTCCAGTCGAGCTTCTGGCTTGCGCGGGCCTCGGCCTCCATCTCCTCGTAGCGAGCCAGACGGGCCTTGTTCTTTGCCTGGCGAGCCTTGGGCGAGCTGCGTACCCACTCGAGCTCGGCCTCCATGCGCTTGGCGAGCTTGGCGTCGCGGTTGCCCTGCGCCTCGATACGGGCGGCCTTGGTCTCCAGATACGTGGAGTAGTTGCCCTTGTAGGGATAGAGGTGACCGCGGTCGACCTCGCAGATCCACTCGGCAACGTTATCCAGGAAGTAGCGATCGTGCGTGACGGCAAGCACCGCGCCCCGGTAGTTGTGCAGGAAGTGCTCGAGCCACAGGATCGACTCGGCGTCCAGGTGATTCGTGGGCTCGTCGAGCAGCAGCAGGTCGGGAGCCTCGAGCAGCAGCTTGCACAGGGCCACGCGGCGGCGCTCGCCGCCGGAAAGCACGTTGACCGGCATGTCAGAATCGGGCAGCTGAAGGGCGTCCATGGCCTGGCCGAGCTTGGAATCGATATCCCAGCCGTCAGCGGCGTCAATCTCGTCCTGGAGCTTGCCCATCTCGGCCATGAGGGCGTCCATGTCGCAGTCCGGGTCGCACATCTCCTCGCCGATCTTATTGAAGCGATCGACCTTGGCGATCATGTCGCCAAACGCCATGCGCACGTTCTCGATGACGGTCTTGTCGTCGTCGAGCGGCGGCTCCTGCTGCAGGATGCCCACGGTGTAGCCGGGGGTGAGCCTGGCATCGCCGTTGGAGACCTCCTCGATACCGGCCATGATCTTGAGCAGGGTCGACTTGCCCATACCGTTGGGGCCCACGACGCCGATCTTGGCACCGGGGTAGAAGCTCAGGGTCACGTCGTCAAGGATTACCTTGTCGCCATGGGCCTTGCGAGCCTGATACATCTGGTAGATAAACTCCGCCATATGCCTGTTTTATCCTTTCTACCTGCTGTTTCCCTATTCTTGATTCGCCTTAGTGGAAACGAAATGAGGGAAC
>JAJWXI010000127.1:0-3853 GCA_021641225.1 Collinsella aerofaciens | reverse complement strand
CATCTGATAAATGAACTCAGCCAAAGTCAGCTTCTCCTTATCTAGCTGCGGAAATCTTCTGATCCTCCCCGTGATGGAAAATCGGAGAGGCAATTCGCGCGTTCTAATAAAAAGGGGCATGGTTGCCCACACCCCCTAATACTACCTGGGAAAAGTCCCCCGGAACATACTATGAACTGCGTACGCTAGTTTTCCGCAACCTTAACGAGCGGCTCGCTGCGATTTGCGCCACAGCAGATACGAATAGACGTAGGCAGCTCCGGCTGAACCAAACGCCAGAACCGCAATCACCGCGGCAACGACTTCACTCGAAAGCACGCTACCCGCCACGCCCATCACAATCAAACCAACACCCAGCACCATAAAGCAGGCACCGCCAAAGCGCTGCGTACGGCGCCAGTTCTCGGGATCGGCAAGCGCCCAGGGCGTCTTGATACCGAGCGTATAGTTCTGCTTCACACGCGGCAAGTAGTTGCCTACGCCGATGAACAGCAAACCGACAGCACCGGAAATCAGCACGTTGACCGAACCGACCGCCGGCACCACGCCCCAGACCGTAAGCTCACCCAACCAGCTTATGGCGCACATGAACAAGGTGAAGGCGATTACGAAACCCTGATAGAACTTGCCCGAGGTTCGATATGCCTCACCTTTGGGGTCGATGCGCGGCACCACGCAGAACATTGCGAGAAGCGCCAGAGGCAGCACGCCGAGCGCGGAGGCCATCCAGCTAGGACCCCAACCGTCGACGGCGCCGTTCGCGCCCCAGTGCGTGGGAATCTGCGCAGGCAAGCTCGGCATCACCATGAGGTGCGCTACGACATTGGCGACGCACAGAGCGACCAGCGCAATCCACACGCGCGACGATACCCCCGTGGGGTGAATGCCCTTGTTTTCGTTATTCATCCTTATCACCTTCAGTGTTTGTAAAGCCCATAAACCAGCCAATTAAATCCTGCATGACGGTGGTGTTTAAGCTGTATACGATGTTTTGGCCATGACGTTCGTCGGTCACCAACCCGGCGTTTTTGAGCGTCGCCAAGTGATGGCTCAATGACGGCTTGCTGATGTCAAAATGCTCGGCAAGCTCTCCGGCCGTACAATTACCCTCGCGCAGCAGTTCCAAAATGTGACGCCGTGTAGGATCGGCCAGCGCCTTAAAACCCTCTCCCGGCATAGGACCTCCTCTCAGCATTTCGTTCGACGCGCACACTATACTCGATATTTAGATGTTTGTCTAACTATCTAATATAGGAACATCTATAGAACACTCGTTCGTATTTAGCTACAATGGAAGTTGAAGCAGATGGGCCAGCTCCCTCTACCCGAGAAGGAGATGGACTATGAGTATTGACGATGTCCTGACGTTGTTATTGCTTGTAATCGCGGCTGTGGAGCTCGGCATCCACATTGGAGGTCGAATGAAATAGCCGCCCCCGCGTAATGCGAAGACGGCCACTTCTCACGCTACAAACGTGTTTCGGAGTTGGCTGACCCGCGGCAACGGGTGCCATCTGCTTCATCTTATGCGAATCCCGATCCCATTTCAACAAACCCCAAGGGTTCAAATGGAATCGTGATAATACCTATAATGGCGATAGCTAAAACACGACCTGCTTCCCCATCGGAGGATATTTATGACCGAATCCGCTGCCGCAGCCGCCATCGAGACACGCGACACCAAACTCGAAATCATCATGGGCCGCGAGGCACTCGATAAGCTCGCCGATGCTACGGTGCTGGTGCTCGGCTGCGGAGGCGTGGGCTCCAACTGCTGCGAGGCACTCGCCCGCGGCGGCATCGGTCATTTCGTCATTCTGGATAAGGACATCATCGCGCCCAGCAATATCAATCGCCAGGCCATTGCCTTTCACAGCACCGTCGGCAAGTGCAAGGTTGACGTGATGGAGGCCATGATCCACGACATCAACCCCGCCGCCACCGTCATCAAGCGCACCGAATACTTGCTGAGCGACAACATCGATGATTTCTTCGCGAGCGTTTTGGAACAGACGGACGGCAAGCTCGACTACGTCGTCGACGCCATCGACACCATCTCGGCCAAGCTCACCATTGCCAAATATGCTCAGGACCACGACATTAGTTTGGTTAGCTCCATGGGCGGGGCCAACAAGCTCCATCCCGAGTGCCTCCGCTTTGCCGACATCTTCGATACGGTACGTGACCCCATGAGCCGCATCATGCGCAAAGAATGTAAGAAGCGCGGAATCAAGAGCCTACATGTACTGTTTAGCTGCGAGGAATCGGTTAAGACACAGCCCCGCGATCCTTCCAACATCCACGAGCGTACCGAGCTCGGAACCGCCAGCTTTATGCCGCCTATCATGGGTCAGATGATCGCCGGCGAGGTTATCCGCCAGATCAGCGGCCGCGGCACCGAGCGCGTACGCGCCGACGGCCAACGCCTGGACTAGCAGGATGTCCTGCGATGGAACCGCAATTCTTTGACACGCATTGTCATCTTGATTTGATGCTCGGCCCCGATGCTGCAGCCAGTGAGTCGGCGGCGTCGGGTCTGGGGCTCTTTGACTGCGGGGTCGACCCACGCGACTTTTCGGCCGCAAACGAGCGCGCCCGTCGCCTACCAGGCATCATCGCTGGCGTTGGGCTCCACCCCTGGTGGCTCGCCGACGGCCGCTGCGGTCCTGCCGAAGTCGATCTGCTTTGCGAAGTTGCCGCCCAAGAGCGCTACATCGGCGAGGTCGGGCTCGACTTTTCCGCTCGTTTTGCCGGAAGTGAGCCGCTACAAATACAGGCATTTGACCGGCTCTGCGATACACTCGTGCAGCATCCTCTTACCGGGCGCGTGATATCAATTCACGCCGTTCGTTCAGCAGGAGCCGTACTGGACGTCCTCGAATCGCATGGACTACTCATCCCAAACCCCGACTCCCCCGCTATCATCTTCCACTGGTTTAGCGGTACTTCGGACGAACTCGTCCGCGCGCGTAATGCGGGCTGCTATTTTTCCGTCAACGAACGCATGCTCGCCACCAAGCGCGGTCGCGAATATGCCCGACAGACTCCACTCGACCGTCTACTGCTCGAGACCGATGCGCCAGCCGAACCAAACACAGAGATAAGCGCACAGTCGCTCATCAGATCGCTCACAAGGACCTCGATGCGCATTGCCTCACTCAAAAACTGTGACGCAAAGCGCATCGAGTCGGCAGTTTCAGCAAATGCGCACTCTGTTTTTGACCTTCGCTAACCCCCTGTGGGCAAAAATGCCAAGGAACATGCGAATCGCACAACGCAGTCCCTATTGGTGGGCAATACAATTCGGCAGCATTACACCAATTCGTGCATAAGATCACGGTTGCGTGCATACAATTCGTCAAAGATATGGCGGCGCGACGCATATAACTCGTGGGCAGCCATATCGGGCACGATTGTTTGTGCAACGCCAAGGACTTGGGCGAGTTCATCCCATGATGCATAGGCGCCACCTGCGAGAGCTGCCATGATGGCATCACCGAAGCATGCGCCCACCGTAACCTTGGCAACCGAGACCTCGCGCCCGCATACGTCGGCGATAGCTTGCATCCAAACTGGATTCTTGGTTCCACCTCCGACAAGCATAATGCGCCCAATTGGCAGTCCATGCTCTCGCTCGATAATGTCGACATGGGATGCAACGGTATACGCGACGCCTTCCAAGGCGGCGCGAACCATATGGGCTCGTGTATGCCTTCCGGTCAGGCCAAAGAAGACGCCACGCGCCTCGGGATCGTTGAGCGGAGTACGCTCCCCCGCAAAGTACGGAAGACACAGGAGCCCATCGGCACCCGGCGCCACATCGGCGGCATCATGCGCCATAACCGAATATGCA